>JBBRWV010000051.1:0-23395 GCA_038248985.1 Phycisphaerae bacterium
AAGAGGGGGTTCCGGGGGGGGTAGTGGTGCCGCCGACGAGGGAGGTGCCACCCAGAGTCGGGACGGAGGGAGTGGAGCCCGGCAGGGTGGTGAGGATGGTGACGCTCGGCGCGACAGTGGCGGGCGCGGAGGTGGCGGGAGTGCTGGTCAGGAGCGCGGGGTTGGTGGAAGCGCCGGGGGGCGCGATGAGGATGCCGCCACCGGGGGGGACGCCGACGGGGTTGGAGGGGGAGGGGTCGGTAGTTGTCAAGGAGGGGGTGCGGGTGGCGATGGGGACATCGGCGTTATTGGGTTTGGTGGGCTGGTTGCCGGAGTAGGCGAAATAGCCGACGACGCCGAGCAAGAGGAGGAAGGCACAAATAAGTCCAACTTTCACATCCGTGCGCATGGGGGGTCTCCTGTAGAAAAAGCCGAGAAACGTCGGCGGGGATTTAGTAAGTAACAGTGTATTGCGTGAAGGCGTTTGCATCCAGTGTTTGCGTGGAGGGGTGAGGATCGAACCTGAAGATTTTACGACGTCAAACGACCGTGGTCCAAACGTGCGATCATCCCCTTTTCGAGCATCGCGCCTGCAAAAGGGTCAGGGGGGGCAGGCGTCAATGGTCAACGACGTTCCCGGTTGCGCCGCTCAGGTTTTGGTGAGGTCGGTGGTGGGGGTGATGAGGAAGGGGTTGGGGGAATCGGAATCGTACGAACGCTTGATTTTGAGGGAGAGCAGCGCGGGGCTGGCGATGGCGAGGGTGGAGTAGGCACCGGTGATGACGCCGATGAGCATGGCGAAGGCGAAGCCGCGGGTGGCTTCTCCGCCCCAGATGTAGAGGATGAGGACGGTGATGAAGACGGTGAAGGTGGTCCAGATGGTACGGCCGAAGCACTGGTTGATGGCGTCATTAAGAAGCTTGGCGCTGATGGGGTTGGTGGAGCGGCCGCGGAGTTCGCGGACGCGATCGAAGATGACGATGGTGTCGTTGACGGAGTAGCCAATGATGGTGAGGTAGGCGGCGATCATGGTGAGGTTGATTTTGAAATCGGAGATGAGGAGGAAGTTGGCGTGTCCGCCGAAGACCTTGTGGTAGATGACTCCGGAGAGGACGGTGGCGGCGAGGGCGACGGAGGCGTCGTGCAAGAGGGAGAGGATGGCGCCGATGCCGTAGAGGATGCCGCCGAAGCGAATCCAGACGTAAATAACGATGAGGACGAGGGAGACGATGATGGAGACGAGGGCCTGGATTTTGGCTTGGCCGGCGACGACGGCGTCGAAGCTGGTGACGCCATCGAAGGGGTCAGCGCTTTGGAGGGCGGTGGTGACGATCTGCCACTCGGTGGCGGCGACTCTTTCGGGCCAGTTGGCGGCGGTGGCGGGGATGGAGGAATCGACGGAGACGACGACAGCGCGGGTGAGGGGGCGGGTGTCGTCTTCTTTAGCGGGGACGCCTATTTTCGCGGGGGAAGTGGCGGCGGCGGTGGCTGCGGCAGGGGCAGTGTTCGCGGGCGCGGTGGCGGCATTTTCGAGTGCGGTGATGGGGATGACGCGGAACTCGCGATAGGGAACATCCTTGAGAGAACCGGATTGGCGGGTGGTGCGAATGCGATCGGTGAGTTGCTCCGCAGTTTGGGGCGGGTTCATGTTTTCGAGTAGGACGGCGGTGCCATTGATGAAATTGGTGACGTCGCGATTGGGGATGCCGGTGATGGGGGTGCCCTCGAAGACCTGGTCGAGGGTGCCGAAGGTGATGGGGACGATGACGTAGGCACCGAGGAGCTCGGAGGCGGAATTTTGGGCGGTGAATTTGTGGTCAAAGATGGTGACTTGGGGTTTGACCTGGAGGACATCGGAGAATTGGCGGGCGAGGAGTTCGAGGAAGCGGGTGCGAATCTTGATGCCTTTGGCTTCATCATCGGCGATGCTGGTTTGCATTTCCCATTTGCGGCCGTCGGTGCCGATGCCGTAGACGCGGGATTGTTCGACATCTTTGAGGAGGGTGCGTTCAGCAGGGGTGAGGTCGGGGAGGAAGGGGATTTTCTGGATGCGTTCACGGACCTGGTCGAGGGTGAGGGTGGCGTGTGGGCTGAGTTTGAAGGTGACCTGGGTACCGCCGCGGAACTCGGTATCGTATTTTTCATCGCCGCGGGCGAAGAAGGCGACGATGCCGGCGAGGGTGATGAGGGTGGAGAAGGCCCAGAAGTAATAGCGTTTGCCGATCCAATCGATGTTGGAGACGGTGATGACGCGCATGAAGGGCCAGTGGCCGTTGCGGAGCCAGGTGAGGGTGACGATTTCGCGGAAGTATTCAGCGATGGAGTGGTCGTCGATGTGTTTGATGAGGCCCCACTTGATGCCGGCATACATGAAGGTGCGGGTGACGAAGAGGGCGGTGAACATGTGGACGATGAGGCCGATGAGGAGGGTGACGCCAAAGCCTTTGACTTCTTCGGAGCCGTAGGCGATGAGGACCATGGAGGTGAGGGAGGTGGTGAGATTGGCGTCGAAGATGGTCCAGAAGACTTTGTCGTAGCCGAGGCGGACGGCCATGGCGAGGGAGGCGCCTTTGTGTATTTCTTCGCGGATGCGCTCGTTGATGAGGACGTTGGCGTCGACGGCCATGCCGAGGGTGAGGACGAGGCCGGCGATACCGGGGAGGGTGAAGGTGCCGCCGAGGAAGGCCATGGCTCCGAGGATCATGATGAGGTTGATGACGACGGCGATGTTGGCGAAGGCACCGGTGATGGTGTAGTAGAGGAGCATGAAGATGGCGACGGCGATGAGGGCGTAAATGGAGGAGTTGAATCCGGCGGTAATGTTGTCATGTCCGAGTTCGGGGGTGATGACCTGAACGGAGATGGGTTCTTTCTGGAGGGTGGCAGGGAGGGAACCGGCTTCGAGGATTTTGACGAGGTTTTCGGCTTCGCGGCGGATTTGATCGGCGGAACGTGTGGGGGTGACGCTGCCGAAGGTGATTTGTCCATCGCCAGTGAGGATGGGGCCCATGATGTTGGGGGCGGAGATGGCGCGGTTATCGAGGAGGATGGCCATGGGGCGGCTAACGTTGTTGGCGGTGAGTTCACCGAAGAGTGATCCGCCGGACTGGTCAAACTTGAAACTGACGGCGAGCTTGCCTTGATCGCTGGAGGTGCGGGCGTCGGCGAGTTTCCAATCTCGGCGATCGGGGTCGTGGGTGAGGGAGTGGGCGAGGTCGGTATAGAGGAGGATGTAAGGTTGGGCGGCCCAGATGGAGGTGATGTAGCCGCCGCGGGTGAGGCTGTCGACGCCGGAGGGATCGACTTCGAACCAGGCCATATTTTGGATGGCGCGGCGCGGGCCGTTGGCCTCGAGGCTTTGGAGTGCGGCGACGTAGGCTTCGGAGTATCCGCCGAGGTCTTTTTCGGTGACGGCGATGCGGAAGTCGAGGACACCTGCGGCGGTGACCATGCGTTGGAGATCGGCGGGGTCATCGAGGCCGAAGCCAGCGGTTTTGCGGAAGTTTTTGTGGGCTTCAATGACGCGTTCGATCAAGGCGCGCTGGGAGGCATATTGTTGAGGGAACTTGGCGAGTTCTTCGGCGGCGGGTTTGTTGTTTTCGTTTTCGGTGGCGACGAGGAGGCTTTGGAGTTTGGCGACATCGACATTGGAGGCGGTGACGGCGCTTTGGGCGGTCTCGTAGGTGCCTTTGGTATGGGCGAGGGTTTTGATGAGATCATCGGGGTAGGCCATGGCGCTAGGGAATTTTTTAGCTTCGGTGAGAGCGGATTCGCGGGCGGCATGGGCGTCGGCAAGTTTGACGAGAAGGTCATGCCGGGGTGTGCCGAGGGGTGCGAGTTCGGTGATGGCGGCATCACGGTCGGGTCCGGCGGGACGGGCGACGGCGGAGAGGATTTCACTTTGGCGCAGGGAGGACTTGCGGAGATCTTCGAGGGTGGCGTTGAATTTTTCGCGGGCATCGCGGGTTTTGGCGTCAGCGAGGGGCATTTGGATTTGGATGCGTTTGTTGCCGATGACGCGCCAGATGAGGTTTTTCTGCTGGAGGGGATCGACGCGGAGTTTGAGGACGTTGACGACGCGTTGGGCGAGGTCGGCGGTATCGCCGGAGCCTTCATACTTGCTGAGATCGAGTTCGTAGAGGAGGGAGGTGCCGCCCTGGAGGTCAATGCCGTAGCGGAGGCTGAACATGTAGATGGAGCCGATGGAGAGTCCGATGGCGATGAAGATGATGGCGAAGCGCCAGAAGAGTGACTGTTTCATGTGTGATATGAGTAGCAAGAAGCAGGAAGCCGGAGGCAAGAAGCGAACAGGTGTGGCCCGGGTATGAAGGGGCAAATGTCAGCTCATGTCTTCAGACTTCGGGCTTGTGGCGTCTCCTCCTTACGGCGTTGTCAAAGACTGTAACGGGATGGGTGTATGGGGGGATGGGTGTTACTTGGCTTTTTCGTCGGACAGGACTTTTTGGATGGCGGATTTCATGTAGACGGCTTTGACGTTGGCGGACTCGTCAATTTTGAGGGTGATTTCGTCGCCGTCGATGGCGGTGACGCGGGCGACCATGCCGCCGATGGTCATGACGCGGTCGCCTTTTTTCATTTCGGAGATCATGGCTTTGCGTTTTTTCTCATCTTTGCGTTGGCCGCGGAAGAGGACGAAGTAGAGGAGAACGAGCATGAGGGTGAGTGGGACGAAGAGGTTGCTGAAAATGCTGCCGGAGGGGGCGGCGGCTTTTTGGGTGTCGGCGGGTTTGGTCTGGGCACCGTCGGCGCCGGTGAGGCCGGATTGGATGGTGGTGTTGGTGACGCCTGCGCCGCCAGCGGTGGATGGGTTGCTGCCGCTGGCGGGATCGGGGTTGCCAGTTGCGGGGGCTGTGGTGCCCAATTGAGCCAAGGGGATCAAGTTCAGGTGCATCATCCGTAAAGTCCTCAAGGGGAAGGTGTGGAAGGGTTGCGCGAGTGGAGCGAAACACACGTTCGCCGAATGCGGCGCAACCCCGAAAAGATCGACCATTGTCGGGTTAATCGGGATTAAAGTAAAGGCGATGGAGGAGGTGAAACGCGGCGCTGGGGCGCGTGGGGGGAGGAAGCTGGTAGGGGTGGGACTGGAGGGGGGGCCGGCAAAAAGGACAACGCCGCACGTGCCTCCTTGCAGCGTGCGGCGTTGGGCGTTTCTCTCTCTCTCCAGCGGTTTATTCGCAGTTTATTCGCGGGTTACTCGCCGCGGACGCCGACGGGTTTCTTGATGCGGCGTTTGCGGCCAACGGTTTGTTGTTCAGGGGTGGCGCGTTTGGCGGGGTAGTCATCGAGCATTTCGAGGGAGGAGATGGGATCGGGGGCGAAGAGGTCGGAGCCGATTTCTTCGGCGAGGCCCTCGGCGCGGTTGAAGACGCCGCCGGAGCAGATGACCTGGAGTTTGGGAGCGATACCAACGTCGTGGAGGAGATCGATGAGTTGGCGGACCATGGGGGCGGCGGAGGGGATGGTGCCGTAAACCATGAGGACTTGGGGTTGGAGTTGTCCGATCCAGCCGACGATTTCATCATTGGGGACGCCACCGCCGGCGAAGTGGACGGACCAGCCGTGGGCTTCGGCGAGGTCGGTGGTGATTTGGGCACCGAGTTCTTCAGGTTCGCCGGGGGAGCAGACGACGAGCATGGTGCGTCCGTTGCGTTCCTGGCGGGGGAGGCGGAGGCAGACCTGATCGGCAAGCATGCGGAGAAGACGTGAGGCCATGTGGTGGACGCCGGTGTTGATGCGGTCAGCGCGGTAGAGGGCGGAGATTTTTTCCATGGTGGGCCAGATGAGCTGCATGAGGATTTCTTCAGCGGAGAGACCCTCTTCGAAGGCGTCAGCGACGACGGCGCGGGCGCCGGAGCGATCGCCGATGAAGAGGGGTTCAGTGAAGCGTTCGACGAGAGTTTCGAGTGCGGGCATGGGGAGAACTCCTGTGGCTTGGGACTGCCTTGAGAATCCGTTCTTGAGGCGTGTCACAGGTTAAAGACCGAGCCGCTCCGGGCCGGAGTTTCGAGGTTCAGGGGATTTTTTCCGAATCTGGCTTCCGACTTATTCCTGCGGGAGTCAGGTTTCGGCTCGTGCAATCCGCTGAACTTCATACCCCTATGTATTGGCGATCAGCCCTGATAATCTTTCCTAAATTAACATCTATAATTACCTATATTAACATTCTTAAGGGTTCGCCTTGTGAAGATGGGATGGAGGAGGCTATTGGGAGGCACAGAATTGACTTTTATAGGTCATATCTATTTTTTTATATATTACCTATTTTTACAATTCATTAGTTAAGATGGGATGTTTTGAAATCGGACGTGGCTTGTGGGAGGGGGAGGGGCCCATAATGAGGGGATTTGCGCCCGAGGGCGTATTTGACGACGGAGCGGAGCAGGGGTAGAGTGGGCTTTTGCAGTTCATTTGCATATGCCGGTAGGTGTCTTATGCTCGCGGTCGCCGGGCTGGTGAAAACATTTGCGTCGCCGGAGGCGACGGGCGGACGACTGCCGGTGGTGCAGGTTGCGGATTTTCATCTGCAGGCCGGCGAGCAGGTGGCGCTGGTGGGGACGTCGGGAGCGGGCAAGACGACGTTTCTGCATTTGTTGGCGGGAATCCTGACGGCGGATGAAGGGGCGATCACTTACACCCTCAATGGAGCGGCCACGGAGATCATGGCGCTGAAGGAAGCGCAGCGCGATCGCTTTCGCGGGCAGCACATCGGGTACATTTTTCAGACGCATCATTTATTGCCGGGGTTGACGGCGCTCGAGAATGTGCAGTTGGGAATGTCTTTCACGGGGCGGGCGGCGAGCGCGGAGTGGGCGCGGCATCTGTTGGAGGCGGTGGGGTTGGGGGAGCGGATGAAATACAAGCCGGGGAAATTGTCGGTGGGACAGCAGCAGCGGGTAGCGGTGGCGCGGGCAGTGTCGAATCGCCCGCAGATTGTGCTGGCGGATGAGCCGACGGGTTCGCTGGATGCGCCGAATGCGGCGGCGACGCTGGAATTAATTCGCAGGCTGTGCGGTGAGACGGGCGCGGCGTTGCTGCTGGTGACGCATGATGCACGGATTGCCGGACGGTTGCAGCGGCAGGTGCGTTGGGAGGAACTTTCGCAGGCGCGGGTGCCGGCGCGGGTGGACCCACCTGAGGAGGCACGGCCATGACATTGCTGCAATTGGTGCTGAAGAATATGCGGCAGCGGATGCTGTCGACGGTGTTGACGACGCTGTCGGTGACGCTGGGGGTGGCGCTTTCGCTGGCGATCCTGATCATCGACAGTGAAGGGCAGAAGGCGTTTTCACAGACGGATTATGGCTATGAGTTGATTGTGGGTCCGAAGGGGTCGGAAATACAACTGGTGCTGAACACGGTTTATCATTTGTATAAATCGCCGGGGAATATTCCTTACCGCGTGTATGAAGATTTGGCGACCAATCGGGAAAGTTCCGCGGATGGGACGCGGAATTCCTTGCGGGGTTTTGCGCAATGGGCGGTGCCATACGCGGTGGGGGATACGTGGCGCGGGCGGCGGATCGTGGGAACGACGCCGCAGCTTTTTGGCGTGGATGAGGAGGGGCGGAGGTTGGCGCCGGCGAAAACGCCGCGGTATCGCAAGGACCAGGCGTATGAGTTTGCGGAGGGGCGGGCGTTTCATGCGCAGAAGTTTGAGGCGGTGATCGGGTGGGATGTGGCGGCGCGGGAGGGCTTGAAGATGGGATCGAAGTTTCATGCGACGCATGGAAATTCCTCGGCGAATGAAGTGCCGGATGTGCATGAGGAAGCGTGGACGGTGGTGGGGATTTTGCGGCGGACGGGGACGGCGAACGATCGGGTGCTGTTTATTCCGCTGCAGAGTTTCTATGCCATATTTGAGCATGAGCAGGGGTTGGAGGCGATCGGGGCGATAAAGGGCACGGGTGCGGACGCGGATAAAAAGGAATCGCACCATGAACAGGAAGAAAAAGCGTACACGTTGAATGCTGATGGGACGATCAACGTGCTGCTGCCGAAGGAGAAGTGGGAGATCTCGGCGATTCTGGTGCAGACGCGTGGGGCGTTTGCGAGCACGCAGTTGCCCTTTGTGCTGGGGAATCGCACCGAGGCGATGGCGGTAAGCCCCTCGGTGGTGATGAGCACGTTTTTTGAGACGTTTCTGGCGGGCTCGGTGAAACTGTTGCTGGTGATATCGGTGCTGGTGACCTTGGTGGCGGGGATGGGGATTTTGGTGAGTATTTACAATGCGATTGCCGCGCGGAACCGGGAGATTGCGATCATGCGGGCGCTGGGGGCGACGCGGGGGCGCATCGTGGCGATCATCTGTCTGGAGGCGGTGCTGGTGGGGCTGATCGGGGCGATACTGGGGCTGGTGCTGGCGCATGGAATGGCGTGGGCGGGGTCGTATTACATGCAGGGAGTCCTGGCGAGCGGGATTGGGTGGTGGCGTATCAGTCGGGGCGAGGTGCTATACTTGGTAATCGCCGTGGTGTTATGCGGCGTTGCGGGCCTGGCACCGGCGATGAAGGCTTACCGCACGGATGTGGCCACGAATCTTTCATGAGAATAAACATGCGTCAGATTTTGCTGGGTATTTTGGTTGTCGCAATCACCCTGAGCGTGGCGACATATATGGTGTGGCCGCGGCCGCCGCTGGTGGAACAACGGGCGATGGCGGCGTACGGGGAGACGGACTACGCGAGGGCCCTGCCGCTGCTGAAAGAATGGGCCGCGTTGCCCGAGGTGCTGCACAACGAAAAGAAGTTGGCGCAAGTGATAGGGATGATTCAAATCGCGGATCGGCGGTTGAAGAAGAGCCAGGCGGGAGCGGCGGTGGAGAATGCTGAACCGGCGAGGTCACCGGGCACGACGAAGCCCGCGAGCCGGCCGGCGGATGCTATTGCCGCGGCGACGCAGGCATTGACGGCGAATACCACATTTGCCGAGCGCTTGCAGGAGATACGGAATCGTCCGGTGGATGCGGATCCGGCGATGGGTGCGAATCGTGTGCCGCATGTCGTGCCGAAAGCGGGCGAAGTGCCGATGATGAAGATCAAAGAACTGGGAAATTTTGAATTCAATCCTGATAAAGACACGCAGGTACCGGCGGATGTGGCGGCGCTGAATGGGAAGACGATTCGGCTGACGGGATACATGATTCCGCTGACGCAGGCGGAAGAGGTGACGGATTTTGCGCTGGTGCCGAGTCTGGTTTCGTGCTGCTTCGGCCAGCCCCCCGGAGTGCAGCACACGATCACCGGCCGGACGGCGAAGGGGAAGGCGATTCCTTACGTGATTGACGAGTTGATCGTGGAGGGGACGCTGACGGTGAAGGTGCAGCGTGAGGACGACTACACGTTTTCGGTTTTCGAGTTGGATGTGAAGTCGGTGAAAATTCTGCCGCAGAAATAACTTTGCAGGGTGCAAAGAAGCGGGGCCTTCGATCCGGTGGGATGGAAGGCCCCGCGTTTTTTAGCGTGGAGGAAGTGGGGAAGTTATCCGATTTTCACTTCTTTGCCACCGGTGTCAGCCGAGCGGTAAACGCCATCGAGGATGCGTTGGACGGCGAGGCCGGCTTCGCCCGGGGCGATGAGTGCGGTGCCCTTGGTGCAGCCATCGATCCAGTTGCGAAGTTTGGAGAAGAACATGGAATCGAAATCGCTGTGACCGGTGTAGGTGGCGGTGCTGTTCCACATGGTGCCGTCGCGATCGGTGAAGATGGCGGCGGGGTCCCAGGAGCAGCCACCCTTGTCGCCCATGACGGTGAAGTTCCAGATGTCTTTTTCGATGTGGGCGGCGAAGGACGCTTCGATCTGGAGGATGGCACCGTTTTCAAAGCGGATGTGGCCGATGGCGAGATCCTCGACGGTGTAGGTTTTGTAATCCCAGTTGGCCCAGCCGGAGGCGACATCGGATTTCTTGTCGCCGAGGTAGGTCCAGGTGTTGCCGGTGGCGGCGACGGGCTTGGGCGAGCCCATGAAGTAGTGGGCCATTTCGATGACGTGGACGCCGATGTCGATCATCGGTCCGCCGCCCTGGAGTTTTTTCTGGCCGAAGACGCCCCAGTTGGGGATGCCGCGGCGCCGGAGGGCTTGGCACTTGACGAACATGATGTTGCCGAACTGTCCGGCTTCACGGGCGCGGGTGAGGGCCTGGGTGCTGGGGTGATAGCGGTATTGGAAGCCGATGACGAGTTTCTTTTTGGCGTCTTTGGCGGCGGCGATCATTTTTTCGCATTCTTTGGGGGTCATGGCCATGGGCTTTTCGACGATGACATGCTTGCCGGCCTTGGAGGCGGCGAGGGTGGCGGGGGCGTGGACGCCGTTGGGCGTACAGACGGAGACGCCATCGATCTCAATATTTTTAAGCATGTCGTCCCACTTGGCGAAGGTGTTGGTGCTGCCGGTTTCTTTGGTGAACCATTCGAGACGTTCGGGCTTGATATCGCAGCCGGCGACAATTTCGACGTCGGGCATTTTTTTGAGGGCCTTGATGTGGGTGCCCGCGATGCCGCCGCAGCCGATAAAGGCGACGCGGAATTTTTTGCCGGTGTATTCGGATTTGATGGGACCGCCGAGAGATTCTGTGGAGACGCCTGAATTGGCCATGGAGGGATCCTTTAATAGAACGAAACGCAAAAAAGACTGAACGAGGGGGTATTTTGGGGGTGAGGGGGTAGAGAGTCAAATGCGGGGGAGGTGGGAAGCGGACTGAAGTGCGGAGGGCGGGAGGGTTTCAGGGGACAAAATCGGCAAGGGGCAGGAGGCCAAGGAAACGGGCGATGGAGACGCTTTTCGTTATTCATCAGCTAACGTCATGGTTCACCGGCGCGGATTATAGGCTATCCAGATTATGAGTTGGCGAGGACGCGGAGGGGATTACGCGAGGGTTTTGGCGGGATGGGGGTTGGCGGCTCGGACACGGCGATGCCGGCCGTAATATCCAGCATGCGCTGCAGGCTGACCCGCGCCCAGTACTTGGTATAAGTGTCCACCTCAATGCGATTGACTACTTTTCCGGCGGCAAGATTGTCGAGCATCCAAAGAAGGTGCGGCGGATCGATGCGATACATCGTGGTGCAAAGACACTGGCATTCCGAAAGAATCATGATGTGTTTATCCGGATGCTTTTTGGCCAGGCGGTTGACCATGTGGACCTCGGTGCCGACGGCCCAGGTGGAACCCGCGAGGGCCGCGGCGATGGTTTTGCCGATTAAATCCGTGCTGCCGCTGAGGTCGGCTTTCTGGACGACTTCCCAGCGGCACTCGGGATGGACGATGACTTTGACGCCCGGGTATTTGGCGCGGGCTTGATCGACATGCTCAGGGCGGAAGAGTTGGTGGACGGAGCAGTGGCCTTTCCAGAGGATGAACGTGGCGGCGCGGATTTGCTCATCGGTGAGGCCGCCGTTGCCGTCGGCGTGGCGGTAATCCCAGACGACCATGGATTCGAGCGGGAAGCCCATCGCGTAGGCGGTGTTGCGGCCGAGGTGCTGATCGGGGAAGAAGATTATTTTGAGGGAGGGGTCAGGGGTTGCGGGCGAGGCGTCAGACGTTTTTTGGCCGAGAGCCCAGCGGAGTATTTTTTCGCAATTGCTGCTGGTGCAAACAGCCCCGCCGTTTTCACCGACGAACGCTTTGAGGTTGGCGGCGGAGTTCATGTAGGTGATGGGGACGAGTTTGAAATTATCCTGATCGCGGCAGGCATTGTGAATGGCGACCCAGGCATCCTGCACATCATCAAGCTGCGCCATGTCGGCCATCGAGCAGCCGGCACCGAGGTCGGGAAGCAGCACCTGCTGATGATCGGCGGTGAGGATGTCGGCGGATTCGGCCATGAAATGCACGCCGCAGAAAATGACGTATTCAGCGGCGGTTTGCTGGGCGGCATCGCGGGAGAGTTGGAATGAATCGCCCACCACATCGGCAAAACAGATGACTTCGTCCTGCTGATAATGATGGCCGAGGATGACGAGCTGGTCACCGAGTTGGGCCTTGCGCGCGGCGATCCGTTCGACGACGGTGGCCGTGGGAAGCGAGGTGTATTCACGGGGGATGGGCTGCTGCCAGTTCATGAAACTCCTTTGGATAGGCGGATCATTATAGCAGCGGGGGCGTCGGAATACGCAGTTTGAAGGAGCGGAAGCGCAAGGGCGGTTACAATCCGCGGGTGACAAAATCCCCGCAGCCTCGCGTTTGGAGTTTCCCGATGAATACTCCCCCACCGACGTCCCTGTCTGCCGTGCATGTGTGTGCGCATCCGCTGGTGAAACAGGCGCTGGGGGAGTTGCGCAAGAAGCAGACTCCGCCGGCGGAGTTTCGGGCGCGGGTGGGCGAGTTGTCACGATATCTCAGCTATGAGGCGGCGCGGGATTTTCAGACGTGCGAAGTCGATATCGATACGCCTTTGACGCATACGAAGGGCACACGCATCGATGAGCGGCGACTGATTTTGGCGCCGATCCTGCGGGCGGGGTTGGCGATGATCGAGGGGGCCATTGCGACTTTTCCTCATGCCCAGGTGCGGCACATCGGGCTGTTTCGCGACGAGAAAACGCTGCGCCCCGTGGAGTATTACGTGAAGATGCCCGACACGCTGGAGCCCGATACGTTGGTGCTGATTCTGGATCCTATGTTGGCGACCGGAGGCTCAGCCTTGGCGGCGGTGGAAACTTTCAAACGCCGCGGGATCAAGCGGTTCATGTTCATTTGTTTGATCGCCTCGCCGGAGGGAATACGGGCGGTGCATGCGGTGCATCCGGAGGTGCCGATCTATTGTGCGAATGTGGATTCGCACCTGAATGAGCATGGCTATATTGTGCCGGGGCTGGGAGATGCGGGTGATCGGTGTTTTAGGACGGTGTGATTATTGAGGGGCGAGATTTGACCGGGGCTTCGTGTCTGGAGAGCTTGCGGGTTATACTTCGCGGCAATTCAAAGAAGAGGAACTCATGTCCGAAGATCATGCACTAAAACCGCTCCGTGAAAAGATTGATGAGCTCGACCGCAGCATCGTGGAGTTGCTCAACGCGCGGGCGAAAATCGTTATTGACATCGGCAAGGTGAAGCATCAGAGTGGTTCGCCGATCTACGCGCCGGATCGCGAAAAGATCGTGTTGGAGCGGATACGCAATGCGAACAAGGCCGTGGGGGGCGTGTTGCCGAACTCGTGCCTTGAGGCGATTTACCGGGAGCTAATGTCCGGATCGTTTGCGTTGGAAAAGCCGCTGCGCATTGCGTTTCTGGGACCGCAGGGAAGTTTCTCGCATGTGGCGAGCGTCAAGAAATTTGGCAGCTCGGTGGAGCACGTGCCAGTGGTGGCGATTGCCAGCGTGTTTGATGAGATCGCCCGCGGCCACGCGGATCTGGGCTTGGTGCCGATCGAGAATTCGACCATCGGGGGGATCATCGAATCGATGGATGCGTTTTTGGAACATCCGAGCATCACTATTGTGGCGGAGGTGCTGATTGCGATTCACAGCCATTTGCTGGCGAATTGCGCGCCGGAAGATATCCGCGTGATTTACTCCAAGGCCGAAGCGCTCGATCAGTGTCGCCAGTGGCTGAATGCGACCTTTCGCGATGTGCAGCGGACGCCGGTGGCCAGTTCCAGCAAGGCAGCGGAACTTGCGGCCCAGGAAAAGGGCACGGCCGCCATCGGCAGCGCGCTGGCCGCCGAGGTTTACAATCTCAAGACACTCTTCGCCAACATCGAAGACAACCCCAACAACGTCACGCGTTTTTTCATCATCGGGCGCACCGGCGGGGGCCAGACCGCCAAGCGCACCGGCGACGACAAAACCAGCATCATCTTCACCACCCAGCACAAGAGCGGAGCCCTCGTGGATGTGCTCGACGTCTTCCGGCGCTTTGGCATCAACCTCACCAACATCGACACGCGGCCCAGCCAGAAGCGCAATTTCGAGTATTACTTCTTCACCGACTTTTCCGGCCACATGGATGATGCGAATGTTTGCGGTGCCCTGGAAGAAGCCAAAAAGCATTGCCTGCAACTGGCGGTGCTAGGCAGCTTTCCGCGAGCTTCGGAAGTGCTGTAAAGAGGATTAACGTCCGCACATTAATGCTATGCGCGACGCCAGGTTCGCAAAGTATGGCTCGGCAATCTGCACTCCTGAGAACTTGCATTTTTCGAGCCAGCCATTTGACGTATACTTCAAACCATGACCACCTCCCATGAATCCATTCACAGTATTGACCCCTCCACGCTGACGCCGGCGATGCGGCAGTACCAGCAGTACAAACAGCAATATCCCGATGCGGTGCTGTTTTTCCGCATGGGTGATTTCTACGAATGCTTTTATGAAGACGCCCGCACCGTGGCCCGCGTGCTCGGCGTGGCTCTGACGGCACGCAGCAAGGGCGAAAACCCTGTGCCGATGGCGGGCGTGCCCTATCACGCGCTCGACACTTATCTGCATCGCATGATTGCCGCGGGCTTCAAGGTGGCGATTTGCGAACAGATGGAAAATCCCAAGGACGCCAAGGGGTTGATCAAGCGCGAAGTGACGCGCCTGGTGACGCCCGGCACGCTCACCGAAGAAGCGATGCTCGACGGGCGCGAGGAAAATTTCATCGCGGCCATGATCGTCAGCGGCGCAGGCGAGGCCGACGCCGAGGCCGCCATCGCCTGGTGCGAATTGTCCACCGGAAAATTCCAGACATTTCGCGGCGTCTTTGCCCAATGTGCGGACGAACTTGCCCGCATCCGCCCGCGCGAACTGCTTTTTGCTGAAGCCTCCGATCATCGCCCGCCGGAATGGGCCACGCATCTACAGGTGATGCTCAGTCTCACGCTCACACCGCGGCCGGCTTGGCAGTTGGACGCGCACCACACCTCGCAAACACTCAAAAAACACTACGGCGTGACGACTTTCGCCGGCTTCGGCTATGACGACGATCATGACGCCGCCCTGCGCGTCGCAGGAGCCTTGGTGGCGTATCTGGTGGATACCCAGCGCGGCAGCATCGAACATCTGCGCCCGCCGCAAATATTTGAACGGCAGCGTTTCCTTGTGATCGACCCCACCAGCATTCGCTCGCTGGAAGTGCTGCGCACCATGCGCAGCAACGTGGTGGAAGGTTCGCTGGTCGGCGCGATGGACCGCACGCTCACGCCGATGGGCTCGCGCTTGCTGCGCAACTGGCTCTGCTATCCCCTGCGGGATGTGGGCCTGATTCGCCTGCGCCAGGATGCCATCGAACAGCTGATGTCCGCGGAACACGCCTTGGCGCAAGTGCGCCAGTCGCTGGGAGACTGCTCCGACATCGAGCGCATCACCGCCCGAATCTGCGTTCGCCGCGCCAGCCCGCGCGATCTGGTCGCGCTCGCCCGTTCGCTCGATACGCTGCTGAGTGCCGCGAAACTCCTCGCGGCACTCGATGCCCAAAGCACGCACTGGCACAACCTTCTGACGCTGGTGCCGAGCGCCCAGCAAATCTGCGCCCGCATCCGTGCCGCCGTCATGGACGAACCGGCGTCGCATCTGCGCGACGGCGGCGTGATCCGCGATGGTTTTCATGCCGACCTCGACCGCCTGCGGGGTCTCAGCCGCGACAGCCGCACATTTTTGGCCGAGTACCAATCCAAGCTCGTGCGCGAGTCCGGCATTCCCTCGCTCAAAGTGGGCTACAACAAAGTCTTCGGTTTCTACATCGAAGTCACCAACGTTCATGCCGAAAAAATCCCCGCGGATTTCATCCGCAAACAAACCGTCAAGAATGCCGAGCGCTACATTACGCCGGAGCTCAAGCAATACGAGTCAGACATTCTCACCGCCCAGGAGCGTGGCCTGGCGCTCGAGCAAGATATCTTCGAACAACTGCGCCTCGAACTGGCCGGCCACGTTGACGATCTCCAGCAACTCGCCACCGCCGGCGCCACCCTCGATGTCTACTGCGGCCTGGCGCATCTGGCCCGCCAACGCCGCTACTGCCGGCCGGAAATCACCACCGAGAAAGAAATGCTCATCATCGATGGCCGCCATCCGGTCGTCGAACAATCCCTCGGCGAAAAGTACGTGCCCAACGACACATCCTTTGGCATAGCGCCAGAAATCGTTCAGCCTACTCCCGACGCCGGGCCCTTGGCCGCGTCGTGCAGCGCCACGCTGCACATGATCACCGGTCCCAACATGGCCGGTAAATCCACGTACATTCGCCAGGTCGCACTGCTCACGCTGATGGCCCAGGCGGGCAGTTTCATCCCCGCCAAGTCCGCCCGGCTCGGCCTGGTCGATCGCATCTTCACACGCGTTGGCGCCTCCGACGACCTCGCCGGCGGGCAATCCACCTTCATGGTGGAGATGACCGAGACCGCCAACATTCTCCATCACGCGACGGAGCAATCCCTCGTCATCCTGGATGAAATCGGCCGCGGCACCAGCACGCTCGACGGCCTCGCCCTCGCCTGGGCCATCGCCGAATATCTCGCCGGCACCACCAAGGCCCGCACCCTGTTTGCCACGCATTATCATGAGCTGACCGAACTCGCAGAGACCAGCCCCTCGGTGACGAATTACAACGTGCTGGTACGCGAGTGGGAAGACCAGATCATCTTCATGCACCGCATCGCGCCGGGGTGCGCGGATAAATCCTACGGCGTACACGTGGCCCGTCTCGCGGGCATTCCGCGCAGCGTGGTCATGCGGGCGCGGCAGCTCATGGCGCAACTGGTGGTGCATGTCGCCAAGACCGGCAGCGCCAAAGCCCGCGCCGCCGCCACCGCGGTCGCCCCGCAAATCAGCATGTTCGATACGACAGATCAGCAGGCCCTCAGCCAACTCCGCGCCCTGGATATGAATCGCATGTCCCCCATGCAGGCGTGGGAAGCGCTCAAAGGCCTGCAGGGGATGCTGGGCGAGAAGAAGTAGCGCCGGCTTCGGCCGCTTTCTCTTTCGCCTTTTTCTCGGCTGCAAAAATTTCCTTCATCCACTGCCCCGCCGATTTCGCATGATTCATCCCATGCTCGCTCAATCGATCAAATTCTTCATTCAACAATTTCTGCCGTCCCGGAAGCATACGTATGTAAGTCTCATTGTACTCATTCAGAACTGCCTGCCGCGCCGCCTGCGACGCGGCAGTCTTGGTTTTCCCCCGCCCCTCAAATGCCCGCCCATTCACCGTCTTCAAATACGCGTTCAGTTCCAAGACTCCTTCCTGGTACACGCGCTCCGTAATCGCCCGGTGCGTCTCTTCATGATCGATCAACCACGCCGAGGCGCGGGCCGGTATCCACAAGTCGATCGCGACCTTCACTTTGGCGGACGGCGCCTGCACACGCAGCGTCGCCACAAACTCCCCTTCCACCTCGCGGATTTCCGCCGGCATCGTTTCAAACCCATAGTTCGAACTGAACTTGCTCTCGCAACTCCCCGCCTCGCCATGATACTCCTTGGGCTTTTGTCCGCGTGCGAGGTCCATCAGCTTCATCGTCACCACGATCTCGCTGGTCTCCACCAACGGCGGACTCTTCACCACCAGGGATTTGCGCGTGGTCGGTGCCGGTGCCGCGGCCTTTGTCATCGTCGACGTCCCAGTCGCCGGGCGCGACGCACTCGCCGGACCTGCCGGCAAAAACACCGCCGCCACCCCCAGCATCAAGCTGGCCATCCCTGCTGTAACAATTAGAAATCCCGCCATGATCGCGCTCCCGCAACAACACCCTTTTGTTTTTCTATTGGCACACTGAATATGGTACTCTTCACGCGTTGGTTTGGCACATCTACAACAGGAGATTATCGATAAAGCTCGTCGCCCGTTTTCTCTCTGTCGCCATCGTTGGTTTGCTCGTATTTCCCGCTTTCAATATCGCCCAAAACCTGCCGACCAACGGCCCCGTCGTCGGAGGAGTCCAACTCTCCGCCGAAGGCACCCTCTCCGCCCGCTCCACCGCCTCCACCTTGAAAATACCGTATAAGGAAGCTGCCGCCAAAATCTCCACCGCTTACGTCTCCCTCCCCCGCCTCCTCGAAAAATTTAGCGCCGTCATCGACGCCAAACAAAAAAAAACCACCGAACTGAAAAACCTCGGCGGCCTCACCCGTATCGATTTCGTCTACCTCTATCCCGACCAAAAAGACCTTGTCCTCGCCAACCCCGCCGAGCCGCTGGACCTCACCAACCCCCTCCAGCCCGTAGGCAAAATCACCGGCCGACCCGCTCTGCAGTTGGATGATCTGCTCATGGCCCTGCGCACCGTCAACGCCAAAACCGCCAAGGACAATTATGGCTGCTCCCTCGACATCATCCCCGACTCGCAAAAAATTTCCGATGAAGTCGTCAAAAAATTCGGCACCGGCCCACGCGCCAAACTCCTCGAAGAAATGAAGAAAGCAATGGGCCCCCAGGCCGTCCGCATCATCGGCGTACCGGACACCTCCCGCCTCGCCCTGGCGATGCTCGCCGCCGACTACCGCCTCAAGTGCCTCTCCCTCGGCGTAGAAAAATTCCCCCTCGACGGTTTTGAGTCCGCCATCACCGATTCCCCCGCCGCCTCCCGTCTCTGGTTCTCGCCGCAGGATGAACCACTGCTCGTTTCTGAAGCCGGCGACGCCTGAGCCTTCCGCGGCCCGCGCTTGAAAATCGAATGCGGCGCCCAGATGTTTGACACCAAGGCCGGTGGCGGCGCTTCGAAAGCCGCCCAAAAATTCGCCCAGAACATGTCCGACAATATGCCGCAACTCGCCGAAAAAATCGATGCCCTCGCCGATCTCCAGAACGTCTGCGACCTGCTCCTCCTGGCCACCCTCATCAAGCAGGACAAACTCGATACCCGCGTCGGCTTCGACCTCACCTGGGCGCTCGACGCCACAGCCCATGCCCCGGAAAAACTCCCCGCTCCCAAGAATGCCGAAACCCTCGTGCACATCGTCACCCATTCCATCGCCTCCGGCGGCGTTTCGCTCTCCCTCGGCGACATCATCAACGAAGAAAAACGCCAGGCCGACACCCGGAAAATCATCCCCGCCGCCCCCCGTGCCGAAAACTGGCTATCGACGGTCCCGCACGCCGTCAGCAAATAGCCTCTGCTGCTGAATTCCTCGCCGCTCTTATTTGAAGGAGTGCGCGTTTACTTCCCCGGAACTTGCATCAGCGAATACAGCAACACCAGCACGATCACCAGCGCCGCGCCGCTCATCACAAATGCCCCGCCCACCAGCCACCCATTGCGGTGCCGGCTTCGCTCAATCCATTCCTGCATCTGCATCGCGCTCTGTGCATAACTGTCCCGCACTTGCTGCAGCGCATCCACCGCATGCTGGTTCGCCAACTGCAGCCGGTCGATCATCATCGAAAAACGATTGAACGATTCCACCAGTTGCCGATCAATCTCGTTGCCCATCTCAATTTGCTCTTTGATGTTCGACAGTGCCTCGGCATATTCCTTCTTGGCCGGCCCCAGGTTCTCGGCGATCGCCGACACCTTGCGCTGCTGCTCCGCATGGATCGATAGCCGATCGTTGATTAACTTCAGCATGTCGCTCTGCATCTTGCTCGTCTGCGGCAAAGCCTCCACCGCCTGCGGCAGCGTCTGAATCTTGTCGAGCATCTCATCCTGCCGCTTCGCCTGCCCGTCCAGCATCGCCCGCAGTTCCTGCACCGTGCTCAGCAGCGAATCGTAACTCTGCTGCAACTTGTACGTGTTCGGTCCCGCCGCCACCATCGGCCCCTGCGATCCGCCCATCATCCCCCTCCCGCCCGGTCCCACCTTCCCCAGCACGGATCCCCGGTCCGGCCCATACGTGCCCGTACCCAGCGTCGCATTCGTTTGCTCATACTGCTCAAAATCGACCATCGTCGGCTCACCGCCGCCGACGCGCCGCTTCATCCATTCAATCAATCCCATGCTCACCCTTTCAACAGTCCGCCTTAGTATATCGTCAACCACCCCATGTCGTCTTGCCCCAATACGATTCGCGCGCGCGGCAATTGGCGGAGGTCCCACAATCCTAGCGCCTCCGCCGTGGTCATTTCCCGCAATTCCCCAATCATTCCGCTCCGCCAGGCTGCCCAACCCACGATCCTCTCCGCCCTCACCCCCTGCTCGCGAAACTGCGCAATCCGGCTCTCCCCATGCCGCTTCGCCAACCGCTTGCCATCCGCCCCAATCACCAGCGGCACATGCGCAAACGTCGGCGGAGCAAACCCCAACGCCTCGTAAATCAACAACTGCCGCGCGGTGCTGCTCAACAAATCATCCCCTCGAATCACGCAATCGATCCCCATCTCATGATCATCCACCACGCACGCCAATTGATACGCCGGCGTCCCGTCAAAACGCGTCAGCGGAAAATCTCCCGCCTCCCGCTCCACATCAAACCCCCACGCCCCCGCAATACGATCTTCAAATCCCACCACTCCGCCGCGCACCCGCAATCGCCAACACACATTCTTCCCCGTCGCCCACCGTATATGCTCTGCAACCTCCGCCACCGCCTGGGCACGCATAGCCGCATCCCACACCGTTCCGGCACACGTGCCCGGATAGCGCACCTGTCCCTCTGCCTCATGCGGCGCGCTGGCGCTACCCGCCACGTTCGCCAAAATATCCGCCCGCGTGCAAGTACACGGATAAACGAGCCCCCGTTCCCACATCGTCTGCAACGCCCCCGCATAAATTTCCAGCCGCTCCGACTGCACCACCTCCTTCTGGCTCCCATCCTCTGACCCCTGACCACTCCCCCCGTCCCAATCCATCCCCAGCCACTTCAAATCCGCATACGCCTGCTCCACGCTCTCAACTTTCCTGCGCCCCAGATCCAGATCTTCCATCCGCATCACAATTTTCGCCCCCGCTTGCCGCGCCATCCACCACGTAATCAAAAAGGTCCGCGCATGCCCCAAATGCAAGGCCCCCGTCGGGCTCGGCGCCAACCGCGTCATGGAAAATCCATCACTCATCCCCCCGTTATCAGACCCCACCCCTAAAAACGCAACCCCTGCACTCCCGCCGTTTCGTCATTTGCCATTCGTCATTCGTCGTTTCCGCGAACATGCGGACGTCCCAGATCCCACAAAATACCCCAAAAAATTTGCCTCCCCCCCTTTCATATTCAATGCTCTTTACTTAGGAGGCACTCGCTATGTACCACATTGGTGTTACCCGTTCCGAAGTCCAGCGCATCCAGCAACTCATCACGCATCTGGATACCCAGCCCCTCGGCCCCGGCGCCGATCGCCGCGTCAACCCGCGCATCGACTTCTCCCATCCCATGTGGATCAACCTCCCCACCGAGCCCGGCAAGCCCTGGGTCCACATCTTCTCGCGCAACCTCTCCACCGGCGGCCTCGCATTCCTCACCCGCAAGCTCTTTTACAACGGCCAGCACATCGTCATTTCCCATGAGTTGAAAGAGAAATGCCCCCAGCTCGTCCTCTGTAAAATCTGCTTCTGCCGTTCCGTTGAAATGGGCATCATGGAGGTCGGCCTCACCTTCGTCTCGGTCGCGCCCGATCCGTCCAACCTCCGCCAGGTCCCCCCGGATTGGACTGCCATGGTCCTCCGCTCCGACTGGTTTGCCCGCCAGAAGCTCCCCGACGCCATCCTCAGCAGCCTCTGATGCCCCCTCAAGTAGACCTCTCCTCTTGAGCCTCTTAACTCGATCATGAATTCAGCCGATAGCTGTGACACGCCCCGTAAGTGTATTATCGCCCAGGAGCTATCCGTGTTGATGCCGGCTATATCCAATGAGCAGATTGATCATATCCACATGATCCTGCAGCAGCTCGACGCCCAAAACCCAGGCCCCGGCGCCAATCGCCGCACCGCCAAACGCCTCAACGTTCGCATGGCCCTCACGGTCCATCTGCTCAGTGATCACAACAGCCCCATTTCCCAAATCTACACCCGCAATGTTTCCACTTCCGGCATCGGCTTTGTCACCAAGCGCGTCTTCAAACCCAAAGAATACCTCGCCGTTTCCTTTCAGATTGGCAACCACCTTCCCAAGCTCGTCCTCGCCCGCGTCACGTTCTGCCGCTACGTCAAAGGCGCGCTGCACGAATCCGGTGCCGCGTTCGTCGAATCGATCACCGAAAACACCACGCTGGTGGACAAAATTCCCCCGCACTGGGCCCAAATGGCCCAGCCCCATTTCGCAATACCAGCGCTGGCCCGCAAATAATCCAGCCACTTCAGCGATACCACTTCTCAGGATGCGCCACGTGCTCCCGGGCCAATTCCACGTAGTGCGCCGCATTCCCATCAATAAATGCCAACTCGCTCGCTTTCACCGGCCGCACCACTTTCGCTGGCACGCCCATCGCCACATGCCCATCCGGCACCACCGTACCCGGACTGAGCACCGCCCCGGCGCCGATCACGCACCCTTCCCCCACCACGCAGCCCCCCAACAACACCGCCTTCATCCCAATCAACGTCCGCCGGCCCACGCGGCTGCAATGCACCACCGCTCCATGCCCCACCGTCACATCATCCCCAATCTCCAGCGGCTTGCCCGAATCGCAATGCAAAACGCTATTTTCCTGCACATTCACGCGCTCCCCCAGTTTGATCGACGCCACATCCCCGCGCACCGTCACCCCAAACCAGAATGAACAATCCGCACCAATCTCCACCTCCCCGCAGATCATCGCATCCGTCGTCTGAAAATGCGCATCCACCTTCTCCATCCGAGCATTTGACTTGTATTGCGACATCATTTTTCTCCTTTTACTCCATCATACCCCAACCCTTTTCCTCATACCTGTTTAGGGATACCCAATCCGCGTCCGCAAATCATGCCGCCCTCGCTTCTTTCCGATAGGAACCATACGCCGCTGCAAGCGGATGTAACGCCTCAGCAGTTTCTGCTTTTTATGTCTTGCGCCACCGCTTCTACGGGATTTCGAATGGCTGAATGGTTGCATAATCAAGTCGACTTTCTCTATCTCCTCATTGGAATGGCCTTTGCGATGCTCGCATTTCGCGCCATTTCCATATCCCGAAATCGCTTGCGCGGCATGTGTACCGCCTTCGCTGTTTTCGCCGCCCTTCAGGCACTCGCCGCCTGGACGCTCATCCTCGCCCTCTCGCTCCCACACATCCATACCATGCCGCTCATCGCCCTCATCGCCCGCCTCGCATCCGTCCTCGCCCTGTTCGATGCCGCTCGCCGTGCCTTGATTGAGTTTCGGAAATGCCGCGTGCGCCTCGCCTTCGGCCATCTCCTCGCCGGCGCTCGCCAGTTCTTTCCCACCACTCCCCGTCAAAAACTTTCCGTTCTCGTCCTCCTCCCGGCACTCGCCCTGCTCCTCCTTAGGGCCGGCGCATCAATAAATGTCAAATAATATCATGTCAGAGGGGCCTGTGGTTCGATGCATTGAAAGGACTAATTACGACGCGGGCAAGGAGGCCTTAGGATGGCGAATAAGTTTCAAGGACGATACGAGCCGCG
>JBBRWV010000052.1:0-23382 GCA_038248985.1 Phycisphaerae bacterium
ACGCGGCTCGTATCGTCCTTGAAACTTATTCGCCATCCTAAGGCCTCCTTGCCCGCGTCGTAATTAGTCCTTTCAATGCATCGAACCACAGGCCCCTCTGACATGATATTATTTGACATTTATTGATGCGCCGGCCCTTATGCCTGTCATTTCAATGTTCTTCGGTGTCATCATCATGATGTATTTGTCGATGATAAACAACATCATCTTCCGCATATTCATGTCGAGTACGGTGAAGAATCT
This sequence comes from Phycisphaerae bacterium, assembly GCA_038248985.1. Taxonomy (GTDB): domain Bacteria; phylum Planctomycetota; class Phycisphaerae; order WQYP01; family WQYP01; genus JBBRWV01. The sequence continues at coordinate 244 of JBBRWV010000052.1, forward strand.
GCCGTGCGGGCCATTCCATCGGGAGACGTGTTGAAAGGCGCTATCCGGTCCTCACGGCAAAAACTGGTGCAGGCTTGGATTGAAATTCATCAGGAAGAATTGATGGCTAATTGGAAGCTGGCCGTAAACGGTCAAAAGGTATTCCGCATTGACCCCCTCAAATAGGAGCCGCCATGATGATCAAAGTCACTGCCGTCAAGGCGCGGGAGGATTACCAGTTGGAGCTTTCATTTAACACCGGCGAAACGCGCGTGTTTGATGTCACGCCATATCTCAATAGAGGCATATTCACGGAGTTGCGTGAACCCTCCTATTTTCAGTCGGTCCGGCTGGCATTTGGCAGCATCGCATGGCCCAATGAACAGGATTTTGGCCCCGAATCCCTTTATGTCGAGTCGCGTCCGCTGGGCACACCTACTCCGCAAAAATAAAAAAGGAGCCTCTTTTTCAGAGGCTCCTGGATAACTTCGTCAACTATCCTTGCTCCGGCCTCAGCCTTTGCCTTGCCCCGCGAGCAATTCCTTTTTGGCCTTGTCATTTTCTTCCAGCACTTCATCCACGAGGCCGTAGGCCTTCGCTTCGTAAGCGTCAAAATACTTGTCGCGTTCCTGATCTTCCGACACGCGCTCGGGCGACTGGCCGGTCAGTTTCGACAGCAGATCCGTCAAGACCTTCTTGGTCTTCAAAATCTCCTGCGCCTGGATCGCAATGTCTTCCGTCTGGCCCCAGATGCCGCCGAACGGCTGGTGGATCATCACCTTCGCGTGGGGCAAGGCGTAGCGCTTGCCCTTTTGGCCGGCCGCGAGGATCACGGCCCCGCCGCTCATGGCGTGACCGACTACGAACGTCTGCACTTCGCACGACAAGAACTTCATCGTGTCATACATCGCCAGCGTGTCGTCCACGCTCCCACCCGGCGAGTTGATGTACAGCATGATCTCCTGGTCTTTCCTGATGCTCTGCAAATACAGCAGCCGCATCATCACGTTGTAGCTGCTCACATGATCGATCTCGCCGACCAGGAAAACCACGCGGTTCTCCAGCAGCATCTGATCGACCGTCATCTCGCGTGTCCGTTGATAGCTTTCGTTTCGCAGGCCCAGCCCCCGGTACGCCGGCGATCCCGGCATCAACTCCGGCAGCATCGCGCCCATCGCGTCCACCTGGTACCGCGCCCCGGGCGTGTCGGCCGTCTGCGCAACCGTCGGAAGAACTATCCGTCCTTTGGAATCATATAGTGCCATGAACCATCCCTTAGTGTTTAGACAAACGATTCCCGAATGATACTAGCCCGCCCCGTCACTATCCACTTACCCCGCGGCAAATGGCGGGGCGTGCGGAAAAAGGGCATTTGGCAATTTTCATTTGGCCATTGATAATGCCTTCGGTCTTTACGTATCCATCGGAGCCGCAATGTCCCTCGCCGTCATCATTCCCGTTGTTTCACCGCCGTACGCCCCCAAATCCGCAGCCCGGCCCTTTGTCAAAATCGATAACCGGGAGGTTTTCCTGCGCACCGTGGAAGTTTACACCCCACGCGATGAAGTCACCCAACGCATCGTCGTCGTCCAACCCGACGATCTGGGCCTCATGAGCGAAAAATTCTCTGCCCACCTCGGCTTCCAAAACGTTCAGATCGTCGGCGGCGGGGCCGACTGGTTCTCGTGCGTCGCGCGCGGGCTCGAAAAACTCAATGCCGATATCACCCACGTTCTCATCCATGATGCCTGTTGCCCCGCCGTGCCGTCCACCCTGCTCGACGCCATCGTGGAATCGGCCGCCAAGTGGAAAGATTACTCCGCGATCATCCCTGTCCTGCCCGCGCGCAGCGCTTATGCAGACGTCGAAGGCGGGAGCCTCGCCGGCAGGAATGTCACCGAATTCATCGACATGGCCAGCGTGTGCGAAGTGCAATCGCCGCAACTGTTCCTCCGCAAATCCCTGCAGGCCGCCTACGCCGCGCGTGACCAGGCAAATCCCACCATCGACGATGCCGAACTTGTTCTGCAATCCGGCGGCAAAATCCTCACCATCGCGGGCTCGCGCTTCAATCAGCGTGTTGACTCCGACGACGCGCTCCGCATCGTCGGCGATCTCATCAACCGCATGCCCAAACCCAAGCCCAAGACTCCGCTCACGCCGTTCGACGAAGCCCAGTGGTAACAAATTGCAGATGAGTTTTTCTCCGCGAGGCTGTGCCCATCCCCTGCCCCGCCCTCACGGCGTCACCCGCTCCGACTTCCACCCGCGCTGCCCCTTGGCGTGTATCCACCGTTCATGAATCGATCCCGCCACCCGCAACACATCCATCCGTTCCACCGTCCCCACCAAAAGCGCAAACTCCATCGGCGGCATCGTCTGCATCTGCACATCCCCCACCATCTCCATTCGCTGCTTCAGCGCCCGCAACCCCTTGGCGTCCAGCGGCCGCATCGGCGTCGGATGAAAAAACATCAGCCGTGTCGCTGCACTGTGTTGGTCCCACGCCCGCATCCGCACGCCCTTGAGCCCCGGCATCCGCGCGGTCACCGCCCCATCAATCACCCGCCAATTCGACCGCAGGCGAATCTGCATCCTTTGTTCGGGGAGCCAGATCACCACCTCTGCCGTCGGATGCAACCGTAGATGTTCCACCTTTTGCGCCCCGCAATGCGAGGACAGCCACACCGTTTCCTGTTTTGCATCCACGCCCCGCACCACCACCATCCGCGTATACGCGGCCCCTTCATGGCCCGTCGTGCCCAGCGCCGCAAATACCGGCACTTCCTTGCCCATCTCTTCCCCCAACACCCGCCAAACCGCCGCCGCTGTGGAAATCTTTCTTGCCATTTCGGCCATCATAACACCAACCGTGCCAACCATCTGTGCCCGCTCCAGCGAGTCCGCGGTGTCCATGTTCCTCAGCGGTGCCCGTGCCCTGTCCAAAGCTCAAATCAAGGCCCTGGTGGCGAAATTTCGCGTAGACGCCACGCTTTTCTTCTAGGCTCCCCCCTGAACAGGCTATTCCCTCCAAGGGCCCTGTTCACTCACGCATCCACCTCTCAAAATCCTGCATAGCGCAAATTTTACAGGTGCGACGCTCCTCCTGCCGATACCAACCTAACGCGAAAATTGCGCATTTTCTCCACCTTGCTTCACAAAACCTGCGCCTTCGACAGATAAGCCCCTTACGGAGTCCCTTAACTTTCTCGGGAACACGCAATCGAACCTCACCCTCGGCGGAGCCGGCGGCCAATGACCACCCTGAACCCTAAACCTGCCCTCACTCTCACCGCGCCCAAAAACGCGTGGCGCTGGCTTTGGCAAGTCCCTCTCCTCATCATCGGCCTCCTGGCGTTCGGCTTCGGCGTTCGCCAACTCGTCCGCACCATCAAGCCCGTCCCCTATGAGACCCACCTCGCCGATATCCAAACCCTCATCACGGCGAAAAAATTCGCAGCCGCCATCGATCAAATCAACGTTATCGCCAATCACTACGCCACGGACGCCGCCAAGCAAGGCCCCCTCCAAGTCCTCGCCGGTGATGCCCACTATCTGGCCAATGAAGGCGGTGGGGGGGCCATCGAAAACTACGAGAAAGCGCTGGTCCACTACGACAAGGCCGTCCGCTATGGAGTCACGCCCACCCATGTCACCCTTGAGCGCTGGGCGTTTTCCGCCCTGGGCGCCAACGATGCGAAGCTGGCCGTCGAGAAGCTCGAAAAAATCACCCGCGACAAACCCGAATCCGTCATCCTGTACAGTCATGCCCTCGTCGACGCCTACACCGGCGCGCATGAAACCAACAGCGCGCTCGACGTCCTCGACCGCGTCCTCCAGCAAAATGACACCCCCCTCGATGATCGCGTCTGGGCGCTCTGCAAACGCATCGAACTGAACATGCCCACCGGCGGCGTCGGTCTCGACAACGCCCTCAAAAATGCCCAAAAAGCCGTCGCCACCACTCCTGAACGCAACCCCGCCGGCCTGCTCCTCTATTGGATCGGCCGCGCCGAGTATGACCGCGGCGATGTCGATGCCGCCGCCCTGCACCTTGCCGAAGCCCGCGCCCGCTTCATCGTTCACCATCTCGAAGACGGCCGCGCCGCCATCCTCCTCGGAAAGATCGCCCTGGCCCGCGGCCAAGCTGAGGTCGCGCTCAAACTCTTCCGCGAAATCGTCCTGCGTCATACGGGCGAATCCATCTGGGCCGCCGCCCGTTTCGGCCAGGCGGAAGCCACCGCGCAGCTCGACCAACCGTCCGACCAAATGTTCGCCGATTTCGACCACGCGGTAAAAACCGTCACCACCGAAGAAGCCTCCGTGACCCCTTCCAAGCACGCCCGGCCAAAACGTTCGGAAATGATCGAGCTGCCGCAGGTCCGCACCACCCTCATCGCCCAATATCAACGCTACGCCCAGGCCGACAAGCTCGAAGAGGCTTTGCATTTTCTGGAGCTGCAAAGCGCTCTGAAAGAACACGAAAGCGCCTCGCTGATATTCCGCCTGGCCACCACCCGCGAGCGTCTGGCCCGCCACCAACTCGAATCCGCCGCCCAGCTCCCGCCCGAGCAAACCGCCCAGCGCAATGCCCTGCGGAATTCCGCCTACAAGCTGCTCGCCCAGGCTGCGGATGATTATCGCCGCCACGCTCGACTGACCACGCTCGAAGACGACATCTCCGGCAACAGCCTCTGGCGCGCCGCGCAGATCCTGGATGATTGTGCCCAAACCGTCAAAGCCATCGAAGTCTATGAGCAATTCGTGATTCAACGCCCGCGCGATTCCCGCGTTCCCGAAGGCCTCCTGGCCCTCGGGCAATTGCATCAATCTCTCGGCAAAATTCCCCAGGCTATTTCCTACTACCAGCGCAACATCAAGGAAAATGGCAAAACTCCCGCCGCTTACAACAGCGCCATCTACCTAGCGCAATGCTACATGGCGCTCAATGTCACGGGGGACGCCGAAGCCGCCGCCAATGCCGAAAAAGCCGAAGCCGCCGTGCTGCGTATCGTCCAGGACAATCCCGATATTGGACCCGAGGCCCGCGAGTTTCGCGTCAGCCTGTTCACGCTTGGCGAAATCTACTTTCAGAACGGCAAGTGGGCCGACGCCATTCTCCGCCTGGAAGAAAGCCTGACCCGCTATCCGGACGATCCTCTGGTCCCCCGCGCCACCTACCTGCTCGCCGAAAGCTATCGCTGCAGCGCCCGCGATATCGGCGCCGCTCTCCAAAAAGATCCTGCCATGGAAAATCGCGAAGCCCTCGTCAAGGCCCGCCAGGAGCGTCTTTCCCGCGCCGCCACTCTCTTTGGCCGAATGATCAACCTGCTCGACCTCGACCCTGCCGATCCCAAGCCCCTGCCCCGGGCCGATGAAGACTATCTGCGCACCTCCTATATGAGCCGCGCCCAATGCTTCTATGACCTCGGCGACTTTCCCGAGGCGGTCAAACTCTACAACCAGACCGCCACGCGCTTCGCGCAGAACGTCACCGCCATCGAAGCGTACGTGCAAATCATCAACGCCTACCTGGCCCTGAAAGAACCCCGCCAGGCCTCCGCCGCCGCCGAACGCGCCCGCTGGATTCTCAAGCGCATCCCCGATGAGGAGTTCGGCAAAGGCCCGCTCCCCCTGTCGCGCCAGTACTACGAAGACTTTTTGAAACTCGGAAAAACACCCTGAGGACCTTTTCGATGACCACGACCGCCGCCGATCTTCGCACGCTCACCAGCGCGCTTTCACAGCAAAAATCGCTGTACCAGCAGCTTCTCGCGCTGGCCCGGCAACAATCTGAATTTGTCGCCAACGGTCAGAGCGAGGAGCTCATGTCCGTGCTCGCCGCGCGCAGCCGCCTGATCGATGAGATCGCCCCGCTCGATCTGCAACTGCAACCCTACAAGGGCCGCTGGCAGGAAGTACTCGATTCCCTCGCCCCCGCCGATCGCGAACCCATCGCCACCCTCCTCCGCGATGTCCAGCAATTGCTCGGCCAGATTCTCGCCCAGGATGAAATCGATCGCGAATCACTCAACCGCCAGAAAACCCAGATCGGCTCGGAACTCAACCGCACTGTCCACGGCGCGGTCCTCAACAAAGCCTACGGCGTCAAACCGCGCGTCGGCTCCGTACTCGGATAAAAGGCCTCAGAAAAACACATGATCACCGCCATCGTCCAACCTCCGCTCCCGCCGGTCCCCGCGGAAACGCCGCGCCCGCGCAGCCTCGATGAACTCTACGAAGTCCTGCAGATGTACAACGAGGTCACGCAAAAGCTGCAGCTCAGCCATGATCGTCTCCAGGCGGAAGTGGTCCGCCTCAATGAACAGCTCGAACAAAAAAATCGCGAGCTTGAACGCAAAAAACGCCTTGCCGCATTGGGTGAAATGGCCGCCGGCATCGCCCACGAAATCCGCAATCCGCTGGGCGGCATCCAGCTCTACGCCAACACCCTCCTCAACGATGTCGCCGACCGCCCTCAGGCCGCCGACCTCGTCCGCAAAATCAGCGCCGGCGTCAAAGGTCTCAACACCCTCGTCAGCGACATGCTCACCTTCACCCGCGATCTCAACCTGCAGAAGGAAGACGCCTCCCTCGTCGAAATCATCGAGCACGCCGTCGAACTCGCCGGCCCCGTTTTCACACACAATCGCGTCACCGTGCAACTCGACCCCTCCCTCAACGGCACCACTGCCCGCGTCGACCCCCGCCTCCTCGGCCGCGTCCTGCTCAACCTCCTGATGAACGCCGCCGAAGCCGTCGGCGAAAATCTCGCCCCCTCGGACACCGGCCTCATCACCCTCTCCGTGCAGCGCGTCCAAGACCGCACGCTCCTCACCATCGAGGACAACGGCCCCGGCATCCCCGAATCCTCCATCGAACAAATCTTCCACCCCTTCTTCACCACCAAGCACAGCGGCACCGGCCTCGGCCTCGCCATCGTCCACCGCATCATCGAAGCCCACGGCGGCAGCATCACCGCGGAAAATCAACCCGCGCCGCGCCACGGCGCTCGTTTCAAAATAACCCTCTAGCTCCAGGAAATTGCGATAGTTCCAGATCCCTCAACCCCTTAGGAGAAGCCACGGATGGCCACGATACTGATTGTCGACGATAAAGAAATGATGCGCGATTCCCTCTCGCTGGCGCTCTCCCGCGCCGGTCACAAGGTCGTCACCACCGGTGACCCCAGCGAGGCCGTCGCCCTCCTCCGCCAACACCGCCCCGGCGCCCTCATCACCGATCTCAAGATGCCCAAAATGGACGGCATCGAGCTCCTGCAAAAAGCCCGCGCCGAGCAACCCGATCTCCCCGTCGTCCTCATGACCGCCTTCGCCACCATCGGCACTGCCGTGCAGGCCATGAAGCTCGGCGCTTTTGACTACGTGCAAAAACCCTTCGAGAGCGATGAAATCCTCATCATCATTGACCGCGCCCTCGAGCACGTAAAACTCGTCCAGGACAACGCCGTCTTCCGCGCCAATGCCGAATCCACGCCCCCCAAGATGCTCGTCGGCGAAAGCCGCGTCATGAAAGACATCCGCATCCGCATCGCCCAGGTCGCCGCCAGCAGCAACGCCACCGTCCTCATCAGCGGCGAAAGTGGCACCGGCAAAGAAAACGTCGCCCAGGTCGTCCACGCGCAAAGCGCCCGCAGCAATCGCCCCATGGTCTGTCTCAACTGTGCCGCCGTCACCGCCAGCCTGCTCGAAAGCGAGCTCTTCGGCCATGAAAAAGGTGCCTTCACCGGCGCCGACAAAATGCGCAAAGGCCGCTTCGAACTCGCCGACATGAGCACCCTCCTCCTTGATGAAATCTCCGAAATCGACACCGGCATCCAGGCCAAGCTCCTTCGCGTCCTGCAGGAACGCGCCTTCGAACGCGTCGGCGGTTCCGCCACCCTCAACGTCGATGTCCGCGTCATCGCCACCACCAATCGCAACCTCGCCGACTGGGCCCGCCAGGGCAAATTCCGCGAAGATCTCTTCTACCGCCTCAACGTCGTCCCCATTCAAATCCCCGCCCTGCGCGATCGCATCGACGACATTCCCCTCCTCTGCGAACACTTCCTCGCGCGCATCGCCGCCCGCGACGGCCGCCCCATCCGCACCTTCGAACCCGCCGCCATGAACGTCCTCATGAACTACCGCTGGCCCGGCAACGTCCGCGAACTCGAAAATATCTGCGAACGATCCGTCGTCCTCGAAACCGGCGAAACCATCCGCGCCAACACCATCAGCCCCTGGCTCAACACCATCGGCGTCAACGAAGACACCCTCGCTTCCGTCCTCGACCGCGGCGTGCTCGAAGATGTCGAACGCAAGACCATTCTCAAAATCCTCGAAAAACACAATGGCCATCGCCTCCGCACCGCCAAAGAACTCGGCATCGGCCTCCGCACCCTCGGCATGAAGCTCAAAAAATTCAAAGAAGACGGCGTGCTCGTCGAATCCTGACCCTTCGCTCCCGCACGCAACCCCTGCGCATCCGGCGCAACTTCTGCACCTTGCCTGCCCGCGCCCGTTGGCCCTTTCCCCACCTGCGCCCCGTCGGTCCCCCATTCCCCTGCTGGCACCCTTCTTGCTGAAAGTCCTCACATGATCGACAAACTTGTTTCAAGTTCCACCATCAACCTCCTGGAGCGCTCGCTCAACTTCACCGAGCAGCGCCATGACCTCATCCTCGAAAATATCGCCAACGCCTCCACCCCCGGCTACATCCAGAAAGACGTGTCTGTCCGCGATTTTCGCCAAGCCATGCGGCAAGCCGTCGAAACGCGCCGCGCCGCGTTCAATGGCGAATTTACACCCGAATCCACCGACACCGTCGAGTTCAGCCCCTCCTCCTCCTCCGTCAAAATCCACCCCCAGCCCGTCGTCCGAAATTCCGCTTTTCACGACGGTGGCATTCGGTCGATGGAAGACCTGATGAGCCAACTTGCCGACAATGCGACTTCGCACAACACTTTGGCACAGCTTTTGAAGAACAAATACGACAGCCTGCAAAAAGCCATCACCATGAAGGTCTGATCTCCTGAGGCGTAATCACGAATTTCCGTCCTGCAAAAGCGCAACTAAAGAAGGCCCACATGTTCGGATCTTTTGACATCTCCACCAGCGCCCTGATCGCCCAACGCACGCGCATCGACACCATCACCTCCAACATCGCCAACATGAGCAGCGCCGTCGATCCGAATAATCCCTCCACCGCCTACCGCCGCCTCATGACCGTCTTCGAACCTCAACGCCGTTCCGATGGCGGCGCCGGCGTCCACGTCAGCGCCATCCAGCAGGACATGTCCGATTTCCGCCTCCGCTACGAACCCGGCCATCCCTTCGCCGACGCCAACGGCAACGTCTCCTACCCCAACGTCGATCTCTCCACCGAAATGGTCAACGCCATCGAAGCCACCCGCGCCTACGAAGCCAACATCACCGCCATCGAAACCACCAAGTCCATGCTCAACGCCACCATGCGGCTTCTCGCATAATTCCCTGTATTTGCCGCCCCTTTTATGCTGTAATCCTTATCGCTGAAACTTTCACAGGAACCTAAACTTGGACGCTCTCAACCAACTTCGCAATCTCCAAACCGGCTCTGTCGGCGGTGCCCTCCCCGGCATCAAGTCCGCTTCCCCCACCGAAGGTGCCGAGGGCGCCAGTTTCAAAGACGTCCTCATGAAAAATCTCGGCGAGGTCAACCAACTGCAGCAGGAAGCCGATAAAAAACTCGAAGACTTCGTCACCGGCAAAACCAACAACATGGGCGAAGTCGTCTCCGCCAGCCAAAAAGCCAGCATGGCCTTCAGCATGTTGGTGCAGATTCGCAATAAGCTCCAGGAAAGCTACGACGAACTCAAAAACCTCCGCGTCTAAAAACCAAAAAAAATAAACCCAAAAAACCGCAAGCAGTGGGGGGGCCAAAAAAAACGATCCCCTCTTCGTGCCCTCCTGCTTAAAACGTCACCCTCTCGCGCAACAAATGCGCCTCCCCGCGCCTTTCCGCGCACTTTCCTCCCCACCCCACACTTTCCGCTTATGAATTTCACAGACTTCTACCGATGAATCCGAAGACGACTGCGGAGCAGTTTTGCGTTTGACCGTTTCTCTGGTCCCAACGAGGCATGGATGCCATGGATTTCATCAAAAAATATCTCGCCACCATTCGCGCCCAGCTCATGGGCCTCACCCTCAGCCAAAAAATTCTCATCGGCCTCCTCATCCTGGTGATGGTCGTCACCATCTTCTACGTCGTGGCCTCCTCCGCCAAGCCCGACATGGTCGTCCTCATCCCCCAAAGCATGACCGCTGAAGAAATCAATCGCGTCGAAATGTACCTCAAAGGCAAGTACGCCTATCAAACCAAGGGCGACAGCATCATGGTGCCGGCGGAAAAAGCCTACGCCATCCGTGGCGAACTCTTCGCCGCCCAGGCCCTCCCCAAAGACACCACCGCCGCCTTCACCGCCCTCGTCGCCGCCAACAGCATGTTCGAAACCGACGGCCAGCAAGGCCGCAAGTGGAACCTCGCCATGCAGGAAACCCTCACCAAGATGCTCCGCTATTTCCCCTACATCGATGACGGCACCGTCATCATCTCCCGCGGCGAAAAATCCGGCCTCGGTCGCGACTCCATCCCCTCCTCCGCCAGCGTCGCCGTCAAAGTACGCAACAACGAAGGCCTCACCGGCACCCAGGTCGTCGCCATCGTCGACATGATCCGCGGCTCCGTCCCCGGCCTCAAACGCGAAGACGTCCACATCACCGACGGTCAACGCGTCTACCACGCCCCCTCCAGCGATTCCGTCATGCCCGCCGATCTCCTCGCCTACAAAAAATCCATCGAGGACGACCTCACCCGAAAACTCTGGACCATGTTCGGCGATGTCGGCAACGTCAAAATCGCCGTCAACGTCGTCCCCGATATGAGCGACCGCCGCCGCAATGAGGAACTCTACGACCCCAAAAACAAAATCTCCCTCCTCAAAACCGAAGGCAATCACGAAACCACCACCAGCGATACCACCGCCGTCCGCGGCTCAGAACCCGGCGTCAAACCCAACGTCTCCCTCACCAATGCGGATTCCACCGGCGGCGGCAATCGCAGCACCTCCTCCAACACCGACGTCAAAAATGAATACCAGAACTATGTCAGCAAAATCCTCCAAACCACCGCTCTCCCCCCCGGCACCGACATCAAGGAAATGACCGCCAGCATCAGCCTCCCCCGCAGCTACTTCCTCGCCATCTACCGCTCCCGCATCGCCAAAGACCAGAAGGCCGAACCCGAGGACGAGAAGCTCCAGCCCATCATTGATGCTCAGATCAAAATTGCCCAGGCCCGCGCCAAAAATTCCATCGGCGCCAAAAACGACGAGCAAATCCGCGTCGATTGGTTCGATGACACCATCACCTTGCACAACATCGAAGCCGCCGGCGTCGGCGGCCTCGGCTCCGCCGGCTCCATCACCACCATGATCTCGCAATACGCCAAGCAGGCCGTCCTCGGCGTCATCGCCCTCGGCGTCCTCGGCATGATGCTCATGATGGTCCGCCGCGCTGTCCCCACTGGTGCCGCTGGCACCGAAATCGACCCCTCCGTATTCTTCGGCGGCACTGGCACCTCCTCCGGCGGCGGCGGGAGACCACGCCGCAAAAACGACGGCGGCGCGTTCGACGTCGGCGAAGATGTCTTCGGCGAAGCCGGCGAAGGATCTGCCGTTCTCACCGGCATTGAACTCGATGATGAAACCCTGCAAAGCCGCAAAATGGTCGATGAAGTCTCCACCATGATTAAGGAAAATCCCGAAAATGCCGCGGCCCTCGTCAAACGCTGGATCTCCAAGAACAAATAATCCCCCGGCCTGTTTAGTCCCTCCCTCGTAACGGTCTCTGCAAAGGTAATCCCATGGCTGAAACTGCTGAAATCTCCGGAACCAAAAAAGCCGCGATCCTCATCATCACCCTCGACCAGGCCATCGCTTCCGAAATCCTTAAGCACCTCGACGAATCGCAGATCGAAGAAATCTCCCGCGAAATCGCCAACATGGGCTCCACCGATCAAGTCGTCCGCGACGAAGTCGTCAACGAGTTCTATCAACTCGCCCTCGCCCGCACCTACGCCGATGAAGGCGGCTGGGAGTACGCCAAAACCCTCCTCTCCAAAAGCCTCCCCGAAGATCGCGCCAAAAAAATCATCGACCAGGTCAACCAGGCCATCCAAAGCGCCCCTTTCCAGTTCCTCCACAAGGCCGAAAGCGAAAATCTCCTCACCTTTATTCAGGATGAACATCCCCAGACCATCGCCCTCATCCTCGCCCACCTCAAGCCCGCGCAGGCTTCCGAAATCCTCGTCGGCCTCCCCGCCCAAAAGCAGGTCGAAGTCGTCAAACGCATCGCCAACATGGAACAAACCAACCCCGAAGTCATTAAGGAAGTCGAACGCGGCCTCGAGCACCGCCTCTCCGCCATGATCACCCAGACCTTCGAAAAAGCCGGCGGGGTCGACACCGTCGCCGAAATCCTCAATCTCGCCGATCGCTCCACCGAAAAAACCATCATGGAAGGCCTCGAAGCCGAAGATCCCGATCTCGTCGAACAAATTCGCCGCCTCATGTTCGTCTTCGAAGACATCAACATGGTCAACGACAAGGGCATCCAGTCCATGCTCAAAGACATCGACAACGAGGATCTCGCCCTCGCTCTCAAAACCGCCTCCCAGGAACTCAAGGACAAAATCTTCAAAAACATGTCCGAACGTGCCGCCCAGCTCATCAAGGAAGACATGGAATACATGGGCCCCGTCCGTGTCAGCGATGTCGAAGCCGCGCAACAGAAAATCGTCGACGTCGTCCGCCGCCTCGAAGAATCCGGCGAAATCATCATCGCCGGCCGCGGCGGCGAAAAAGATCTCATCGTCTGATCGCCCGCCGCCTCCAGCTCCCCGTGAGTATCCTCTAAAAGGCTCCGCCCATGCCCATCATGAAAGCCCACCAGATCGGCCACGCCGGACTCTCCGCCATCGTCATGGACCTCGGCGATGTCGAGCTCGAAGCCCAGCGCATCGTCATTCGCGCGCGCCAAGATGCCGAGCAACTCGTCAACGAGGCCCGCGCCCGTGCCGAGTCCCAAGCCCTCCACATCCGCGATGAAGCCCGCAAAATCGGTCACGCCGAAGGCTATGCCGCCGGTCTCGCCGAAGGCCGCGCCGCCGGTCATGCCGAAGCCGTCGCCCAGACCCAGGCCGCCGTCGATGATCTCGTCGCCCGCTGGTCCGCCACCCTCGAACACTTTCACGCCAACACCGCCGTCCACCATGCCGACGCCAAATCCGATCTCGTCCGCCTCGCTCTCGCCATCGCCCACCGCGTCACCCATCAAGAGGCCCTCCGCAATCGCTCCGTCGCCGAGTCCACCCTCGCCGAAGCGCTCCACATGATCGGCGCCGCCCGCAAAGTCGCCGTCCTCGTCTGCCCCGATGAAATCGCCGCCCTCCAAAACCACCTCCCCGCGCTCCTCGCCAACCTCCGCTCCTTCGAATCCGTCGAGCTCACCCCCGATCCCGTGATCCCCCCGGGTGGTTGCGTCGTCCGCTTCGGCGGCGGCGAACTCGACGCCCGACTCGACACCCAGATCCAACGCATCTCCGACGAACTCCTCTCCGATCAATAACCCTGCTTGCTGAGCATCCGCATCCCATGAGCCTTCTCGAAACCTACATCTCCCACGTCCACAACACCTCGCCTTTCGCCATCCGCGGAAGGATCGAGTCCATTCGCGGTCTCACCGTCCGCGTCCAGGACCTCCCCGTCCCCATCGATTCCTCCGTCGAAATTGTCTCCGAACGCGGCTCCATCATCCCCGGTCAGGTCGTCGGTTTCGAAAATCAACAAGCCATCGTCATGGCCCTCGGCCCCCTCCAGGGCATCTCCCGCGGCAACGTCGTTCACGCCCGCACCGCCTCCCAACGCCTCGCCTGCTCACCTTTCCTCATCGGCCGCATCATCAACGCCCTCGGCCAACCCATGGACGACAAAGGCCCCATCAAACTGCCCGAGCAACGCCCCATCAACGTCCGCAGCGTCGATTGTATGCAACGCATCCCTATCGACAAACCCCTTGCCACCGGCATCCGCTCCGTCGACGCGCTCATCACCTGCGGGCTCGGTCAACGCATGGGCATCTTCGCCGGCCCCGGCGTCGGCAAAAGCACCCTCATGTCTATGATCGCCAAAAATACCTCCGCCGATATCAGCGTCATCGCCCTCATCGGTGAACGCGGCCGCGAAGTTCAGGACTTCATCCAGAACGCCCTCGGCGAAGAAGGACTCAAACGCGCCATCGTCGTCGTCAGTACCGCCGATGATCCCCCCATCCTCCGCGTCCGCGCCGCCCGCGTCGCCTGCACCATCAGCGAATACTTCCGCGACCAGGGCAAAAACGTCCTCCTCCTCCTCGATTCCCTCACCCGCATGGCCCAGGCCCAACGCCAGATCGGCCTCTCCGTCGGCGAACCCCCCGCCACCAAAGGCTACACCCCCAGCGTCTTCGCTCTCCTCCCCGAAATCCTCGAACGCGCCGGACAAACCGCTGTCGGTTCCGTCACCGGTTTCTATACCGTCCTCGTCGAAGGCGACGATTTCAACGAACCCATCTCCGACGCCGTCAAAGGCATCACCGATGGTCACCTCTGGCTCGACCGCGCCCTCGCCAACCGCGGCCACTTCCCCGCCGTCCACCTCCTCCAATCCATCTCCCGCGTTCGCCCCGAAGTCACCGACCGAGAACATCAAATCATGACCCGCCGCATCAACCAACTCATGGCCGCCTATGCCGACCTCGAAGACCTCGTCAACATCGGTGCCTACACCCCCGGTGCCAATCCCACCAACGATCTGGCCGTCCGCACCCAGGCCAAAATCAACGCCTTCCTGCAGCAGGCCACCACCGCCCCCACCACCCTCAGCCAGGCCAAGGTCCAACTCATCGATCTCTACAACACCATCGAAAAAGAAGCCAAGCTCATCGAACAACAATCGCGCCAGGCCCCGCCCGCCGCCGCCCGCCGCAAATAAAACGCCGCTAAAACCGGCTTAACGAGGAACCTCCCATGGCCCAGCCCAAATTTGTCTTCCGCCTCGAAGCCCTTCTCGATCACCGCAAAATGATCGAAAAAGAACACCAGCGCAAAGTCGCCGCCATCCAGCAGCAATGCCAGGCCCTCGTCGTCCAGATCAATCAGGCCCAGCAGCAAATCGCCGAACAAAACCGTGCCCTCGCCGACCAGCAGCTCCTCGGCTCACTCGACATGCAATACATCTCCCACGAAAAACGCTTCGTCGGAAACCTCCACATGCGCATCGTCCTCACCATGCAGAAACTCGCCGCCCTCGAACAAACCCTCGCCGCCGCCCGCGCCGAACTCCTCGAAGCCGCCCGCTCCCGCAAGGTCATTGAAAAACTCCGCGAAAAACAACAACGCCGCTGGCTCGAAGAACTCGAACGCAAAGACGCCGCCGCCATGGACGAAATTGGCACACAACTTGCCCTCCGTCATGCCGCCGAAGAAGCCTCTCTCCCCCCCCAACTCGCCTATTCCTATGGTGACCAATGAAAAAAATGCTCAAAACCCTCCTCCTCATCAATGTCGTCGCCCTCGTCGGTTTCATCGGCTTCCTCCTCGCCACCGGTCGTGTCGACTCCCAAAAAGCCGGCGCCATCGTCGATCTCCTGAAACGCCCCGGCTCTCCGCCCAAACTGCGCGAAACCCTCTTTGAAATCCTCGAACCACTCCCCGTCTCCGCCACCGCCCCAAGCACTCAGCAAGCCACCACCTCTCCAGATCACGATGAACCCTTCATCCCCCTCACCTCCTCCGCCGCCGAATCCATCGCCGCCGCGCGCCAATCCGTCGAGCTTGAACGCCTCCGCCTCGAACGCGAAGCGCAAAACTTGCAAAATCGGCAAGAAGTGCTCGAAACCCGCTATCGCGAGATCCAACTCCTCCTAAAAACCATCAATGACCGAAAAAGGGATTTTGAACAGCAAGTCGCCGCCGTCAAAAATGACTCCAGCGGCGAAAGCCTTCAACGCTCCCTCGCCCTCTATGATGAACTCAAACCCAAGCAAATAAAGGAACTTTTTATCGGCCTCCCCGTCCCCCAGGTCGCCACCTTCCTCCAAGCCATGGACTCTGGCCGCGCCGGAAAAATCATCGCTGAGTTCAAATCGCCCGAAGATCGCACCTTCATCGCCCGCGTTCTTGAACATATCCGTATCTCTGGCACGAGCGCTGCATCTCCCTCCCCGGTGACTAACACCACGACCCCCTTCGCAGGCTCGTAACCAGAGGATTTTCATGACCGCATCCCACTCCTCAATCAGCACAATGCTGAAATCGACCGCCCATCCCCCCGCCACCTCGCGCTCCTTCGCCACCCCGCGCCAGGCTGACACCACCCAGGGTCACCTCTCCTTCGACGCCACCCTTGCCCACGCCCGCAAATCTCCCCGCGCCAAAAAAGACCCCGATCGCCCCACCCCGCGCCACGATAACAAGCCCGCCGAACCCGCGGCCGAAAAACCTCCCGCAGAAACGCCCGCCCCCGCTGCCGAAAAAAAGGCTGATCACCCCACGGATGACCCCACCAAAACCCCTGATACCACGTCACCAAACGACGCTCCCGAGCAGGCCGACTCCGCCGCCTCCGCCGCCCCCGTCATCGTCCTCCCCAACGCCTCCCAACCCACCACCGAATCCCCCGCTGAAACGTCCGACCCGAACTCCGCCTGCAGCGCCCCCGTCTCCCTCACTCCTGATTCCCACCATCTGAACGCGCCCAATCTCACCACCACCCAAAAGACCGCCGCCGTCGTCAACAAGAATGAACTCCAGGACACTGACGCCGCTACTTCCGACTCCGACGAATCCCTCTCCACCGATCCCGCCGCCACCAAAACGCTCCCCAAGCAAGCCCAACTCCACGCCTCGCGCTACTCCCTAAACCGCGATTATCAGGAAGGCGCAAAAAACAACGATTCATCCACTCTTCCCGAACCTCTCGATAACGATTTTGTCCCCCTCCCCCTCAATTCCCCCGCCACTGAAGAAACCGCCGAGTTGATCACCTCCCTTAAACCCACCGACGCCGCCTCCCCTGTCGCCTCCACTTCTTCCCCCTCCTCCATCCTTCACCATACCCCCTCGCCCCTCCCGCTCGATTCCCACCTCCGCGCAGATTCCACCTCCGCCCCGCAGGAAATGCCCAAAAATACCCAGGAAAACGTCCTCGAACAGGTCGTCCTCGGCCTTCGCGGAAAATTCGACCCCCAAAATGGCCGCGCCCAAATCCGCCTCGATCCGCCCGCCCTTGGCACCGTACACGTCTCCATCAACCTCCAGAACGGCCAACTTTCCGCCCAACTCCAAAGTGATTCCCGTCCGGTACAGGAATTGCTAAGAAGCAACCTGGACCAACTAAAGAACGTCCTTGAATCCCAAGGTGTCACTGTCGATAAGATTGTCGTGGATAATACTCAGGAAAAAAACGCCCTCACCATGCCCAACTCCTCCGTCCAGACCAACCCCGACGGCCGCGGTGCCAACCACCAACGCCAAGATCAACGCCGCTCCTCCAACACCCAGCCCGACGATGACTTCTCCCGCCTCTGGAATGAACTCCACAAGACCACCCAACCCGTTGACCTCGTCGCTTAACCCCTCGTCCAGGCCTTCCACCCTTTCCCTTCAGGAGAGTTTACCATGCCTTCAGCCATCCCCGGCTTCACGCCCACCACCGTTGCCTCCACCACCAAGTCCAAGGGCTTCAATGACATGAACGGCAATGATTTCATCAAACTCATGATCACCCAGCTCCAACAGCAAGACCCTCTCGACCCCGCCAAGAGCGACCAACTCCTCACCCAGATGTCCCAGATCAAACAACTCGAATCCAGCGACGCCCTCAGCAGAAACCTCAACACCATGTCCCTCCAGCAATCCATCGGCTCCGCCGGCAACCTCATCAATAAGACCGTAAATGGCATCAATGAAGAAGGCGATGAAATTGAAGGGATCGTGACCAGCGTCAAAGTGCAGGATAAGAAAGTCTATCTTGAACTCGACAACGGCCAAACCCTCCCGATGGAAAACCTCACCCAGATCGCCCCGGAGACCCAGGCCGCCTCGGCCCTCTCCAGCGCCCTCAGTAACATCCCCGGCCTCTCCAACCTCGCCGGGATGAACAACAACGATCTTCTCGCGGCCCTCCAAGGTCTGGCAGGCGCTGCATAATAGTTACACAGGCACGGAGGTGTCCTGTACACAATCTCGTGCGCGGCGTGACCCATCGGGGCTGACGGAGTCTTCCCCCGTCACGTCGTGTTTTTAATCCCAAATGATGCCTGGGCTCGGCATCCGCGTCTGCCTGACGTTCCGCGCCCTACGCATTTCGCCATACTTCGGAGGTTCGCATGGGTATCACTTCCTCCCTCAACACCGGCCTGACCGGCCTCGCCAGCAACCAGTCCAAGCTCGATGTGGTCGGCAACAACATCGCCAACGTCAACACCGTAGGCTTCAAATCCTCACGCCTCGATTTCAAAACCCAGTTCCTCGAAAGCCTCTCCTACGGCACCGCACCCGATGGCACAGGCGGCGGCACAAACCCCATTCAAATCGGCCTCGGAACCCAGGCCGGCGCCATCAGCCGAAACTTCGGTGACGGCTCCCTACAGGTCACCGGCGTCAACACCAACCTCGCCGTCCAGGGCAACGGATTCTTCGTCGTCAAAGACGGATCCCAGCAAGTCTACACCCGCGACGGCACCTTCCAACTCAACGGCCTCAACCAACTCGTCAGCTCCACCGGCCAACTCGTCCAGGGCTTTGATATCGATTCCGATTTCAACATCGTCCCCGGCGTCCTCACCGATATCAACATCCCCCTCGGCTCCATGACCGTCGCACAACCCACCCAAAACGTCACCATGTCCGGAAACCTCAACACCGCCGGCGCTCTCCCCTCCGTCGTCTCCAATGTCACCCTCGGCCAGCCTCTCTATCTCTCCGATGGCGTCGGCGGCGTCGATGCCACCAACCCTCCTACCAACACCACCGTCCTCACCAATGTCACCAATTCCACCGGCACCGCCATGTTCCAGAACGGTGATGTCGTCTCTCTCGCCGCCCGCAAAGGCACCCGCAGCCTCGCCCCCAAAACCTTTACCGTCACCGCCGCCACCACTCTGGCCGATATGCAGAACTTTATGAATGGTAGTCTCGGCCTCAACACCGCCGCAGGTGCCAATGGCGCCATCGCCACTATCCCCGGAACTACCATCCCCGCCACCGGTAACAACGCCACCCTCACCATCAACGGCAACCCCGGCACGGAAAATGACCTCACCATCCCCAACAGCGCACTCTCCATCAATCGCGGCGGCACCATCATCTCCCCCTTCACCTTCACCAAAAATGCCGCCGCCGATGGCGCCTCCGTTTACACCGCCTACACCGTCTATGACTCCCTCGGCACCGCCCTCACCGTCAGCACCGTCGCCACCCTCCAGGAAAAAACCTCCTCCGGCTCCACCTGGAAATTCTACGCCGAATCCCCCGATAACCTCGCCTCCGATGTCCTCACCAACAATGTCGTCGGCTCCGGCACCATCTCCTTCGATACCTCCGGACAACTCCTCAACGTCCTCAGCAACAATGTCACCATCGACCGCGCCGCCGCCGGCTCACAACCCAATCTCAGCTTCGACCTCAACTTCGACCGCACCACCGGCCTCTCCGGCACCAACAGCCAACTCGCCTCCACCTTCCAGGACGGCTCCCCCCCGGGCGTCCTCTCCAGCTTCAGTATCGGCAACGACGGCATCATCGCCGGCTCCTTCTCCAACGGCCTCTCCCGCAAAATGGGCCAGGTCGCACTCGCCACCTTCCGCAACAACCAGGGCCTCGTCGACCGCGGCAGCAACACCTTCGTCGAAGGACCCAACTCCGGCAACGCCATCATCTCCGCCCCGGCGCAATTCTCCGCCGGCCGCATCATCTCCGGCGCCCTCGAACTCTCCAACGTCGACCTCTCCGCCGAATTCGTCCAGCTCATCACCGCCAGCACCGGCTTCTCCGCCAGCTCCCGCGTCATCACCACCAGCAACCAACTCATGCAGGAACTCCTCGCCGCCGCCCGTTAATCCCCCTCAAAAACCCCGCGCTGGATTAAACCATGATCTCCCTCACCAAATTCAACGGCTCCGTCTTCGTTGTCAACGCCGACCTCATCAAGTTCGTCGAAGCCACCCCCGACACCATGCTCACCCTCACCACCGGCGAAAAATTCATCGTCAAAGAATCCGTCGACGTCGTCATCCGCAAAGTCGTCGACTACGGCCGCCTCCTCCGCCGCCTGACCGAACCCTGAGACCCACCCGCCACCGTCCCCATCTTCCTCCCCGCCAGTTCAACTTCCTGTCACTGACGCCACTCCCACGCCCCGCTTTGCCTCCGCATGCTCCCTCGGGAGCATTCACGGAATGCAGTTTGCCCCGCCCTAATTTGCCCCCCTTGCGTTCCCCCCATTTATTTTATGGTTGCGTACCCCTCCCACATCGTCGCCCTTCGTGTCTTCGCGTCCTCGTGGTTCCATCGTCGTCGTCGCGTCGTCGTCGCGTCGTCGTCATCGGCGTTCCGCGGCGTCCATCGGCGGCTCCGTATGTCGTCGTCATCATCTGACCCCTGACCCCTGATCCCTCCCACATCGTCGCCCTTCGTGTCTTCGCGTCCTCGTGGTTCCATCGTCGTCGTCGCGTCGTCGTCGCGTCGTCGTCATCGGCGTTCCGCAGCGTCCATCGGCGGTTCCGTGTGTTGTCGTCATCATCTGACCCCTCCCTCTCAATGCTGCCGATACAACCGCCTATACTTCGTCGGCGTCATGCTCGTCTCCCGACGAAACACCGCGCTCAGCCTGCTCGCATTCGGAAACCCCGTCATCTCCGCAATCTCCGGCATCGCCAGATCCGTCTCGATCAACAGCCCCTTCGCACGCTCCACGTGCGCCCGCCAAATCTCCTCCTGCACCGTCCGCTTGATCGCCTTCTTGAAGCGCACCTCCAGCACCCGCCGCGATATCCCCGCCTGCGCAAACACCTCAATCACCTGCAAATCCCGCTGCGCATTGTCATGGATGAACCGCAACGCCTGCGCCACCTCCTCGTCCCGCGTCGCCATCACGTCCGAACTCTCCCGCATCACCACCCCGATCGGCGGCACCAGCATCGGCGCTGGCGTCACCCAGTCCTCCGCCAGCAACTGCGCCAACACCGCCGCCGCGTTGTACCCAATCGTCTCCGTCGCCAACTCCACGCTCGACAACGGCACCGCCGCCAACTCCACCTGCAAATCGTCATTGTCCACCCCCACGACCGCCACCTCCTCCGGCACGTTCAACCCCAAATGATACGCCCCCTGCGTCACCTGCTTCGCCCGCATGTCGTTCGCCCCCAGCACCGCCACCGGCTTCGGCAACTCCTTCAAAAAAACATCCAGCACATCCTGCACCATCTCATACTTCTCATGAATCGGCAGCTTCTCGCAGTTCGCACACCTCAACCCCTCCTCCGCCAGCCGATCCGCAAACCCCTGCCGCCTCTGCTGCGAATAGATGTATCCGTCATACCCCACAAACGCAAACTGCTTGAAACCCCGCTCCAAAAAATGCTCCGCCGCCAAGCGCCCCACCGCGATGTCATCCGTAAACACCGCCGGAAATCCATCCAGACGCACCCGGTTGCTCACCGACACCACCGCCAGCCCACGCTCCCGAAAATCCTCCGCCACACCCAAACTCAATTGCCCGATCACTCCGTCTCCCTTCCACCCCACCAGGTCCCGCGCCTCCAGCGGCCCATGCTCCGACTCCGTATAAATGTTCCACGCCCGATGCAGCCGCGCCCAACGCTTCACCCCACGCAAGATCCCCCGCCCATAACTCTTGTGCGTATTGAAAATCAACGCCACATTTGGTAAACCCATGCGGTCGGCCCTCTTAAACTTGCCCAGTCCTTCCCCTCTTTCAGTCATTTCTCGCCCCAGCCTCGCCCGCCTCATCGTCCTAGCCGATGACTCAGGTAGACGCTTGAAAAATAGCACCTCTGCGAATT
Organism: Phycisphaerae bacterium; assembly: GCA_038248985.1. GTDB lineage: Bacteria > Planctomycetota > Phycisphaerae > WQYP01 > WQYP01 > JBBRWV01. The sequence continues at coordinate 22,389 of JBBRWV010000052.1, forward strand.
TCTGTCTAGTAATAATACGAAGCAATATTTGCTAAAATGCGAAGAATACAAGAAAATTATTATAGAATGCGTATACTTGCCTATATAATCGCTCTCCAACTCCCTCCCCAGTCCCCTTTTAAAGGTTCCCCCCATGAATGATGTTGGCCAAGTTCTCATCGTCGATGATGACCCCTCAATCTGCTCCCTCATCGAAGCGGCCGGACGCGATGCTGGCCTCGAATCCCACTCCTTTCCCTCCGCCGAAGCCTTCCTCGCCTACCCCTCCCCTAATCGTCCCACCGTCGTTCTCCTCGACCTCGAACTCCCCGGCACCTCTGGACTCGACCTCCTCGAACGCCACTTCCGCGACGGCTCCGCCTGCCCCGTCATCGTCATCACCGGCAAAGGCTCCGTTCAATCCGCCGTCAAATCCATGAAACTCGGCGCTGTCGATTTCCTCGAAAAACCCTTCGACCGCCCCGTCCTCCTCAAACTCGTCCAGGCCTCCCTCGAAACCGATCGTCTCCGCCGCGAAGAAAACCTCGCCGTCGAAGACGTCCGCCGTCGCCTCGCCTCACTCAGCCCCCGCGAGCGCGAACTCCTCATCGCCATCATCGAAGGCAAATCCACCAAGATGATCGCCGACCAGTTCGAAATCTCCGCCCGCACCATCGACCATCACCGCGCCAACCTCATGGACAAAATGAAAGCCGCCAACGTCGCCGACCTTGTGCGCATGGCCGTCCGCGCCAACTTCACCGGCGCCAAAACCCCCGTCTGAAAATCCCCCCCCGTCTTCCCCCCTCTTTCCCTCACCACCGCTTCCCGCCCCCCGGCTTTCCACCCTTGCCGCCTCCACCGCCAAATCGTCGACCACCGCCCCCGGTTCCCCCTGCACCACCCCCATGCCCACCTGCCGGTCCCCGCCCAAACGCCCCCGGCGTACCCCCACCGCCCCCGCTCCGACCCCCCGGCGCTGCCCCTCCACCCCCCGTCCCTCCCCCTGTTCGAC
>JBBRWV010000053.1:0-23224 GCA_038248985.1 Phycisphaerae bacterium
CCCTCTCCCCTCCCCGTCGCCCGCACCTGAACCAGGAACTCCCCCCCCTTCACCCCCACCGCCGCAATGCCCACATCCACCGCCGTAGGACCGATAATTTTCAGGCCCACAGCACCAAAAGCAGGTTCCGTGCTCCGAATCAGCCCGTCGGAGATCACCCAGCGCGGTGCCCGATCGTCCGCCGATCGCCGCCATTTCAGCGCGGCAACCACATTCGATCCCGCCCCAAATCCCGTCGTCGCCCACCGCGCCGGCCACGCCTTTTCATCCCCCACCCGCACATCCCGCAGCATCACCACCGGCACATCCCCAAATCCCACTACACTCACACGTATTATAGGACCAAGCCGCGCCAGCGCCAGCCGCCGCACCCACCCCGGATCCTCCCAAGCCACCCGTCGCGCCGACCCCGACATATCCAAAAGAATCACCACCTCCTCCGCCACCCCCGAATTCACCACCCGCGGCCGCGCAACGCCCAGAGCGATCAACAAGGTCGCCATCATCGGCAGACCCACGCAGACCACGCGCCAGCGCCGCGCATGCCCCCGCGCAGCAATCGCGAACGCCACCCCTACTCCGATCAACAGCCCGGAAAGCCCCAGCCACGCAGGATGTACAAACTCCATTCGCATCCACGCATCTTAAAGCATTTCCCAATACATGCTCATCGCAAAGCCATTGAATGTATTCAAATCACCGTCCTTTGCCTTGAAAGCCCTGTGGTCTTGGGAGTACGGGCGCAACTCCATCACGCGGGGTATTTTTTGCGGCGGGCTTGATGACGGATTCGGTATCCAGAATATTCAACTTAATTTCTTCCGAATTGCCTTTCAGTTCCGGCGCGTACATGGCATATGCCTTCGCGGGCAAAGCGCTGAACTTGCCCGGGATTTCCGCGCGGAGACGGTAGCTGACGGAGTGTTTTCCGCGGGCGAGTTGGCGGACGAAGAACGCTACTTTCTCATCGCGGAACTCCACGTAGGCGTTCATATCATTGCCGTTGTAGCCGGAGCGGACTTCGACGGGCTCAAATCCGGCGGCCTTCATGTCCTCGAGAATGATGTATTCGTAATCATTCTTGGAATCAATCTCGAGTTCCACTTCCACCAGATCGCCGGATTTGATCGTAGCCAGATCGGTCAGTTCCGTGCGGGTGTATTTCTCGACGCGCTTGTCCACTACCTGCCCATGTCCGCCTTCGGCCTTGACGGTTTTGTCGGCGCGGGCAAGAGAGTAAATCTTGCGGTTGATTTTCACTTCGAGGCCAGCGCGGGTGATGTGATCTTCGAGGGTGAAATTGGTGAGGTAGGCGTTGAAGTAAACGGAGCCGGCCCCTTCGCGGAGAACCTCGAGTTTGTGGGTGCCGTCGGGCACTTCGGCACCGGTAAGAACGAGCTTGTTGTCGAACGTGAAGAGGTTGTCCTTATCGATTTTAACTTCCTTGATCTGCTTGCCGTTGAAGTGGATCTTGACGGTGAGATCAGGATTGTCTTCCCCACTGGCGCGAATGTAGTCGGCCAGGGCTTCGATGCAATACGCAGTATCGCGCGTAGAGTTCCAGTAGGTGGCATGCTTGCGATTGTTGAGCATGTACTTCACCAGGCGCGACGCGGTTTGGCCCTTGGGGTCGGTCTTGGCGAGGAGTTTGAGATAGTAGGCGTGGGCTTCCATGTCGGAGCCGTACCAGCACCACCAGTAATTGGATTCGGGCATTTTGAGATAGGTGGTTTGGTTTTCATCATCAGTGACGACGTACTGACGGATGTTGTCGAGAATGGTGTCGAGTTTGTCCTGGTCTTTTACCTTGTGGAAGGCGAGACCGAGGATGCTCTTGGTATAGACCGCCATGTTGAGGCGATCACGATAGAGGAACTCGCGCATTTCTTTGTTGTCATTCTCAGCATTGACCAAGATGTAGTAGGCGAGCGCATCCATGTCGTCGGCGGTACGTTCTTTGGGTTTGGCCTTGATCCATTGCAGGCGGGTGTTTTGCCACGCGGAAAGCCACTGGATGCCGCGGTTAAGGACGTTTTCATCAATCTTGGCGCCGTTGTCGCGGGCGATCATGAGGCCGTTGACGACGACGGCGGTGGTGTGGGGATAGGACTGTTCACCATAACCGGAGAACCAGCCCCAACCGCCATCGGTGAGTTGCATGTTGCTCAGGCGGGCAATGCCTTCGGTGACCATTTTGGCGACCTCAGCATTGTCGAAGACCGGATTGCGATCCCACCGTTTTTGCTTCCATTGGGCAGCGCGTTCCTTGTCGTCGCCGATTTCCTGGGCGTTCAGATTGGTGCGCTTTTTCTGAATGGCGTCGAGATCAAGCTTCATATCGAGAAGGATTTTCTGGGTGATCACCGTGGGAACGAAGCGATTGAGCGTTTGCTCGGTGCAGCCGTAGGGGTAATCCACGAGATAAGGCAGCGCGTCAACCATGGCCGAGGCGAGCGAGGGGGAGTAACGGACCTCGAGACGAGAATCATCCATGCGGCGTTCTTTGGGGACAGTGAAGTTGAGCGAGGAAGAGGGGGCGTTGCCGCGGACGACGCCGGAGTAGGAGTCCATCTTGAGCATGCCATGAACGAAGACGGGAAAAGACATTTGGGTGCCGTCGGATTCTTCATTGGTGATGGCTTTGATGCGGATGACGGCCGTGCCTTCCTTGAGCACTTTGACGCGCCAATCGATACGGGCTTCGCCCTGGGGATTGACGGTGACGATCTGCTCACGACCGAGTTTGGGGGATTTAGTGATATCGGTCATAGGTTCGAGCGTGTCGCCTTCGAGTTCCAGTTGGACTTTGACTTCTTTGGCGGTGGCGAGGTAGTTGTGAACATTGGCGGAGAGGACGACCTCATCTTTTTGAACGAAGAAGCGCGGGGCCTGAAGGCGAACGATGAGTTTCTTGGTGGTGATGACTTCGGCTTCGCCCTGGCCGACGCGTGTGCCGTTGCCGAGGGTCCAGACCTTGGCTTTCCAAGTCGTGAGGTTTTCGGGCATGGTAACTTCCACGGTGGCGGTGCCGTTCTTGGCGGTGATGAGGGAAGGTGCCCAGAGCGCGGTATCGGCGAAGTTGGAGCGGATAGAAGGTTCAACGCCGGGGCCTGAGGGAGGATCCCCCGGAGCGCGAGCGGCCTCCGAATTTTTCATGGCGTTCAAAGGGGAGGTGACAGGCATTGCGGAGGCGGGAGCGGCGGCGGCTTCGGCATCGGACATCTCGCGTCCCCTACTGCCTGTGACTTTATTAGCCCCCCTGAGCGCGCCGGCTGTTACCTCTGATTGACCATCGTATCGTTGGTCTATGCCGGTTTTCCCGTGAGCAAATTCAGCAGATTGATAACCAAAGACGCCGAGGAAGGACATGGGAATTTCCGTGGATCGGAGGAGGTTGTAGGAGTTCTTGTCCAAGCTGGACTCGTTACGGACATAGTGGGTGCGCCGCCATTGCCAGAAATACTTGCGGATATCGGTGATGTTGGAACCGCCCGAGATATATTCGACGGCCTTGTCGTAGAGCGAAACGACGGCCGACCCGGTAAAGGGCTCGCCGTTCTTCTCCGTGACGTTGACGGTGAGTTTGGCCTTGGTACCCGGACGGTACTCGGCGGCATCCGACGTGATGGTGACGTTGAGGATGCGATCTTCCGGAGGAACGATGACTTCGCGCACGTCGGTGTGGATTTTGGCATTGGCGACGGTGAGCGCTTCGACGAAGAAGTTGGGCATGTCTTTTTTGCCCACTTCGATTTCTTCAACCGCGGATTTGCCCTTCATGCGGATGACCTTGGGCGGGAGATAGATGCCGTTGCTGGGGCGGATGAACAGCAGCACCGCGGCATCGGCGCGATTGACGTTGATCAGGAGTTTGATTTTTTCGCCAGCGGCATATTCTTTTTTGTCGGTGATGACTTCCACATCGTTGAAGCGGAAGTCCTTGCCGTCAAAGCCTTCGCCGCGGACGACGAAGACGTAACCCCCTTCAATCATGCGGTTTTTGGCATCGGTGACCTGATAGCTGAGGCGGTACTGGCCGGGGGCGGCGGCCTTGTATTGCAGCGCGGCGGTTCCGTCGTCTTTGGGGTCGAGCTTCCAGTTCTGGACTTCGGTTTCGACGGGCTTATTGGATTTGTCATAGGTGATGGCCAGCAGGCGAACCGAGCCGGCACCTTTCACGGGCTTGTTATCGAGTGTCTGGGCCGTGAAGTTGGCGCGGATGGTATCGCCCACGTTGTAATGGCCGCGATCAAGCCATGCGTAGACTTTGAAGGGTTTGCGGGCGACGAGAACCTCGCCGGTGCCGACGATGGTGCGGCGGGAAGCATCCGTAACTTCCGCGGTGATTTCATACTTGTGGTCTTGATCGGCATAAGCGGCTTTGGCGACGGCGGTATCGATGTCGATCTTGAGTGTGCCATCCGGGCTGATGGGGACCTCGGTTTCGGAGACGACTTCCGGTTGTTCGGGCGACCAACCGCCCCACCAGATACGGTGAGGAGCGAAGCAGCCCCATTCGTAGAAGCCGGGATACCATTTGTAATCGCAGGCAAACCACCAGTAGCCGGGTTCATAGAACCAATCCCAGCGGGCGTAGGGATACCAGCGGGCGTCGTGCGCGGTGCGCGTCACTTTGACCTTGGCCTTAGCGCTGGTGACGGGCGCGCCGAAATAGTATTTGGCCTGCACGGTGGCGGTGACTTTGTCGCCGAGCATCACGGGATCCGTGGGGGCATCAATTTTTACTTCGAACTCAGGCTTCTTGTATTCTTCGACGCGGAAAGAGGTGGCTCCGTAACCGTTGAGTTGGGAGAACGTGTACGATCCGAGTGTGGCTTCTTTCTCGAGGGTGAATTCTCCGGAGAGGCCGCCAAAATCATCCAGCGCGCCCGCGACATCCTTGAGGGTATCGCCTTTGGGGGTGGTGATGCGGAGCGTGGTGTTGCTGCCGGCGAAAGGTGATTTGCCGTCCTGATCGTATTTGTTGTGCCCGAGCCACACTTTCCATTTGACGACTTGGCCGGGGCGATAGACTGGGCGGTCGGTCATGATGAAGGCTTTGGTTTGATTGTATTGGGAATCGTATTGGTCGTAATAACGGGAATACCAAATGCTGGAAAAGCCGTGGAAGGCGAAGCGGCCCTCCTTGGTGGTGGCGGTGGTGATCCAGTTCATGTTTGCGGGGATGGAAAGCTTCTGTTGCACCGCGGCGTTGGGATCGGCATCAGCGGGTTGGTTGGCGTCCTTCATGAAATTCGCAAGGGAAATTCCGTCGGTACTGGTGGTGGCTGTCTTTTCGCTGATTTCGATCTGGTAGTTATTGTCCTTCACCCAGCGCTGCTGATAACCAAAGAAATCAAGCGTGGCGCCTTCGATGGGCTGGCCCGTGACGGCGTCGGCAACGAAGGTCATGGAGGAATCAGAAAGCGGTTTGCGCACGATAGCGGTGTCGGCCAACCAAACGATGACGCGGCTGATATTGCCATCGGCCAGTTTGGCGGTCAGGAGAAATGCGCCGGCCTTTTTGAGAGGGGTTTGCACCGTGATGAAGCGATCGAAATGCTGGGGACGCGGTTTCAGGTCGAGATCCCAGGCAGCGACTTGGGCGCCGATATATTTGGCCTGATTCTTTTCGACAAGGCGGTAGCCGATGTTAGAGATATCGATTTTTTCCCAATCCAGTTGTCCGCGGTTCTTGAGTTTGGGATTGTTTTCCTTGCTGGCGTTGCGAATATGGTCTTTGACATCGCTGAGCAGAAGCGGAACGTTGAGTTCCTTGGCATCAAAGCTGACTTTGGTGGCATTGCGGAAGCGCAACTGAACGGTGGCACCCGCATCGCCGGTGGGTTGGGTCATCTGAGGTTCAAACATTGTCCAATTGCCAATGATTTGCTGCAGGGCTTTTTCGCGGTAGCGGTCGTGACCGGCGGTGAATTTGGTGATGGCGGACTTCCAGTATTCGGCGGCTTTGGGGTATTGCTGGCGATCCGTGAAAATCTGCGCGAGAAGATCGGCCGCATTGGCTTGGTACGAGCGGTTGCCGCGGTCATTGGCGACGATGGCTTGCAGTATTTTGATGAAGTTGAATTCGTCCGGAAGTTTGAAGCGTTTGATGCCGTTGGCGAGTTTGGCGATGGTTTCATCTTCGCCGAGAGTCCAGGCGGCGTACGGGCCGGACTCGTCTTTCTTGTTGTCCTCGCCGCTGTTGCGGAAGAGGTTGCCAGAGGAAGCCATGGTCTGCACGTCGAACTGATTGCGCAGGAACGTGGCGAATTCCCAGCGGATCTGGTTGGACAGGTTGGTGTCAAGCTCCGACGCTTGAAGCAGTGCCCAACGCCAGCGTTGACCGTCGGTGGTGGCGGCTTCCCAGGATTTGGGAAGGGTGTGGAAGACCGGATTGCCTTGGTCATCCACGGGAGCGCCGCGAACGTTGGGGTAGCCGTCGTAGCCGCGTCCGTAATAGCCATAGCGTGAAGATTCTTCATAATCAGGCAGTTGGGAAAGGTCAGAGGCAAACTGGAGCCGCCAAGCGTCAGTACCATTTTGCCCGGACATGAGGGTCGTGGAGAGCTGGTAGTAGAATCGGGCTTGGGCGGATTTGTCGGCGCGGGCGTCTTTCTGCACAAGGTCCATCGCCTGTTGATAGAGTTGGAGGGCGCGGATGCGGTCGCGATCAAATGAGGATACCCATTTGCCGTCGTTGCCCCGGCGATCGCCCCGGTAAAAAACGCCCGCAACGATGGACCCGTAATGATTTACCTGGTCACGATATTGATTGGCGGCATGGTGCAGGAATTTCCAGTCGGCGGCATGAGCGGCAATCGCTTTTTCAGCGAAGGCGTCGAATTCATCCACGCGACCGAGGTTGTTGAGGGCCTGAATGCACAGCGAGTAATCATTGTTGAGATTGTCTGTGCCTTCGGCGGTCAGGATGAGAGCGGACAGGCCATCGTAGGCGTCTTTATAGTTGCCTTTCTCCATGGCGCGTCGGAGATCGACGGCAGATTTTTCCGCACCCACCGCCGTGGCCAACGGCATGGCCAGGCCGAGCAGGGAAACACAAAGAACGACGACACTCAACCAGAAAAGGCGTGCCATAACTGACCCTCGAAAAAATGAGTGATGCCTCGGCCGCGACCGAGGGATATTTTGGTATTCAGACGTGCAGCATCGCGGTCAGTTCCACATAAAGCAGAAGCGACGCATATGCGTAGAAATGGATTATAGGGGGTAGCGGAGAATTAGTCCGCAGCGACGTGGGTGGAGGCGGGGCTGAAGCTGTCATTGAACTTGGTGAGCGTGACTTTGTTGCCTTGCGGGTTAAAGACGACGGAGGACATGTAGGCCCGCATGAGCAGTATGCCGCGGCCGTGGGTCATTTCAAGATTTTCTTCCATCGTGGGATCGGGAAGCTCGGCCGGGTTGAAGCCTTCGCCCTGGTCTTCGATTTTGACATCGGCCCGTTGATCGGTGATGCGGTAGGAAACAATGACCTGCTTGGCCGGGTCCATCTTGTTGCCATGCTTGCAGGCGTTCACGAGGGCTTCTTCGAGGGCGAGTTTGATGGAAAAGATATCATCTTGGCAGAAATGGTGAGTTTGGCACTGGGCGAGAAGGTCTTCTTCAATTTGGCGGGCGGTATTCAGGCAACTGCAGAACTTGAGAGTCGTCCAGGGTTGCTCGACGGCGCCGGCGAGTTTGAGCTTGCTTCGATTGCGCTTCATCATCCTGACCGCCCTAGTCTGCAGGTTCGGAATCCTAAGTTTCAGCGTATTCAGGAACTCCGTTCCCTGAAGTATTGTATCGGAGCGGCACCAAGAAGAATTCAAGGAAACCGGTATTTTTTACCAAAAACAGGGAATTAGGGGACTCAGGCGTAGGAAAAAAACCTAAACCATCGAGCGGTTTTTCACACAGCTTGCAAACTCTCTTGCGCGTCTTTGATGGTGGGATAGATGCGAAAGAGCTTGTTGAGCTTCGTAATGAGGAAAACTTCATAGATTTGGGGATTGATATCGCTCAAACGAAGCTGGCCGGATTTCTGCTTCACCTTGTTGTTGATCGTGATGAGCGTGCCCAAGGCGGCTGATGAAAGATGATCTACCGCGGCAAAAGAAATAATAATGCGCGGCCTTTCTTCTTTTTCCACAATGGCGCTCAGTTGTTCACCGATTTCGGCAATATTGCCTTCATCGAGAATTTTGCGGCTGGTAAACTCGACCTGAACAGTATCCCCGTTGCGGGTCACTTTCAGGCGTGCCGGTTCCTGAGTCATTGCCATTCTCCGCCGTGAGAGGGATGTGCGTTGCTCCCTGCCAGAGCGAACCGAAACACCGATACACATCGATCCCGGTGCTTATCTTAATTTGCGGCAACCCACTGTCAAGACGAAGTTAATGGAATTGCGGCGATTGGCTTTTTTAGTTCGACAACGTGGCGCTCAAACAGATTGATAACCGGTCGTTTCAATACGCGGCGTAGCGCGGCGGTGCGACGGGGGGCGGCGACAGGGGACATGTTAGAAATAATCACAGCATCGAAATCGACATCGGCGAGGGACTTCCACGTGAGGAGCGGAATTCCGCGATACTCGCGCTCACCGGCGGGCCGACCGAGGCTATCATCTGCAAGAGCGATGATTTGCAGTGGAAGATTCTGCGCAGCCAGCCAGAAGGGATACATATTCTTTCCAAAATCCGCAAAGACGATGCGGGGCGAACTGGCGGAGAGTCGATGGAGAGCCGCTTCCATGCCTTTGCGGATTTGCTCGATCTTGAAGATGCGTTCGACTGTTTCCGGCAAGAGGAGATGGCGGGAGTTGTTGCGCTTTTTGGACCATTTCGCAAGGCCTTCGGCGGATCCGCGAAGATAGGCTTTTTTGTGCGTGCCTTCGACCGGGTCAGGGGGGAGAGAGGTGTCGCGGTCCCGGTCGAGCGCCATCATCCAGTAACGGGAGAGCCAATCGGCGGCCAGGTGAGTGCAGAGCGGTTCGGGAAGGTATTGGGCTAGCAGATAAAGATTGTTGCGAACATCGAGCCGCGTGGTGCGCTGGCCAATGCGTGCTCCGGGAGTTTTTAGGTGAATGAGCGGCATGTCCCAGAACCGCTGAACGGTGTAGCCGGCCTGGAGGATGCGGAAGGAAAGGTCGTATTCCTCGGCCTGCATGAAGAAATCGCGGGGTAGAAAGCCGGTCTTGCGCAGAACACTGGCACGGAAGCCAACGCCTGCGCCGATAAACACATCCGGGTAGGCGGAGGCTTCTTTCGATCCATCGGGGAGCGTGATGTCGAAGGTTGCGGCACCGAGCGTGGGATCGTCCTGAAAATGGCGGACCATCTGCATCACCGCGCCGGGCAAAGGATAGGCATCGTCATCGAGGAGAACGAAAAATTCGCCAGTGGCGCGGGCAAGACCCAGGTTCTTGGCGACAGAGCCGAGATTCCGGTGGCTGGTGAGGAGGGTAACGCGAGGCAGTTGCGTGGTCAGCAGCGACGCGGTGCCATCGGTGGAGGCGTTATCCACGACGATGATTTCAAACTGGCCTTCGGGCAGGCCGCAGGAGAGCGTGTGACGCAAGCAGTCCACCAGAGTCTGACCACGGTTATAGGTGGCGATGACAAAACTGACGAGGGGTTTGGGCATAGGCTTGTTATCGACGTTTTGCGGAAGCGTTCATCAGCGGGGAGGGATCGAGTATTATCCTCAGGGAAGTTTGAATTGTTTTGGAGTTGGTTGTATGTCCAGTATTTTGGAATGGCCGCGGGATCATGATGCGGCAATACCGGCGCGGATTCGGGGCCTGATATTTGATTGCGATGGGACGCTGGTGGACACGATGCCGCTGCATTTTTTGGCGTGGACGAGGGCCTTGGAGCGCCACGGGCTGAAGCTAAGCGAGAAGCGTTTTTATGAGTTCGCGGGAATGCCGACGGCGAAGATTGTAGAAGTGCTTTCAGTGGAGCAGGGAATTCTTGCATCGGCAGAACAAATAGCCCACGAGAAAGAACAGATTTATGTCGCCTCCATTCCGGGGGTGCAGCGTATTCACCAGGTGGTCGATATCGCCCAGCGTGAAAAGGGCTTAAGGAAACTGGCGGTAGCGAGTGGCGGCTGGAAACTCGTGGTGCGGCAAAGCCTGCGGGCGATTGCCATTGAAGACCTCTTCGAGGTAATCGTGGGGGCGGACGATGTGGAGCATGGAAAGCCCGCACCCGACATGTTTTTGAAGGCTGCGGAAATGATGGGACTGAAGCCGCAGGAGTGCGTGGTATACGAGGATGGCGACTTGGGCATAGAAGCGGCCCGGCGCGCCGGCATGGAGTGGGTGGACGTGCGTCCGTGGTATTTGCCGCGTTGAGTGCCGGGTTGCGTCGCCGGCGCTTCGTAGATTACGCCGTCATCAGTCGGCAGGACGGAATACTCAAATTGGGTATTTCGGCGAAAACGGAAAATCAACGCAGGCCGTAACGCGCCATTTTCCGATAGAGCGTGCGGACGCTCACGTTGAGCAACTGAGCGGCACGATTGCGGTCTCCGTGTGTCTGGCGCAGTGCTCTTTCGATCGTGTTCTTTTCTGCGACATCCAAATCAATATTGGGAATCGCCGGCCCGCTGACATCGGCCGTCGTGAGGGTGCGGCGTATGGATTCGGGTAGGTCCACCTCCGTAATGACCGGTTTTTGGCCCAGGATCAGCACGCTTTCCAGCATGTTACGCAACTCGCGAACATTGCCCGGCCAGCGATAACGCTGCATGGCCTCGATGGCTTTGTCCTCAACATCCGGCATGGGCAACTTATGTTCCACGCAGAGCCTCTCCAGCAGGTCGCGGACGAGCAGGGGAATATCTTCCAGGCGCTCGCGCAGCGGAGGCATGTCGATGCGCACCACATTCAAGCGATAAAAAAGATCGGGACGGAAAAGTTTGTCGTCCACCGCCATTTGCAGGTCGGTATTGGTGGCCGCTATGACGCGAACATCAATGCTTTTCTCTTTTGCAGAACCCACCGGCGTGATGGTCCCGGTCTCCAATACGCGCAACAGTTTGGCCTGGAGATTCACATCGAGTTCGCCCACTTCATCGATGAACAGCGTACCGTGATTGGCCGCTTCAAAGTAGCCAATGGTTTTGGATGCGGCACCCGTGAAAGCGCCGCGCTCATGACCGAACAGTTCGGATTCCATCAAGTTGCTGGGAACGGCCGCACAGTTTATGGCGATGAACGGACTATTTTTTCGCGGCGATAATTCGTGAATCGCGCGCACCACCATTTCTTTACCGGTCCCGGATTCACCGGTGACCAGCACGGTGCTCTTGAACGTGGCGACCCGCCGGATCGTATCGTAGACGACCTCCATCGATGGGGATTTTCCAATGAGGTTGCGGATTTGCGATTCGGCCGCATCGGCCTCCTCGCCGGCACGCCAGCGCGTGATTTCCTCGCGCATCCGCCGGTGCTCCATAGCCCGGCCGACAACATCCATCAGGTCCGGCGGCGTAAAGGGCTTCGTGAGATAATCGAAAGCACCGGCCTTCATCGCGCTGATCGCCGAAGGAACCGTGGCGTTGCCGGTGATGAGAATGACCTCGGTAAGTGGTTGGCGCTGCTTGGTTTCGGCCAAAAGAGCCAAACCGTCCATGCCGGGCATCCACAGGTCCGTGATCAGGAGTTGCACCTTGTCGGAAAGCATGAGCAGCGCTTCGCGACCGGCGGGCGCGCGCAGCACTTCATACCCGGCCTCATGCAGGACATCGCCAATGGCTTGTAACACGGAAGTATCATCTTCAGCGAGTAGGATCGTGGCGCGAGGCATGGATGGAAGGCCTTTCTACACCCCCGCGAAGTCGCGGAAATGATTGCGAAGTTCAAAGACAACTGCCAGTGACCGATGCGCATTATATGCAGAAATTCGCCCCGGCGAGACTGCTCATGGAACGCTTCGCGCGGCCGTATTGTCAATGACGATTTCCGGAGAGTCGCTCAGGGACAGTTCAGCGTCCTGTCGCTTGTGGGCATAACCGTCCCCGGGCGTGCCGGTGGTGCCGGGTTCGGCGCGGGGAAGCATGATGCGGAAAGTGGTCCCGCTGGAATTCTTGCCCGAGTCTCCCACCGCGCTTTCACAGAAGATCGTGCCGCCGGCCCCGGAGACGACGCGCCGAACCAGCGCCAATCCCAGTCCGGAGCCATTCGGCTTGGTGGAAAAGAACGGCTCGAAAATGCGTTCGTGCAGCTCCGGCGGGATCCCAGTGCCGCTGTCGCGGATGAGCAGCGCGACCGTGTTTTCCTCGGCAACGGTGGAAATTGCAAGCGTGCCGCCTTTGGGCATGGCGTCCTGCGCATTGGCCGCAAGATTAAGAATCACTTGGCGAAGTTCGTCGGCGTGAGCATGTACGTGGGGATCCGCCGGATCCAGATGCAGTGTGGGGCGGACGTTCTTGCGCTCCAACGCCGGCCGAAGAAATGCGATGGCCTCCGTAACGACGGTATTCACCGATGTGTGCTCCACCGGGCCGATCACCTGCGTGCGCAACAGAAAATCGTTCAGCATTCCATCCAGACGGCGGATTTCCCGCTCGCAACGATCCACGAGCGATACCTGCCGGTCTACATCCACGGATTGACTTGCGACAAGCGACCGCAATGAATGAAGATTGAATCGCAGTGCCGTCAGCGGTGAACGAACCTCATGGGCGAGCACCGATGCCAGCATGCCGCGTTCAGTCAATAGACTGGTGCGGGCGAGTGCCGACTGCGAAATTTCGCGCTTGGATCGGTCCAGCCGATTGGAGGAAACATGGACAGCCGTGATAATGATGAGGGTGCCAAGCATGGTGAACACGATGGCGAAGTAAATTGCGCGGCGCTGGGTTTCCCAAAAGCGCTCCGTGACCCATTGCTGCGGATATCCCAGGCTGACAAATCCCAAGACCGTCGAACCAGAGCGCAACGGAACGGTCACATCGATTACGTCAATGATAGTTTTCCCAATCTCCGCATCCGTGAGATTCGTGATACGCTGAGACTGGGCGAAATCCAGTGCGGGCCACTTCGTCGGATCCAGCGAATTTCCCCGAAGATCCCGACGCGTGTGGGCGATGACAATTCCGTCGGGTGTCCAAAGCATCAGGTAGGCGATCTCCATGTCGGCGCGCTTGATTTGTTCGACCTGCGACTGCAGATTGAAGTTCTCCACGTGCCGCCGCAGCGGATTGGTTTCAGCCGCAAGAGTGGTGGATTTAGGTTGCGACGTCGGCTGGGTCAGCGGGACGGGAAGCGCCATGCTTTCGCGCAGGATCGTACCAATGGCTGACGTCCGCTGGGCAAGCTGCTGGTCCAGAGTGCGATGAAACGCACTGTGCAGAAGATAGCTGCTCCATCCGAGCGAAAGCGCTACCCACAGCAACGCCGCAAATAGTGCGAAATGCCACCGACCAAATCGAAAATGAGAATTGCGCGACATGGGCTACAGCATACCGCGCTCGGCCGGGGAGTGTTAAGAGCGATCCATTTTGGCGGCATCGATCTGTTTCTTGCCGATGGTCGGCTCCGTGCCTTGCAGCAGGCGCACAATGTTGCCCCGGTGGCGAACAATGATCATCGCGGAGAATAACGCGGCGACGGCCACCAGAGGCGATAAATCTTTCCAGGGAATGGAGGTGTAGTCGATGACGGATCCGCTCCCCAACAGCACGACAAAACACACAAACGCCACGGAAGACACGATGGAACTGAGCGAAATGATGCGGTAAATCATCAAGACTGCTACGAACACACATCCGCCACCCACGCCGGCGAGCGTGAAGATGGGCCAAAAACCCAACACGGTGCCGAAACACGTCGCCACGCCTTTGCCCCCCTTGAAATTGAGAAAAAGTGGAAAGAGGTGGCCAAGAATGCACGCCACGGCCGTGAGCAGTGGAGCCCAGGCGGGAACCCAAACACCTGCGCCGGCCTTCCAGATATGAACCAGCATTGCGGTGCTGAATACCGGAAAAAAACCCTTGGCCGCATCGAGAATAAACGCCTGCCAAAAGTATCTCTTGCCCAGTGCCCGGCCCAGATTCGTGGCACCAATATTGCCCGATCCTACCTTGCGAATATCCACGCCATGCAGTTTGCCAATGACAAAGGCGAACGGAATTGATCCCAGCAGGTAGCCAGCAAGCGGTGCGATGCAGTAAATGAGTAATTGATGGAATGTCATTGTGATGAAATGCTCACTTGTTTCTGGCCACCTGCTTGTACAACACGAGCAGTTTGTCCATAAAAAGATCGCCGGTCATACCCAGGCTCGCCTTGCGCGCACGCGCGGCCAAGTGTTCAAACTCCGGACTTGACGGCTGCGGCAGATGCGTGAGTGCGGAAGCCATCGCGTCAACTTCCCGGGGCGACGCGACAATCGTGCCGGCGTTGTGTTGTTTCACAATGTACGAGGCACCGAGAAATTCCGTGGAAATGACCGGCAAGCCGAACGCCAGTGCCTCGATGGCCGCCAAGCCGAAGCTGTCGTAAAAAGTGGGAAAAAGAAGCGCATCGCAGCCGGCGTAAATTCGCTCAACTTCACGCGTGGGGCCCGTGAAGATGACGCGCGTGGCCGTCGGTGTATTAAGACCCAACGCTGCGGCCAGTTCGACATACTCGCGCGATTTGCCCAGACCGACGACCACCAGTCGCCAATCCGGCGTTCTGGCAATCGTTTCAATCGCAAAGCGCAAACCTTTGCGGCGAAAATCATGCCCCACAAATATGGCGACTCGATCCTGCGCGCCCAGGCAATACAGTCCGCGAAACCAGGCGCGGTCCGCGGCGATTACTTCGTGAGTCGGCAGCTCCCGCGAGCCCAGTCGGGGATTCGGCAACTCGCGGATACGCTCGGCAGGTACGTGGTAAATGCCTTGCAGTTCCGCCGTCATCATGGGGCTCAAGCTGATCAAATATTCGGGGCCGTGGACTTTTGAAGGTCGCGTGGCGCGACGTTCCAGCATGATGAGCGTTCGCTGTTTGGAGGAAAGCGCCAGCATGACGCGCTTCCAGCGGGCCGCGCTGGACGTGCTTCGCGAAGCCACCGCTTGCTGCTGCAAATTGGCGTATACGCCGGCCTGCGAATGGTAAATATCACCGGGGTACGCCACGGAAATGGAATGAATGAGATCGGGCTTGAGACGCTTGCACAAGGAACGCGCACGCGTTCCAAAAAGGCGAAACCCGATGCCGCTGGACAGTTTGACGCCCCCCAGCGTGTGTACGGTGACTCCTTCGTGCGCCTGCGGATCGTTACCGTGCCCCGCGTGCGATCGATCGGCATCATGACTCGCCCGCTGCGTGGCCGCACGGTAGCGGTTAATGCGCGCCGAAACATCATGGCAAATGATGTGGACCTCGTGGCCGCGATCCGCAAGCTGCGCCGCCAGCCAAACGGTAAATGCTTCAGCTCCGCCGCGCGTCGCATCGAAATGTTCAATTATGAGAACGATCCGCATGTCGTGATTCTATAGGGTCCGTAAGAGTCTGTCTGTGTGATGTGCAAATGGATTTTATTTAATCACATCTTTGCCCCGTCTGGTCGGTTCCGCTGTTCCCGCGCCATAGTTCGATCGCAGCATCAAAAACGTGTTGAACGTCCAGGCCGGTCATGCACCGATGGTCGATGGGGCACCTTTTGAGTTGGCAGGGACCGCAGGGAATATCTAGCCGTACGATCTTTTCACGCACGGAATAAGTCTCCGCCCAAACGGGATCAGTGGGGCCAAAAAGTGTGACCGTGGGGACGCCCAACGCTGCGGCAAAATGACGCGGTCCGGTGTCGTTGCAGATCATCAACGAAGAACGGCGAACGATTTCTTTCAGCGCACCAAGCGAAGTCCCTTTCCCGTTGTTCAGTTTCGCCAGGGCATGCAGTTTTGTTACACTTTCACCGGTTGACACGCGAGCAGCAAGAATTGCATCGATGATCGGCATCTCGGTGGGGCTGCTGGCGAGGAGGACCGTGGCGCGGAACTCGCCGCGAGGGTCGATGAGTCGGTCGGCCAGTTGCGCGAAACGCTCGGGTGGCCAGCACTTGGACGATCCGAAGTTGGCGCCCGAGACGATGACGACGAGAGGGGAATCCAGAACACCCAGTTCAGAATTCAAAATGTGCTCCGCTTCGCTGCGCTCGGCATCTGTGATGGCCAGGTGCATGCGCTTATCAGCTTGCACAGATGCGCCTAAGTATTCGGCGAGTTTCAGGTAATAGTCGATTGTGGGGGTGGGCTCAAATCCGCCGGCATCGGGTAATTCGTACTTGGTGGGCAATTTCGATGAGGGAACGACATGCATCTGGCTGTGTCCGTGCCGTGGCCAGTTGCGGCGAATCTCCTTGATTGCCTTGGCTTTCGCGCGATCACGATCCTGCTGAGCCGGAGACTTGCGAACGGGTTCGATTCGATCGGTGAGAAGGAGTCCGCGACACTCGCGACGGTAGCCGAGTCGGCGTTTGATGCCGACCCGCCAAAGCAGCCACGCGCTCCGGAAGCTGTTGGGCAGGAGGATGCCCAGGTCAAATTTGTTCTGCTTGAGCCACGCACACGCGGCGGACTCTTCGCCTTTTTTGGTGATGAAGGTTCCGTTGATGTACGGTAGCCCGACAAGCACGGGTGCCACCAGCGGCCTCGCAACGGCCGCGATATGCGCTGCGGGATACACGCCGCGCAAGGCGCGTAAAAACGGCGTCGCCATCACGCCATCCCCCAGCCAGTTGGGCATGATCACCACGATCCGCGAAGCCGCAATCACCGGTGCCGCTGTATTCAACAGCTCATCACCCATCGCGCAGCCACTTCACTTCGTCCGCCGTCAATAGAATCCGCAGAGCCTCGAAGCTGATGCGCGTTTCTTCAATGCTGCGCGGCCCAATGAGCGGGAACGTCGGGAACTTCTGATTGAGCACAAACGCCAGGGCAATCTGAATGGGCGTGCAGTTCTTTTGCTTGGCCAGTTCCTTGGCGCGGGCCAAGCGAGCAAAGTTATCCGGGCTGTACCAGCACCGGACGAGTTCGCCATCGGTGGTATTCGCGGGATCGCCGACAACGAAAAAACCGCGGGCCTGGCTGCTCCACGGCATGAGGGGCATCTGAGTCTTCTCATGCCACACCAGCATCGCCGGATCGCTGGCGGTTAGGCAGTCCGACCAGACAGCTTCCACCATGCGCGCCAGCGAGAGGTTGTTGGATACCGCCGAGAATCCCTGCTTGCCATTCTTGCGGGCATATTCATTGAACGCATCAACGCGGGCCGTCGTCCAGTTTGACCCGCCAAAAACCCGCATGCGTCCCGCCTTCGTATGTTCGTTGAGAACGTCCACGAATTCGCCGACGGGGATCGTCAGGTTGTCGCGGTGCATCATGTAAATGTCGATATATTCCATCTGCAAACGGCCCAGCGATTCGTGAAGCTGCTTGGTCAAGTTGACCGGATCGCAGTTGGGAGTGTGCGCCCCCTTCCCGAGAATCACGACGTTCTCCCGCACCCCCCGGTTTTTCACCCATTGCCCCAAAGCCTTCTCGCACTGGCCGCCGCCATATCCGAAGGCCGTATCGAAGGTATTGCCGCCGCGGGCAAAGTAATCATCAAACATTGCCGCGGCATGCGGAAACGCAGTCAAATGCTGATTGTCCACGCCCATCACCAGCCGCGCGATCGGCTTGTTCACGCCACCGATCTCCCCGTACTTCATGAACGCATCGGGGTTCACTTTGAGCGCCCGGCCCGCAAGCGTTTGAGTGATATTTTCCGGCTTCTCCGCATTGTAAACCTGCCCGATGCCGGCGCGCCACTTGTCCAGAACCTTCATGTTGCCCAGCGTATCCGCCCAACTCATCGCAGGAAAAGCCGCGCTTTGCTGACGCTTGGTCACAGCCGCGGCGAGCACATCCGCCTCCAGCGTATACGCCGTGGCGCCGCCCTCGGTATCGCAGGCAATCACCTGCGGCTCCTTGCCCGTGTTCAACGTGATCGTGGTTCCAGTCGGCTGCGGTACCCATTGATTCATGAAAATATGACCATCGCTTCCGTAGATGCGGCAGGTATTGTCCATACTGCACTGGACGCCCGTGGCAATGTGGGCCGTGATCTCATGCGCTCCCCCACTGCTATCCTTGCCGACAAACTTCATGATGGCCACCGCATATTCATCCACCCCCGTCGGCCCGACATGGCCGGTGACCTTGAAATCCACGGGCTCGGCAGGCCCCTCCAGCCCCAACGCCACGCCCGCAGCCAACCGCACCATCGATGTACAATAGCCGCCGACATCGAGAATGCCGCCGCCACCCAAATCGTTCTTCAGTAAACGGCTGTCATAGTTCGCGCCGGAGTTGAACGCGAAATTAGCCTGGATGGCGCGCACCTGACCAATGGCCTTGGACTTAATCAGCTCCACAATTTTGGCCACCATCGGGTGACAGCGATACATAAACGCTTCCATGAGAAAAACGCCATTCTTTCGCGCCGCCTCAATGGCGACCATGGCCTCGGCATGATTCAAGCCAATCGGCTTTTCGACGAGTACATGCTTGCCCGCTTCGGCCGCCAGCACCGCCCACTGGACATGCTGCGGATGCGGCGTGGCGATGTAGACCGCGTGAATATCTTTAGCCGCGAGCAGCGCTTCGTAGCTGCCGTAGCGTTTGATTTTCACATCCTTGAGAAAGTCGCCGTGTTTATCGATGCCAAAGCGATCAGCCTCGCCCTGGGTGCGTGACGCGACCGCCGCCAGCGTGCCGGTCTTGGAAACCAGAAGTCCTTTGGCAAAGACACTGGCGATGCGACCGGTGGATAAAATTCCCCAGTGAATCATTTTCGTTTCCTCACTCAAGTTATCATGCAGTCGAATATCTTAAGCCCAATTCATGCAACGCGAAATCCTCGAAGGGATGATACAGAAAGGGGTTCCATACCACTGGGGGCAGAAAACTCGTAAGTAAGCGGTGGATTAAGCGGGGGGTGCGAACCAAGATTTGCGCTCCGACGCACACTTAAGACGCGTTCCTTTCGCGGCGATCCGGTCCATCAGGTATCATCGTCGGCAGAGACCAAAAAAACAATTTGCCGGAAAGAGTGCTGCATGATTCAAAATGGGTCGCTGAAAATTGGACGGGTGGGAGGGGTAGATCTACTCATTCACTGGAGCTGGCTGCTGCTCCTGTATTACTGGTATAGCGTTTTCCAGGGAAGTTACACAAGCCCGGCGTGGGTATTTGGGCAAATTGGAATCATCGTGGTGATGGTATTGTTCGCGGAGGTCGTGCATGTCATTTTCGGCGTGTTGGCGCATGGAACCGTTTCGCGAATTTATGTGTCGTTTCTCGGCCGCGGGTCCGACCTGACCGTCCCGGAGCGGCCCGGACCGATCATGTTTTCAAATCTGGGCGCGATGGTGGGGTACGCGGCGATGCTGGGGCTGACCATCCCGCTTTTTTGGCAAACCACAACGCACGGATTGGGCGGTCAAAATACGCGGCATCTATGCAGGGATACGATGGGATTCAATCTGGTATTGCTGGCGTGGACCATCATTCCGGTCTATCCATTGCCCGGCGGACGCATTGTGCGGGCGGTGCTTTGGCTGATGATGGGGCGTATTCGCAGTTTGCAGGTCTCGTGTGTTTTGGGAGTTTTGGGTGTTCTCGGAATCGTCGCGATTGCGGTGTGGCTGAAAGCGCCGATGATTGGAATTGGGGCGATTTTCATGGGAATCGCGTGTTTTCAGGGGTTTCGCGAAGCAAAGTTCTTGGGAATGCTGGAAAAAGTGCCGCGACGCCCGGATATCGCCTGCCCCCACTGCAAACAACACCCTTTTTACGTACATGCGATGCAATGTCCGTGCGGCAATGAATTTGACCCGTTCGAGACGCGAGGCCAGTGCCCGCGCTGCAATTCGGTTCTAACTCTGGTTCCGTGCTCGTTTTGTGGACAGCGCTCCGCCATCTCGACGTGGCTGGGCAGCATTCGGGCATTTGAAGTGCAAATGGTGGAGCCAAGTCCGACGAGCCACAATTTGTATTTACGAAAAACTCTATAATTCGATATGCACTAAGAGTTTATATCGTTACGCCCGCTTTGCGTTGCATGGCCAGGCGCTGGGCATCGGTGTAGTGGGATACGAGGTTGCTCCAGTCGAAGAAATCACTGAGGCGCTCGGTGCGGTTACGCAATTCGATGCGGCTGCGGCGGTCTTTCAGGCAGAAGTTGAACAGCGTCTCCGTAAGTTGGTTGGCGGCTTGATCCCAACTGGCATAGCGGCGGCCGACGATGAAGAGGCCCTTGCTGTTGGGGTCCTGGACGTTTTGCTGGACATAGCTGCCGAAGCCGGCGAGATCGCTGGTGATGGAGGGGACGCCGCTGGCGATGCACTCCATCGGAGTGTAACCCCATGGCTCGTAATAACTTGGGAACACGCCCATGTGGCAGCCGCGGATGAACTGGTCGTAATCGAGGCCGAGGAGGGGGCTGGTGCTGCTGACAAAATCGGGGTGGAAGACGACTTTGACGGGATCGTGCCGGCCGTTAAACAGTTGGCACGACCGGAGTTGGCACAAAACGGGGTCTTTGGCGTCATCCCAGAGATCGTGGGTGACGATGCCGGGTTGTTTCCAGGTGCGCCAGGCGTGCATGGTGCGTTTGAGCTTGACGACGGCTTCTTCTTTGAGCAATTCGCCGCGTTCCGGCAGGCGGCCGGTGGAGACGGTGTGGAGGAGGCTGCGGCCCATGTCGTCGGTGATGGATTCGCAGAGTTTGGAGAGTTCGTCGAACATCATTTGGGAACGGAGGGTGTCGACGTTGATGTTTTTGTAGGGGGCGCGGGTGATGATGAAGGCGACGACGTTGATGGGGATGCCGCCGGCGCGGAGCCAGTGATTGAGGCGGGCGAGGGCTTCGATGAAGAGGTCAATGCCTTTGTTACGGTATTCGTAACGTCCTGATATTACTAGATATATGGTTTTATCGAGGTCGAAGTTGTAGCTGGGGAAGAAGTGTCCGGCGACGAATTGGTGGATGACTTCTTTGTACTGTTTGTGCATGTTTTGGAATTCGTGGAGGGCGGCGAACTTCTGGATGTTGAGGCCGTTGGGGGTGACGACGTCAGGGCGGCGGCCGAGGAGTTTTTCGGCTTCGAGTCCGGTAATATCGGACACTGTGGTGAAAACATCGGCACTATGGGTGGCACCGCGCTCGATGCAGTAGCGGGCATAGATGTTGTAGTGGCCTGCGGCCTGGTCGGGGTTGATCCAGGGGAGCTTGCTGTAGAAGTCGGGGTTGTCGGTGCAGAGGTAGCGGCCGAGGAGGGTGGCGTGGGTGGTAAAGACTGTGGCGACAGGGAGTTGCAGGTGTTTGATGCGCATGACGCCGAGGCCGCCCATCCACTCGTGGAACTGGGCGAGAACGGGGAGCTGGACGCCGGGGGATTTGGTGAGTTCCTGGAAGAAAAGGCCCACCAGGAAGCCAAAACTCACGACATTATTGACCTCGCCGTCGTTATCGGCGACGGAAATGCCGTGGTCTTTCCAGAGGTAATACTTGAATTCGCCTAAGCGCTCCATGGCGGCGGCATATTCCAGAAGGATGACGCGGGGACGTCCGGTAATAAGCCAGTTTCCGTAGTGAACTTTGATGCCCAAGGCGCGGAGGCGCTCGATGGCTAAGGCGATGGGGCCGGTGGGCTGACATTCTTCGAGTTCAACGGCGGCGGTGTCGGCGTTGTAGGGTCCGATAAGACAGTATCTTTCACCCCAAATTTTGGTCATTTGAGGGGCTTTGCTGCGGAGGACGGTGTAGATGCCGCCGAGCTGCCAGCAAACTTCCCAGGCGATTTCAAAAAGGAGGGGTTGGACGGGGATGAAGGAGGCGGGGGCGGGGATGGCGGGGCCGCTGGCGAGGGGGGTTGAGGGGTGGGAAGGAGGGGTTTGAGGAGGGTGCGAAGGGGGGATGAAGGGGGGGTAGGTGGGGGTCGATTGACCTATGGAAGGGGGTATTAGGGGGGTGAGGGGGGGGGTCGAGGGGGATAAGGACGGGGGGTGCGGGGAGGCAGTGGTGCTGAGTTGCGGAGTTTCGGCGGGAGTCTGGGGGGGGGTTTGGGGAAGGGTTTCGGAGGGGTGGGAGGGGTGAGAACCGGCGGGGGCGGGCGCGCCGGCGATGGTTTCGGCGACGTGCTCTTCGGGGGTTTGGGTGGAGGGAGGGGGCGGGATAATTTTGTCGGCGCGATGGACCTGGTACTGGACGGAGGTGTCTGCGGAGGTGGAGTCTTCGAGGGGGGTTATGATGGTGAGTGTGCCGCCGGAGTTGGCGTGGTCGAAGTGATCGGGAGCTTCATCGCCATGAAGTTTTTCGGCGAGGAGTTGGTCGTGTGGGGGTTCGATACCGCGTTTGGCTTTGGCGGCGTTTTTGACGTCGAGGGCCGGGGTGCTAAGGGGTCGGCTGGGGTTGGAGCCACGTTTAGTTGGTCTGCGCATATCCGCCATGAAATTGTTTCCCGAATGCTGCCCGGAAATTGAATGGTGCGGGTATTGTAACGGTTGTGGGCGTAGACTCTAGTGGGAGGGGGAATTTAAGTTTCGGTTCATGAGCCTCGTCAGGTGGAGAGGCGCGAAAAATACACGGTTACACCATCAAGGGGGTATGCCAACACCGGATTCGGTTCACGAGTCTCAGTTTCAAGTTCACGTTTCAGGTTTCAGGGATTCAATCTGAGGGAAGGACGAATCGACGACGGGGCGGGTGACACGATGACACGACGAGACGAGGATGGAACGATAGAGGCGCAGAGGGAGGGAGGACGTACAGAGGTGGAGTGGGGAGAGGGAGCGGGTGGTAAAATGGATGAAATGGGGTGAGTGGGAGGGTTTATAGACTTTGATTAATGTATATATGTACACGCCTCCATTAAAAATGGATTGGGGGAGGGTGGAGGGGTGAGAGATACGGGAGGCAAGAGAAGGAGGAGGGTGAGGCGGGGGCGGGGGGATATGGCGCGGGAAGGGGGGGGTGGGGACGAAATGGATGAGATGCGGCAGATGGGAGGTTTTAATGATTCTAATTGTTTAGATATCTAGATGTCTCCATTAAAAATGGAGGTGCAACACTATCCCCATCCTCGCCAACGTCCTGCTCGAAGCGCGCGATGCCGGGCTTCGCCTGACCGCGACCGACATGGAAATCGCGGTCGTCGAGGAAGTGCCGGGTGTCACC
>JBBRWV010000054.1:0-22853 GCA_038248985.1 Phycisphaerae bacterium
CCCCGGAGGAATCGGATTAATCCGCGGGTGATCAAAAGGAAGATGAGCAAGTGGAAGAAAAAGCGCGCCGTGCACCACCACTACCCGCAGCCTACTCAAGGGTTCCGAGATTCCATAGTTATGCTTCGTTGAACGGTATTGGTTTTAGCCCCACCTCCCCCCGTTTCCCACCCCCTCCCATTGGCCCCCCCTCCTACCCGCTGAACACCCACCGTACAAACTTTACAAATTTTCGCACTTTTCGCTTGCCGTTAGGGAAAAGTGAGTATATTATTTTTCCAAACAGAGTCCTTACGGAAACGATCAAGTTTTCGCCGGGTCTCGCCCGAATATAGATGCGGAACAATCGCCCCCACTGCCCCTCATAAAACGGCAATGGCAGCGATTGGGCTGAGGTAAAAGGTTGAGTGTGGACGATTGGACCCGCCCGCTCTCAGCTAAACCTCCCAAACCTCCAAGACCTTGGGCCTCCAGCACTTAACGCGTGCAGTCAGGCTCAATCGTCGGAAAGGATCCCATGTCCCGCATCCTAATGCCTCAGCGCGCTGTGAACGCGCAAGTTCCGGTGCCACCTGAGGCGAACGCAGTCGAGACGCACCCCGTTGACGCCGCATCCTCCTCCTCGACCCCCTTCTCCGGCTCTGTTCTGCAGGTCGGATATGGAAAAATTGAATACGTTCCCCTGTGCAGCTTCGGCCCCGGTGGCGCGTTCACCGTCGACTGGGAAGTGCGCCCCGAAGATGTTGCCGATCCCCGCCGGCTCTACCCGCCCCGCACGCTTGGCTCGGCCATTCGGCGCGTCGCTGGTCGAGTTCTGTGGGATCTAAAAGGATGGCTGGTGGCCAATCATCCGTCCCGGAAGTTCCGGATCGACTACCGCCCGGCCGCCCTCGAACCTTGTGCCGCGTGCGGTTGGGCAGCCCTATGGCCGCAATGGTTCGTTCACGGCCACCTGGGCCCGCAGGAAATGACCGGGGCCTTCTCGGCGTCGCTCACTGGCGGGATGAACACTACCTCGGCCGCGTCAACGGTGGCACTGGCTTCACCGTTGGCCCCCCTCGTAGTGACCGCATCTGAGGATTCGGACGAAATGGGTGATGTGCCCGCCAATTATCCGTTTCCTCATAACTTCTCCGGCAGCAACGATTTAGAACCGGTTGCCGAGTTTGCCAAAACCTCCGCCGGACGCTTGCTCGCGCGGCTTTCCGCGGATCCCCGCGATCCCGGCACCCTGCGGCTCTTCGCGGAGGACGACTTAATACCCAGCGGCATACCGGCCGCCCAACTCGATGCTCAACGTGATGCGCAGCGAAATGTTCACCTGACCCGGCCGCTCGCGACTGATGAGGATGCAGAAAACCCCACTGTAGAAAAACCAGGCACCGCGAGCGCCGATCACGCGACTCCCGGTGCCGAATCCAAGGAGCAAAATCATGACACCCACCCCCAAACAACTCAAAATCCTCATTGCGATCCGGGACTTCCGCGTGCGCAACGGCTACTCGCCGACAATGCAGGAACTGGCCGATCAACTCGGAGTTTCAAAGGTCACCATCTTCGAGCACGTCGAGGCTCTGGAGCGAAAGGCCCTTATACTGCGGACGCACAACAGGGCTCGCTCTTTGGAGGTCTCGCCGACGGTGAAGCTGCCTGACGAAGCCAAACCCGCCAGCTTCCCGGTCGTCGGCACCATCGCCGCCGGCCAACCCATCGAAGCCATCGAAAATCGCGAAACCCTCGATCTCGAATCCCTCTTCGACACCCGCCACGGCACCTACGTCCTGCGCGTCAAGGGCAACTCCATGATCGAAGACCACATTCAGGATGGCGATTACGTCATCATCGAACGTCGCGAGCAAGCCCGTGATGGTGAAATCGTCGTCGCCTTGCTCGACGACGGCCAGGCCACTCTCAAACGTTTCTTCAAAGAACGCGGCCGCGTGCGCTTGCAGCCCGCCAATTCCTCCATGAATCCCATCTATGTCGACAAAGACATCAAAATCCAAGGCGTCTTGATCGGCATCCTCCGCACCTACACTCGCGGCAGCATTCCCCCGCACGGTTCCTCCATGAACTAAGGGGCTGGAATTGGGTGTAGGAAGCGGTAGGGGGGCAAACGGCTGATACTGCTCAAGGGGCGCACTAATCTCCCCCGCAGAGGCGTCAGCCACAACACCGCTTTCATCAGCCAAAACTCAAGTCTGGTCGTGTTCTTTTCGATCTCGTCTTCTTCTCTCTTAGCGATACACTTTCCACGCGCTCTCCGTTACGCTACCCGAACCCTCACCTTTTTGAATATTGAATCGTGAGCCTGGAAACCAATGCTGACCTCCCCCGCCAACCTCGCCGCCATTGTACAACGCTTCGCCCACCCGCGCATCCTGCTCGTCGGCGACATCATGATCGATGAATACATCTACGGCGACGCCGAACGCCTCAGCCCCGAAGCCCCCGTCCCCGTCATCCAGGAACGCTACCGCGAACAACGCGCCGGCGGCGCCGGCAATGTCGCCGCTGGTCTCGCCGCCCTCGGTGCCCAAGTCGTCGTGGTCAGCATCTGCGGCGACGACGTGCAGGGCAGCCTCCTCGTCGATGTCTTCCAAAAAATGGGCGCCACCACCGACGGCATCCTCCGCTGCACTGACCGTCCCACCACTTCCAAAACCCGCCTCGTCGGCCTCGCCCAGCACCGCCACCCCCAACAAATGCTCCGCCTCGATCAGGAATCCACCCGCCCCCTCACCGCTGAACAGCAAGCCACGCTTCTCGCCTACATCAAAACCCAACTCCTCTCCGTCGCCGCCGTCGCCCTCGAAGATTACAACAAGGGCCTCCTCTCCCCCGATTTCTGCTCCGCCGTCATCCAACTCGCCCGCGACGCCGGCAAACCGATCCTTGTCGATCCCGCCTTCATCGCCGACTATTCAAAATACACCGGCGTGTCGGTCATCACGCCCAACCGCTACGAAGCCGAGCGCGGCAGCAATCTCAAACTCACCACCGCCGAAGACGCCCCGCGCGTCGCCCACGCCCTCCTCACCACGCTGAACCTGCAAGCCTGCCTTCTCACCCTCGACAAACAAGGCATGTATCTCCTCGAGCGCCCGGTAACCGCGCCTGCCGAGTCCGCTGCCACCACCATCCCCACGCGTCCGCGCAACGTCTACGACGTCACCGGTGCCGGCGACATGGTCCTCGCCACCCTCGTCATGGCCATCGCCTCGGGCGCTTCCTGGCTCGACGCGTCCATGCTCGCCAACATCGCCGGCGGCCTCGAAGTCGAAAAATTCGGCATCGTCCCCATCACCAAAGACGAAATCCTCGATGAGCTTCACCGCCAGGATGCCGACACCCGCGGAAAAATCCGCACCCTCTCCGCACTCCTCAAAGACCTCCAGCATCATCGTGGTGGCCAAGGCCAAAGCGGTGGGGGGGCTGCAACCAACGCCGGCCCAAAAATCGTTTTCACCAACGGCGTCTTCGACGTCCTCCACGTCGGCCACGTCCAGTACCTCGCCTTCTCCCGCCGCCAGGGCGATCTCCTCATCGTCGGCGTGAATTCCGACGCCTCCGTCAAACGCCTGAAAGGCCCCACTCGCCCGCTCAACAATCAAGACGATCGCCTCGCCGTACTCGCGGCCCTGCAAGCCGTCGATTACGTCATCCTCTTTGAAGAAGACACCCCCGCCGCCCTCATCGACGCGATCATCCCCAACGTCCTCATCAAGGGCGATGACTACGCCCACAAGGAAGTCGTCGGCCGCGCCACGGTGGAAAAAAACGGCGGCCAGGTCATCCTCGCCCCCTTCCTTGCCGGCCGCAGCTCCACCCACACCATCAACCAGCTTCAGGCCAAGCCCACTTAGCAAGGGTACATAAAATCCGGTAAAATTTCACCGGACACAAAAAGCCAAAAGGATTTGCGCTATGCCCGAACGTGCCATTTTTCTGGATCGTGACAACACCATCATCGACAACGACGGCTACCTCGGCGATCCCTCCAAGGTCCGCCTCCTCCTCGGTGCCGCCACCGCCCTCGCATCCCTCCGCGCGTTGGGCTACCGCCTCATCGTCATCAGCAATCAAAGCGGCGTCGCGCGCGGCATGTTCAGCGAAGCCGACGTCGAATCCGTCAATCAGGAAATGTGCCGCCAACTCCGTGAAAATGCCGGTGCCCACATCGATGCCAGCTACTACTGCCCCTACCACCCCGAAGCCAAACTGCCGGAATACCGGATGGATCACGACTGGCGAAAACCCAAGTCCGGCATGCTCAAACAAGCCGCCATCGACTTCAACCTCGATCTCGCCCAATGCTGGACCGTCGGCGACATGCCGCGCGACATCGCCGCCGGTGCCCTCGCTGGCACCCGCACCATCTTGCTGCGCGACCCCGATCATCCCGCCCCCGAAAACGAAACCAACACGCTCGACATCAGCCCCAACTTCATCGTCAAATCGCTTGCCGATGCCGCCCGTATCATTTCCCGCGAAGGTGCCAGCCTCCATCGTGATCCGGTCCCAGTTCCGCTCTCTGTTCCGCTCTCTGCTCCGCTTGTCGGCCACGCCGAATATCCCCCCCTCGCTCCCTTCGCCAGTGAGTTTCCCCCACTTTCCCAAACTGGAGGCGTAACCACTATGGATGATGATGCCCGCCTCGTCCGCCTGCTCGAAAGCGCCTTACGCAAACTCCCCGCGACCCCGCCTGCCCCCGCCGCCGCCGCGCCCGCCAGCGGCAAGATCGAAAAAACTCTCGAAGAACTCGTCGTGCAACTGCGTCATCAAAACCGCAACGCCGACATGCCGGAATTCTCCATGATCCGCCTCGTCGCCATCATCGTGCAAGTGCTGGCGGTCCTGCTCTTTCTCGTCGGAATGATGCAGGCCATTCGCGCCCCCGAAACCGGCAAAGTCGACGGTTGGTGGTACTTCTCCGCCCTGTCGCTGTACAAAGCCTTCGCCTGGCTCCTCGGCGCGATCGTGCTCCAGGGTGCCGTCATCGCCATGCTGCTGCAATCCCGCTCCAAATAATCACCCGGAATTTATCGCGCCGCCGCCACGTAACTCTCTAGCGCAATGCTGGAAAGCGCGTTCGCCGCGTACTGCACATCGAGCACCGACAAGAACGGCCCAAAACTCAACCGCGTCGTCCCGCTTCCCCCTTCCGTGTTGATCGTCCCCAAGTGCTTGTGCGCCAGTGGCGCACAATGCAGCCCCGGCCGCGTCAGTATCCCAAACTCATTCTCCAAACGCTCCGCCAGCCGCAACGGCGCATACCCCTCCACCAGCACCGAAAACACCCCCATCCGATTTCGTATCCCCTGCGGCCCCAGATACCGCAACCCCTCCACGCCATCCACCCCTTCCATAAACGTCTTGCACAGCGCCCGGTCATGCTCGTAAATGGCCGCCACCGTCTTCCGCAAAACCCAATCCAGCCCCGCGCTCAATCCCGCGATCCCAATCGCATTGTGCGACCCTGCCTCAAATTTATCCGGCATGAAATCCGGCTGCACATCCTGCTCGCTGATCGACCCCGTCCCACCATACCGCAGCGGCCGCAGCTTCTTCTCCAACCCCGGTCGAATGTACAAAAACCCCGTCCCCAGCGGTCCCATCAACCCCTTGTGCCCTGGTGCCGCCAGCATGTCCACATCCAGCGCTTGTACATCAATCGGCACATGCCCCGCCGTCTGCGCCGCATCCACCAAATACGTAATCCCGTGTTCCTTGGCAATCTTGCCAATCTCCCCAATCCCCTGCACCGTCCCGGTCACGTTGCTCCCATGCACCACCGCGATCAACTTCGTGTTCGGCCGAATCGCCTTGCGAATATCCTCCGGATCCACCATGCAATTCACCGCATCCACCCCCACATGCGTGTAGCTGATCGACCGCTCCGCCGCCAGCGCGTGATACGGCCGCAGCACCGAATTATGATCCATCCATGTCGTAATCGCATGATCGCCCAGTGCCAATGTCCCTTGTATCGCCAGGTTCAACGCATCCGTGCAATTCAGCGTGAATACAAACTGATTCGCATCCGCCCCATTGAACACCTGCTTCAATTTCTCCCGGCACGCCCGAATCACGTCCGCCGATGCCCGCGCTTCCGCATACGCCCCACGCCCCGCGCTGGCCCCGATCCGTGTGGCATAATCCACCATCGCCGCCAGCACCTCCGGCGGCTTCGGAAAACTTGTCGCGGCATTATCGATATAAAGGCGGCGAATCTCGCCGGTCGTTGTCACAGTGAGTTACCTCCAATCCCGCATCATAGGGGTATGCGGCGGTGCAGTTCAATCGCCTCGCCCCTAAAACCACCCCGCGACCAGTTGCACCAGCTTCACCCCCGTCGCCCACTCCACCACCAGTTGCAGCCCCGTCACAAACGTAATCACCAAAATCGTGCTGCGAAAAAAGCGCTCCGACATCCGCTTGCACAACCACGCCCCAAGGCTCGTGCCCAGCGGCGCAAACATGCACAGCAGCAGCCCCACCCGCACCGAATCCCAATTGATCAACCCCGGTATCGCCGTGTACGGCACCAGCTTCACCACGTTGATCCCAAAAAAGTAAATCACCGTCGTTCCCATGAACACCGCTCGGGGCAATCCCTGGTTCAACAGAAAAATTGCCGCCACCGGGCCAGCCGCATGCGCCAGCGTTGAAATCACCCCCACCGCGCCGCCCGCCACAAACCCCGTCTTCGCGTTCGGCTTAAAATGCCACTTCGGTGCCACGCGCAAGCGCACCTGATCCAGCAACACATACAGCACGCTCACCACTCCCGTCACCAGGTTCAACGCCTCCGCCGAATTCTCCTTGACCGCCTTCGCCTGCTGCGTCAGACCTGCCCCGCTCACCGCCTGCTTGTGCCATTGCGACCAGTCAAAATTCCACGGCCATATCCAGCCCACCACGATCACCCACAGCATCACGCTCCCCACCGCGATTCCCACCAGCGTCCCCGGCGTCAACGTCTTGAGCACCTTCTTGTCCCACGTCCCCCAATGGTGATAAACCGAAAAAATATCCGCCGCGATCAGCAACGGCAACAAAATCGCCGTCCCGCGTTGCGCTCCAAACGCAATCGCAAACATCGGTACCGCCACGATCCCCACACCCCCGCCAAACCCCGACTTCGCCACCCCCAAAATCACCACCCCCAAAATCGCCAACCCCCAGCCCAACACGGGATGAACTCCACCATCAAATACGATTCTGAAAAAATCCATCTAGCTTTTCAAAAAAAACGCCTGAAATACCCGTCACGCCAACTTGGTCTTCGCCAGAAAGAAGCGGCCGACTTTCACCATGAACTTCTCCCCGTCCTCCCATTCAAACTCATACTCCCCCTCCATCGTCCCCCACTCGGTGCGCAAGGGGCAAAAACTGTGATACTTGAACGCCTTGGCCGCCTCCAACCGCGGCTGCTGCCCCACCACACCCGGCCCCCGCACCTCCTCCACCTGCCCGTTCCCATCAATAATCGTCCAATGCCGATTCAGCAGCGTCGCCGTCCGGTCCGACTCGTTCACAATCACCACCTGGTACTCGAACACAAACCGTTTCTCCCCCGCATCCGATTCATTCGGCAGGAAAAACGCGGTCGCCCCCACCCGTATCCCGTGGGTCACCTGTTCGCTCATCTGCGGCATCCGCATGTCAATCCTCGAAAAAACACAGCCCCTTGATTATAAGCCATACGCGTCGCCTACAATATGCCCTAGCCTGTCGATTCACCGAACTATCCATTTTTCTTTGAAGGAGAAAATATGAAGCTCGTCATCTCTCTCGTCGCCCTCGTCGTCCTGTTCACTTCTACCCTCGTCTCTGCCGAAACCTACGCCGTCGATCCCGTCCATTCGTTTGTCGCCTTTCGCATCAAACATCTGAACACCTCCTACACCTACGGCCGCTTCAATTCTCCCGAAGGCACCATCAACTATGATGCCGCCAATCCCGAAAAGACCACCCTCGAAGTCACCGTCAAAGTCGCCAACGTCGACACCAACAACGCCGCCCGTGACAATCACCTGAAATCCCCCACCTTCTTCAACGTCAAGGAATTCCCCACCATCACCTTCAAATCCAACGCCGCCCAAAAGAAGGATGACACCCATCTTGAAATCACCGGCGACCTCACCCTCCTCGGCGTCACCAAATCCATCACCCTCAACGTCGAAATCACCGGCACCGGCAAAGATATGAAGGGCAACCCCCTCGTCGGGTTTGAAACAACCCTGGCCATCAAACGTTCCGACTACGGCATGAAAGAAATGCTCGACGCCGTCGGCGATGACGTCTCCCTGGCGATCTCCATCGAAGCCGGGAAAAAATAACCGTCCCTTGTATACTTCCGCCTGAATAACCCCGCAACGCTTGGCACCGCCTCGTCGCCGCGCCAAGCGTTGCGGCAATTCGTGCCCACTTACGCCGAGGCCTTCCCATGGATATGCACCAACTCATGATGGCTTCCTCTGCCGCCGCCATCGCCACTCTCGTCGTGGCCATTCTCGGTCGCCTCCTCTTTCACAAATCCACGCCGCGCCGCCAGGCCGCCTTCGTCCCCCTCGCCCTCGCCGCCGGCTTTTTCGTCGGCTATCACTTTCTGGATTTCACCTTCCCGCAATTCGCCGGCCCAAAACTTTGGCAGTCTCCCCTTCACGCCGCCGCCATACTGGGCGTGTTGACCTT
This sequence comes from Phycisphaerae bacterium, assembly GCA_038248985.1. Taxonomy (GTDB): domain Bacteria; phylum Planctomycetota; class Phycisphaerae; order WQYP01; family WQYP01; genus JBBRWV01. Next base: position 8,701 of record JBBRWV010000054.1, read on the forward strand.
CCTCGCCTTGCTCATTAATTGTTTTCCCATCTCCTGGCTATTCACCGTCGCCGCAATTGCCACTTCCTGCCTTGTAGTATTGGGTTCCATCAAATTCAACCCGCCGCCCAGCACCACCGATTACCTGCTCTATGGTCTCTGCACCATCGGCGGTTCCCTCCTCCTCTGGATCGTCCTCCAGCCTCTTGCCACCCGTGATAAATCCAATCTTCTCGTTCCCTTCGTTCTCCTTCTCTCCAGTGCCGCCCTGACGTATATCGTCCTCTATGCGATTGATGCCACACTTGGAAAACTGCTCGGTGTCGCCACCGCCCTGATTGCCGCTTCCTGTGTGCTGGCCGTGATTCCCCCGCTCGGGCACCTCGTTCGAGGCGTCCCGGTGTTCTGTGCCACACTCCTCGTCTTGTTCTGCGCCCTGGCCGCACTCTACAACGTTTCGCCCGTCAAAACCTACGTCTTCATGCTCCCCGCCGTCGCCCCCCTTGCCGCCGCTATCGGCTACCTCCCCTTCCTCGGTAAACGCTGGTGGTTCTCCCTCCCCCTGGCGATCCTCGGTACCGGCACCCTCCTCGCCACTGCCATCTGGATTACCCGAGATGTCGCTCCACCCCTCGTTTAGTCATTCACTACACAAAAAAAAGCGGGACGAATTCATCATTCGTCCCGCCGCATTTTTTTGCTGCACTATTCTTCAGCAATCGCTTACTTCAGCTTCTTCAGCACCAACTCGGCCTTCGGCCCCTCCGGCGAGTCCACATGCTGCAGGATCAATCGATCCTCCAGCACCTTGATCACCCGCGTCTTCCCCAGCACCGATCCCGCCTTCACGATCGACCCGTTCAGAATCGCCGTATAGGTCGAAGCGCTCTCCCGAAAAATTCCCTGCAACTTCAAGCTCTCCGTGTTCACGCTCAGGATCAGCGCTCCATTGCTGTGCATCGACCGTTCCACAACAGGATTTTCCGGCTGCGAATTCGTGGCTGCCGTCTCCGGCCGCACCAGTGTCGACATCCATTTACTCGACATCTGAAAGGGATTGCGTGGAGCCTTGCTCAACTCCGGATATTGGGGCGTGTTTCGCGCCACCAGCAACGTCTCTGTCGGATCCTTCACCAGGTCCGCCATCGCCGCCGCAATCGACTCCGCAGGTGCCGCTGTGAACTCCACCGCATTGCCCGGCTCGCCCGCGGATGCCGGCCGCGGAGAAGGTTTCATGAACTGAAACCACACCACTACCGCCAGCGCCAGGCCCAGCCCCACAACCATCACCATTTGCTTGGCCTGCTTGTCCTTGCCGGACGCAGGCGCCTGTTTATCAAAGCTACCCATGTTTTCACCGTGCCATAAAAGTAGAAATGCAGATACGTATCCGGCATACCGGACGCTCCGGATTGATGCTCTTCACCTCTTTATCAATGTGGATCGTCATGTCGTCCAATCGGGTCAGCCGGCCCATGCCACGCAACCCCGTCAAAAACCGGTAGCACGTGCTCCAGTCCCCGGTCCCCGTGATTTCCACCGGCATCGACTTGTAGTCGCCCGCATCCTTGATCGCCTTCGGCGACATCCCATCCACCTGCAGCCCCACCTCCTCCGCCACCTTCGCCACTTGTTGCATGAATTGATCCATCGCCTTGGAGTTCGGCAGACGCGCCTCGGCATCCTGCAACCGGGCCTCCGTGGCCTTGCGCCCCTGTTCCACCTGCTCCAGCGTCGCCTTCAAGCCGTCCAGTTCGCCCAGTTGCCGCCGCAGATCCGTGCCCATCGCATTCGATGCCACGCTCTTGCGGTACAACGGAAAAGCGCCGCCCGCGAACGCGCCCGACACGATCAGCACGATGGCCGTGGCCGCGCACAGATTGATCACGCGAAGTCGTTTATTAATTATCTCGGACATGAGCGTCCATTCCTTCCTGCAGTTGGAGGCACGCGGATTACGTGCCCGGGTTGTCGGCTTTCTCGCAAATGATCTGGAAACGCATGACCTGCCCATCCAGGTAGTTCTCGCGACGGGAGCTTTCGAGCACCACGTTCATGGTCGGCCCCGACTGTCGCGTCAGACGCGACATCAATTCCGCCAGCGAAGTATTGTTGGTGGTGATGCCGTTGATATGCACCACAAACTGCCCATCTCCGGTCTGTTTTTCCTGGGGCAGCGTCGTTCCCCGCGCGTCGATTTCAATATAGTCCAGCGCATCCGTCCCGGAGAATCCGTCCGAAATGTTCCGCAGCAGCGACAGCAGCACCTTGTCGTCCATCAGTTGCTGGATCTTCTCCATCCGCGCCGCCAGGGCCGACCGTGCCGTCCGCAACTCACGCGAACGCTCAATCAGCGAACTCTTGGAATTGAACTCGCCCTGCAGACGTACCAGCTCCGCGGAGGCCCGACGCTCAAACGCAAACGCGTACGCAATTCCGCTCACGCCGATGGCCAGCGCCACCACCATGGCCAGGCTCCACGAGGACAGCCGCTGATTCTGTGCGGCTTTCAAACGATATTGCAGCGGTATAAGTTCTGCCATGGGAATTACACTCCGCTCGGTTGCATCGCCAGGCCTACTGCCGTGCAGTAGTGTGTGGCGACATTGGCCTGGATTGATTCACGCAGTTCCCCCGACATCGACGATGCCGGCAACGCTTCAAACGGCGACGGGTTGCGCACGGGAAGATGAAAACGATTCTTCAAATAATCGGTGACGGAGGCATCATCGCTCCCGTGACCGTACACCAGCATCTCGCTGATATTGTCGAATTGCAGCGAGCCCACCATGTGCGATACGCATTTGGTGATCTCATCCCCCACCCGGTCCAGCGATCCTTGGATCCCCCCGCGGGCCACCGGCAGCTCAAACGGCCGCCAGAACAGCACTTTCCCCTTTTCCGATATCGCAAAGAATCCGGTGTTTTTGGCAATCGCCACCGTGCCCACCATCGCATCCGGGTTGCCCGCATTCCCGCGAATCAGGCTCGCTACCGCGCACGGGGCCACGTCGATGTGCGTGCACGAAAGCTTGAGCTTCTCAAACCCCGCCAGGTAACGCTTCACCACGCTCGCCTGCGTCGCCACCACCAGAATATCCTTGGGCCGGCCCGTCGCCGCCAACTCCGTGATTGGCCAGTAATCGTACACCAGGTCCTGCGAATCAAACGTCAGGCAGTTCTTCAGCGTGTGCTGGATCTGCTCATCCGTCGTCTGGTCCTTGGTGTAATCCACCTGCAGCGAACGCGTCACGACCATCGTCGTCGGCATCGCCGCTATGCAGCTCCGGCTCTTTAAATGATTGCGTGCGATGACATCCCCCAACGCGACGAGATGCCGCTCCGGCAACGTCTCCGGTGTGCCCCCAGGCACTTCCGCCGACGCAAATGACGTCACCGTCGGCACGCCATGGCGCACCCTAACGTCCAGCACCCGGATGGCATCCGGCGCTAGGTCAATCGTCAGTAAACTGTCCGTCTTGCTCTTCAGCATATTTGCACTCCCTGGATCGCCCGCCTGTCCCGACGGACGTGAATAGTCAATGCACCGTGGAACTGAGCTTGAACATCGGCAGAATCACCGAAACCGCGATGAATCCGACAAACCCGCCGAGAAAAATAATGATGATCGGCTCCAGCGCCGTCGTCATCAGCTTGATGCGCTCCTGTAACTCTTCTTCATGAAAGGAGGAAATATCCAGACACACTTGCGCCAGCGTTCCCGTCTGCTCGCCCACCGAAATCATCTGCGTCACCATCGGCGGGAACAGCGTCGTGCGCTCGAACTCCGTGGCTACTGTCTTGCCTTCTGAAATGTGTGTTCGCAGCCCGTCGAAAAATTCCCAGTAGTAAACATTCCCCATCATGTCCCGCGTCAGCGTCAACGCATCCGCCAGCGGCAGACCCGACTTGATCAGCATCCCGATCGTCTGAATCGAACGCACGCAGTACGAAAGACGCATCGTTCGCCCAATAAGCGGTGCCCGCAACATCCAGTATTGCACCTTGCGGCTCACCGACGGAATATGCAACAGCCAGATCAACAACGCCACCACCGCCAGCATCCCCAGACCGATCACCAGCACATGGTTGCCCACAAACTCCGCCGAACCAATCACGATCGCCGTCGATGTCGGCAAGGGAACGTTGCTCTGCTTGAACACCAGCGCAAACCGCGGCAAGACAAACGCCGTCATCACCCCGATGGCCACAAACGCCACCAAGGTCAAAATCACCGGATACATCATCGCTGAACGGACCGACGACGCGATCCGCATCTGGTTCCGAATCATGATCTGCAGCGCGCTCAGCATGTGCCGTAGCAAACCCGCCGATTCTCCCGCCCGCACCATCGTCGTATACAGCGAGGAAAATACTTCCGGATGCCGCCCCAACGCCTGCGAAAACGCGCTCCCCTGCTTTACGTCCTCATGCATCTGCTCCAGGATCTGCTTCAGACGCGGATGCGTTTGCTGCTTCGCCAGCGAATCCAGCCCCGCGCACAAATCACACCCCGAGTTCAACATCACGTTGAGCTGGCTCGTCACCATCAACAGCAGCTTCTGCGATACCGTCTTCCCCGTCAGCGATCGCCCAATTGACGCCAGGAACGCCCGGGCACCCGGAGATACCGGACCGTGGCGTTCTTCCTTCTGAGAACGTTCCAGCATTCCCAGGGCATTGTTCGGCATGTGCATAGATCTTGTCATCAGCTTTGATATCGACCTGATCCTCAGGTTCCTTAATGAGGGACATAACGGATTTGCAGTCTGTAACGATGGGGTCGTTTCTGCGGCCTATTTCGACAAAACAGCCTCGGCGGGAAGAATCCCACGCTCCTGCAGATCCCGGGTGCATTGCGCAAACGTCAACATGCCGTGCTCGCGGCCTCCCCCCATCTGGTTGTGAATCTGCTCCAATTCGTTGCTGCGAATCATGTTGCTGATCGCCGGCGTCCCCATCAAAATCTCGTAATTCAACACCCGCTGCGCGTCGTTCTTCCCCGGCACCAAACGCTGCGCAAAAACCATCCGCAATGCCTGCGATAGCTGCAAACGCACCTGCGCAATCTGCGCCGCCGGAAAACTGTCAATAATCCGCGATACCGCCCCCGTCGCCGTCGACGCATGCACTGACGCCATCACCAGGTGCCCCGTCTCCGCCGCCAAAAGCGCAATCGAAATCGACTCCAAATCACGCAACTCCCCCAGCACGATCACATCCGGCGCCTGCCGCAGCACGCTCCGCAACGCCGACTCCCACGAATGCGTGTCCGACCCCACCTCCCGCTGCTCAATGATCGACTGCGCATTCGAATAAATGTATTCAATCGGATCTTCAATGGTGATCACATGCGCCGGACGCGTCTGATTGATATGCTGCACCATCGACGCCAGCGTCGTCGATTTGCCCGATCCCGTCGGTCCCGAAATCAGTATCAAACCATGATGCGTCTCCCCCATCCGAATGACATGCTCCGGTATCCCCAGCTTCCGTGCGTCCGGTATCGACGGCCACACCAGCCGCAAAACCATCGCCAGGTGATCGCGCTGATAATGCACATTGCACCGCACCCGGCCCGCCGGCTGCACCGTCCGCGAAAAGTCCACCTCTCGTAGCCGGTGCAACGCCTCCAGCGGATCTGGATGCAGCAGCTCTTCCACCACCTTCTGCACAAAATCCTTCTTACAGGCCGGCATCTCCAGGCGATGCCACTTCCCGGCCACCCGGATCGCCGGCATGTCGCCCACCATGATCAGCAGGTCCGAGGCACCACGCTCCTTGGCAATCCCCAGTATCTCAACCAATGTCATCAATTTTCCTCAGCCGGGGCCCACGCAACTCTCAACACTTCGTCCAGTGAGGTATGCCCGGCTCGTGCCGCCAGCATCCCTTCCTCGTACAGCGTCGTCTCACCGGCGCGCTTGCGCAATTCACGCAGCTCCCCGGGATTCGCATTTCGCTCTAACAAGGTGCGCGCCTCGGGCGACACTTCAAATATCTCGTACAGGCCCTGACGCCCGCGATAACCTGAGCTGTAGCACTGCGGGCAACCTTGCCCCTTGAAAAACCGCTCCGTCCCTTCCACCCCCATCCGCTGCTGCATCTCCGGCGAAGGAACAATCGGATTCTTGCATCCGGAACAAATCTTCCGACTCAATCGCTGCGCCACCACCCCCATCACCGCGCTGGCCACCAAAAACGGCTCCACGCCCATGTTGATCAACCGCGTGATCGCCCCGATCGAATCGTTCGTGTGCAGCGTCGAGAGCACCAAATGTCCCGTCAACGATGCCTCCACCGCCACCATCGCCGTTTCCTTGTCGCGGATTTCACCCAGCATGATGATGTTCGGATCCTGCCGCAGCACCGACCGCAGTACGTTGGCAAACGTCAAATCAATCGCCGAATTAATCTGCACCTGGTTGACCATCCCCAACTGGTACTCCACCGGGTCTTCAATCGTGATGATGTTCTTCTCCGGGCTCTTCAGTGACTGCAACGCCGAATACAGCGTCGTCGTCTTGCCCGATCCCGTCGGTCCCGTCACCAAAAGCAAACCGTGCGGCCGCTCCAGAATCCGCCGAAACTTCTGAATCAACGGCGGACGGAAGCCCAACTGCTCAAAATCAAACACCAAGTTCGCCGAATCCAGAATTCGCATCACGACCTTCTCGCCCCCCGTCGTCGGCAGCGTCGATACCCGAATATCAATCTCCCGCCCATTGATGGCCACCGGAATGCGCCCGTCCTGCGGTCGCCTCCGCTCCGCGATATCCATCTTCGCCATCACCTTGATGCGGCTCACCATCGCCGGATGCAGCGAAATCTTCTGCGTCATCAGCTCCCGCAATACCCCGTCAATACGATACCGCACACGCAAAATCTTCCCGTCCGGCTCCACGTGAATATCCGACGCCTTGTCCGAAATCGACTTCGTCAATACAAAATTCACCAAACTCGCGATCGGGCTGTTCTCCGATATCTCCCCGATCTGCTCGCTGCGATCCGCCTCGTGGACCACCTCCACCTTGTTCTTCTCAATGCTGTTCAGCAGCCCGTCAAGATTCACTTCGCTCCCGTAGTGTTTCTCAATCGCCTGCCGGATCGCCGCCTCGTGGCACAACACCAGCTGTATCGAGCAGTCGCTGATCCGCTCCAAATCGTCAAAATCAAAAATCGACAGCGGCTTCGATATCCCCACCGTCAACCGATCTTCCACCAGGAACATCGGTATCGCCCCGTAATACTGCGCCTTCTCCTTCGGCAAACGATGCACCACCTCCGCATCCACCAGCCCCGGCCGCAGATCCACCGACGGCAATCCCACCTGGTCGCCGATCACCTTCAGCAACTCGTTCGGCTTCACCAGCCCCATCTCGACCAGCGTCTCACCCAAAATCGTGTTCGTCGATCTCGAACGCTTCAACGCTTCATCCAATTGCTCCGCGTTGATCTTCCCCGCACTGATCAGCATCTCCCCCAACCTGAATTTACGCTTAAGTTCCGGCATGACGCGCCTCCACCTTGGCCGAATACGCCATGCTGAATCGCCCATCCAATCGTGTCGCCGTGAAGATGTCCTGCACCAACACGCTCGCATCCTGAATGACCGTCCGCACCCCCTGCATCTGCAACCGGCTCTGCACGTTGATCAACCATGTCAATCCATACGAATCAATCGCCTGCACATGCCCCATCCCGATCGCCACCGCCTCCGGCTTGCCCCGCAGCGAGTCCTCGATCAGGCGTTCCAATGCCGGTGTCGTCCGTTGCGTGATCTGCTGCGGCGCCGGTATCAGCACCTGCTGCAAATCGTTGTCATTGTTCCGAACCATATGCTTGCCTTTCAATTGTTCGTCGGCTAAAAAAATGCCGGAGTCGCCAGATTCTGGCGGCCCATCTTGCGTATCGGACGTTTCTCGCCCGTGCTTAATGGGGGGAGGTAAAAGCCCCCGCAAATCATCCCCTGACCACGCCTCTGACTTTTTTAGTCCAGTCATCTTTACCTCCCCCAAATGCCGATACTCCCCCTTGCCCCAAGACGCATTTGTTCACCAAATGCCGGACTCCCCTCCGCCAGACTCATCCACCCATCTCTCACTGGAGTACCATGAAAAGTACCACCCGGCATCCGCAGGCCACTGACCTCAACGTCCTTCCCTGCATCAATGATTGGGCCACCCGCCACGGTTCCCCCTCCCCGCTCGGCGCCACCTGGTACGCCTCCCACAACGCCTACAATTTCTCCCTCTACTCCACCCATGCCCTCAGCGTCACCCTCCTCTGCTACCGCCAAAGTGATCCCCTCCACCCAGTCCTCGAATTCCGCCTCGATCCCCACGTTCACAAAACCGGCCGCATCTGGCATTGCTGGATCCCCGCCGCAAAACTCGCCGGTGCCACCCTCTATGCCTTTCGCGTCGATGGTCCCTTTGATCCCGCCAACGGACACCGCTTCGATCCCGAAAAAATCCTCCTCGATCCCCACGCTATCGCCGTCCACTTCCCCCCCGCCTTCGACCGCCAGGCCGCCCAACGCCCCGGTCCTAACGACGGCCGCGCACCCCTCGGCGTCCTCCCCCGCCAGGAACACGACACCTTTGACTGGGGCACCGTCAGCCCCCCGCGCCACACCAGCAAAGCCATCATCTACGAACTCCACGTCAAAGGCTTCACCGCCCATCCCAACTCCGCCGTTACCCCCGACCGCCGCGGCACCTTCGCCGGACTCCTCGAAAAAATCCCCTACCTCCAGCAACTCGGCGTCACCATCGTCGAACTACTCCCCATCCAGCAGTTCGATCCCCAGGAAGGAAACTACTGGGGCTACATGACCATCAACTTCTTCGCCCCTCACGCCCAGTACGCCTCCGGAAACCCCATCAATGAATTCCGCGAACTCGTCAAAACCTTCCACGCCGCCGGTATCGAAGTCTGGCTCGATGTCGTCTACAACCACACCGGTGAATCCGGCCTCGACGGACCCACCTACTCCTTCCGCGGCATCGATAACCACAGCTACTACCTCCTCTCTCCTGACAATTCCACCTATCTCGATGACGCCGGCTGCGGCAACGTCCTCCGCACCGGACACCCCGCCTCCCGCATGCTCATCCTCGAAAGCCTTCGCTACTGGGCCAACGATATGCACGTCGACGGCTTCCGCTTTGACCTCGCCTCCATCCTCTCCCGCAACGCCGACGGCTCCATCAATTCCATCGACCCGCCCCTCCTCTCCGAAATCAGCCTCCTCGGCCACTACGGCGATCTCAGCCTCACCGCCGAAGCCTGGGATATCAACGTCTGCCAACTCGGCACCGCTTTCCCCGCCATGACCTGGCGCCAGTGGAACGGCAAGTTCCGCGACGACATCCGCTCCTTCGTCCGCGGCGAGCCCGCCAAAGTCACTTCCCTCATGCAACGCCTCTACGGCAGCGATGACCTCTTCCCCGACTGCACCTTCAACACCTACCGACCCTTCCAAAGCGTCAACTTCATCACCGCCCATGACGGCTTCTGCCTCTACGACCTCGTCAGCTACAACCACAAACACAATCTCGCCAACGGCCACGCCAACACCGACGGCCTTAGCGATAACCTCAGTTGGAACTGCGGCCACGAAGGCGATCTCGACCCCTCCCCCCAAGTCCTCCAACTCCGCCGGCAGCAAATCAAAAACTTCTTCGCCATCCTCCTCCTCTCCAACGGCACCCCCATGTTCTACGCCGGCGATGAATTCATGAACTCCCAGCACGGCAACAACAACCCCTACAATCAAGACAATGAAATCTCCTGGCTCGACTGGAGCCTCCTGCAAAAAAATCAGCAGATGTTCCGCTTCGTCCGCATGTTCATCGCCTTCCGCAAAGATCATCCCTCCATCTGCCGCAGCAGCTACTGGCGCCAGGACGTTCACTGGTACGGCGCCGAGGGAAACGTCGACATGTCCGACGAATCCCGCCACCTCGCCTACTGCCTCCTCGGCGCTTCGCAGGACGATGACGATCTCTACGTCATGATCAATTCCAAGTGGGAATCACAGGACTTCATCATTCAGGAAGGCAGCGCCCGCGCCTGGAAACGCGTCATCGACACCGCCCGCCCCAGCCCCAACGACATCCTCGACCCCGGCCAGGAAAAACGCCTCACCTCCAGCCGCCTCACCCTCGCCCCCCGCTCCCTCGTCGTCCTCCTCCGCAAAAAAACCTAAACCGCTTTCGCCCCCACCCAAATCGCCCCCGCAATCCAAAGTTGATCTTCCCCACGGATAGTGGGCGCGTCGAAGCGGCGGCATAATAGCCGTGAAGGAGTCGACGATGTCCGAAGAGACGCGTGTGATCAGCCCGAAGCATTACCCGCCCGAGTTCAAGTCCGCGGCGGTGAAGCTGGTGCTGCAGCAGGGCTACACCTGCGAGCAGGCCGGGCAGCAATTGGGGGTGCCCAAGAAGCCTTGGCCAACTGGGTGCGGCCGCATCGCAAGCAGCAGCAGTCCGCCCAGATCGCCGCGGGGCTTAAGATCGATGACCCGCCGGCGCTGAAGGCCCGGATCGCCGAGCTGGAAAAGCAACTCCGGCGGGCGGAGATGGAGCGTGAAATCCTAAAAAAAGCGACGGCCTACTTCGCGAAGGAGAGCCTGTGAAGTTCTCCTGGATAAAACAGCACCGCGAAGTCTTTGACCTGGCCGTCATGTGCGACGTACTGCAGGTCAGTCGCCAGGGTTACTACGCCTGGCGGGATCGTCCGGCGGCCCCGGCGACGGTCCGCCGGCAGGAACTCCTGGGGCAGATCCGGCAGATCAACGCCGCTTCGGACCAGACCTACGGCAGCCCGCGGATTCAGGTCGAACTGGCCGAGAGCCAGATCACCTGCTGCGTGAACACCGTGGCCCGCCTGATGAAAAAGGCGGGGCTCCGGGCCTGCGCCGCCAAGCGGTTCATCCCCCAGACCACCGATTCGCATCATGATCAGCCGGTGTTCGAGAATGTCCTGAACCGGAAGTTCACGGCCGACCTGCCCAACCGCAAGTGGGTCTGCGATATCACCTACATCCTCACCGGCGAAGGCTGGTTGTACTTGGCGGCGGTCCTAGCACTACTGCGCACCTTAAAGTACGGACGAGAACATCATTAAGTTCCTTAAAGTAAATTGTTTACAGCAAATGACGGAGCCTTTGAGCGTCGCGGGAACCTGAACGAGTTCCGGGTGGGGCGAACATCACCGACCCATCGAAGTAGCCGGGCTGAATTAGTCATATGCGAATTCTGAAGGTGCGCTGTAGTGCTAAAACTGTTCGGGCTATCCGCAGGCGTAAAAAAAACCGCGTTGGAGGAGTATTCCAACGCGGACTGCCTAAGAAAGGACTATCGGGACGACCACCGTTCGGTTGAACCGGACCCCGTGAAGATCGAGGCGTGCGCGGCGGCTCTTCTGGAATCGCGAAGCTCGTATGTCGCGGTTATTGCACGACTTGCGCAAGTGGCGTAGATCGGCCATAGCTTGGGCGTGGCAATTCCGCGAACCCCAGCCGTCTTATTTTCACGACGTGGCCGACTTGCGCATACCCATTTTTGACCACGGATTGATGCCGAAACGGGCACCGCCAGCCCGTTCCACGTCGCCCAACGACAGTTCATTTTTGAGGTTCATGTCCCCGGGGTCATCGGTCGTGTCCCCGGGGACATTGTCTTTGACCCCGGGGACATCCGACGTGTATAAAACGAATGTCCCCGGCACGTTCGGCGTGGCCATTACCCGACAGTTTGGGGCTGGGCGATCCGGTAATGGCCCGGCCGGGGTGATTCCACGAACTCGATCCGCCCCTGGTCTCGGAGCTCTGTCAGGTCACGTTTGGCGGTTTTCACCGAGCACTTGAAGCGGGACTCAATGTCGGCGCGGCGGACTTCGGTGCCGCGTGCCAGTTCCCCAATGATCCACTGTTGCCGTTCGTTGAGTTTCGCATCCTCCGATTCCCCGGTCAGATTCTCGGCGACATCGGGTTGGGCTGCGGCAGTGTCCGCTGTGTTCAGCGCAGAAGACGCCGCCCCGTTTCGCAGCGTGATGTTGGGATTCAGGCGGTAACCTTGATCCCGGCTCACGATGACATCCTGGGTCCCGCACGTCAGCTGCAGTTCTTGATCCAGCACCTCGCGGATTCGCTTTCGCAGCCCGCGGATGCACTGGATGACGGCGTTCTCGCCCACGCCACGTCCCAACTGTTCGGCCAGGCGGCGGCAACTGAAGGGTTTGAATTTGCCCCGCAGGTCTTGCTGGCTCAGCGCCGTGAGGACCCGCCATCCATGCCCGCGCCCGGTGTTCTCCAGAATCGTCACCCCGCAAATCTCCATGTGGTTCTCGTAGATCGCCAACTCGCCGCCAGCAAAGGGCTTGCTGGGCTGGTTGGCTGGGGTGCCAGCACCGAGAAGTGGCCGGCGTTCGTGCTTGGCGATGGCATCGAGGATAGCCCGGTCGAGTACATCCCCGTCGCACGGCTTGTTGACGAAATCCACCGCGCCCTTCTTCATCAGGCGCACGGCCAGGCTGGGACCGTCGCTGCCATACCCGGTCATGACGATCACCGGGACGTGGCGGGTCTTGGGGGCGTTGCGTATTTCCGCCAGCAGATTTTCGCCGTTGACCGGGCGGGCGAACCCCGCCCCGTTCCGCAGCGGGATTTCCAAGTCCAGCAGGATGTACGAGTATTCCCCTTGGGCCAGCAGCGTCCGGGCGGCCTCTTGGCTGTGGGCACATTGATGCTCGTGGCCCAGGGAGCCCAGAACCTCCGCGACGGACTCGCAGATCTTCGGATCGTCATCCACCAATAGCGCCTTGTACTTCATGGTTTCTCCGCCTCTTCCTGTTCGAGCGGCAAGGTGATCACCACCGTGGTTCCACTGCCCATCTGACTGTCGATTTCCAAACTGCCGCCGTGCGCCAGCACATATCGGCGGGCGATCGGCAGCCCGAAGCCCGTCCCATAGGTCTTCTTGCTGGTGCGCCCCGGCACGAACTCCCGCAGGTCGCGGAGATCCTCCTCGGCCAGGCCCGCCCCGTTATCGCGGAGCGTGAGCCGAACTTCCTCCCCAACCAGAATTGCTTCTACTCCAATCTGCCCCATACGAAATCCCCCCTGCTCCGTGGCAAACGCCTCATGGGCGTTCTTCAGGATGTTGGCGATGGCGACCACGATCTGGTGCCGGGTCATGTCCACCATGATGTTCTCCGGCACGGACATAGCCACGCTCACCGGCGCTGGATCGCGCCCACTGCCGCACAGGTACTCGGCGGCAACATGGCGGGCCTCGCCCACGACGTCCGCGAGGCGCTCCCGGCGGCGTTGGGCGGCCACGGGTTGGGAATACGCGCGCATCTCGTCCAGCAACCGTTCCATGAAGCGCACCTGGTCGCTGACGCGGGTGAGGGTTTCCTTGAGGCTCCGACCATCAAGACGGCCCTCGTCAATCTGCTTGAGCACCGTGGTGGTGCTGATCTTCATCGGCGTCAGCACGCCACGCATGTTGTGGACGGCAGTGCCGACCAGGACTTCGGCGAACCGTTCGCACATCTGCCGGGCACGTTCCGCCGCCGGTCGCCCGTGTAAGCGTTCCATCGCGGCGTAGTCACCTTGAACCTCGGCGACATTGCGCCGTTTGCGGCTGGCTTCCTGCCGGCCCCGACGGCGCCGATCCAGGCTGCGCTGGGCCGCCTTCCGCACGAAGGCATTGGAATCGTCGCCGAGGACGGCGGCGATCTTGGCAAACAAGCCATCCGCCAACAGCGGCAGCAGATTCGCCACGGCATGGCGCACTTCAGGCTTCGGATCGAAGGTCAGCAACTCCAGCAAGGCGACACCGGCCTCCGAGGGGGGCGTGGACGCCATCGCCTCGGCCAAGCCCTGCGCCAAATCGCGGCGCTGGTGCCAAGGGATGGCATCGCGGTCGGCCTGCAGGCGCGAGAGCGCACTGGCCAAGTCCATTTGGGTCGGCGCAGATTCCATTAGCGGGCATACCTCTGTTTGCGCTGGTCGAAGGCTTCCTGACCGCCTTCCAGCAGGGTAAGGGCCGGCGCATCAATAACTGTCAAATAATATCATGTCAGAGGGGCCTGTGGTTCGATGCATTGAAAGGACTAATTACGACGCGGGCAAGGAGGCCTTAGGATGGCGAATAAGTTTC
>JBBRWV010000055.1:0-22608 GCA_038248985.1 Phycisphaerae bacterium
GGGAGCAATTTGATTCTTGAGCAGATTCATGAGCCGGGGGGCGGGGTGCCGACGCGGTTGGCGCCGCTGGTGCTGGCGGCGACGGTGGTGACGCATTTGCTGGGGGGATCGGCAGGTCGGGAGGGGACGGCGGTGCAGATGGGGGGGAGCATTGCGGGAACGGCAGCGCGGTGGATGCGGTTGTCGCCGACAACGACGCGGATGCTGCTGATGGCGGGAGTGGCGGCGGGGTTTGCGGGGGTTTTTGGGACGCCGCTGGCGGGGACGCTTTTTGCGTTGGAGGTTTTGGCTTTGGGGGTGATGCGTTTGGAGGCGTTGATACCGTGTTTGATCGCGGCGCTGGTGGCGGACTGGGCGTGCCGGGCGTGGGGGATCGGACATACAGATTATCACAGATTGATGCGAGTGGGGGCAGTGGAGCAGTGGAACGCGGGGCTGGTGGGGAAGACGGCGTTGGCGGCGGTGGCGTTTGGGCTGGCGAGCGTGCTGTTTGTGGAGGTGACACATGCGGTGGAGTGGGGGTTGAAGCGGGTACTGAAATGGGCGTGGTTGCGTCCGGCGCTGGGCGGGGCGGTGGTGATTGGGCTGGTGTATGCGTTGGGGACGCGGGAATATTTGGGGTTGGGGGTGGACAATCCGGGAGGCGGGCCGTCGATCATGGCGGCGTTTACGGCGGCACCGGGGGCGATGGGTTGGAGTTGGTGGTGGAAGATTTTATTTACGGCGGTGACGGTGGGGAGCGGGTTTAAGGGGGGGGAGGTGACGCCACTGTTTTTTATTGGGGCGACGCTGGGCAATGTGCTGGCGTGGGGGTTGAACGCGCCGGTGGATTTGTTTGCGGGGATTGGGTTTGTGGCGGTGTTTGCGGGGGCGACGAATACGCCGCTGGCATGTACGCTGATGGCGGTGGAGTTGTTTGGCACCCATATAGGGGTATATGCGGCGACGGGGTGTTTTCTGGCGTATTTTTTCAGCGGACACTCGGGGATATATGGTGCGCAGCGTGTGGGGGCGGGGAAAATCGGGGGGGTGGAGCCGAATATGACTCTGCGGGCGTTGCGGGAGCGGCGGGGGTCGATTTTGGTATCGGTTGGGGGATTGTTCAAAAGGAAGAAATGACTTGTTATTGGTGTGGGGACGAGGTTACACTTTGACGATTGACAGAGCGGGTCCAATCGGGATTGCGCTGCTGCGATTTCCATTCGTCCCGCTGGTCTGTGAGGATTCGCCATGAAGCTCCGCCATTCGGTTATTTCGATGATGTTGGCCGGTGTGTTGTTGTGCCCGGCGATGGCGTGGGCGACGGCGGAGTCAGGGGTGGTGGAGACGACGACGCGGGAGCAGGATAACCTGTTGGAAGTGCGGCAGTTTCACGTGGAGAATGCGCGGCTGCCGGGGCAGGGATCGATTCGGCAAACGGTGACGGCGTGGCAGGTAACGGCGGGGACGTGGAACGGGGTATCGCTGGAGGGGCTGGCGGTAGTGTTGGTGCAGTCGCAGTCGGAAGAGAATCGTGGGGTGCGGACGATGAATTGCTACATTTCGCACACGGCGTCGGTGCAGCAGCGCGAGGCGTTGATGAGTGCGTTTATGTCGACGCAGCCGGAATATTTTGGGGCGGCGCAGATGCAGATGATGCGGATGGAGCCGGGGGTGATCACGATTGAAGTGGATGGTGCGATGGTGACGCTGCATTTGGGGTTGATTGCTTGAATGGCGGGGGAACCGCCGATGAACGCGGATGGACGCCGATGATTTTTTGTGGGGGTGGGTGGTGGGAATGCCAAGACAAATTTTAGCAACGACGAGTCGAGGGCACGATCAGTGGCTTCGTGTTTTTTGGCGCGCGGAGAGGGAGAGGACGAGGTGCTTTTTAGTGGGCGTCGGGGAAGAGGTCGGAGGGTTGGGAGGTGGGTTGAGAGGTAGAAGGGGGCGGGGCAGTGAAGATGCCGGCGTGGGAGTGGCGGGGGGTGCCGAAGAGGCCGGTGGATTTGAGGATGACCGCGAAGCCGGCGAGGAGGAGGATGAAGGTGAAGCCGCAGGTGCCGATCCAGCCGAGGGTGTGATGGCTGGTGCGTAGTTGGGCGCGACGGAGGGCGCGGCGGCGGTAGTTGAAGTCGGCGGCCTGAAGGGAGAGGCCTTCGAGGGGATCTTTGGGTTCAATGACGGGGAGGGTGGGGGTGGGTGGAGGGAAGAGGGATTCGAGGGCGCACGCGGGATTGGAGGGGGCGGCCGGGGGCGGGGATTTTTTGAGCGCGCGGCGGGCGGTGTGGAAGCGCGCGGAGGCGTTGGAGAGTTGCAGGGCGGTGTTGGTGGTGGCAGACGCGACGGCTTCGGCGAGATTGCGGAGGACATCCTGGATGGAGTTTTTGAGGACGGCGGGCACGGATTGGGAGGGGGCGGCCCGCGCGAGCGCGGAGGTGCTGGATAGCGGGCGCGGCGCGGGAGTGAGGACGTCAAGGATGCTGGCGCGGGTGTTGCAGGGGTCTTCACGGTAGCGGCCGCTGATGACGACGTGGGCGACGATTTTTTCAGGTTTACCCTGGATGCCGGAGTTGGACATGCGGGGGCGCAGGAGGGAGCCGCAGCGATCGCAACGGGAGAGGAAATCGAGCATATCGGGGGGTACCTGGGTGGTCCGGGCGCAGGCCGGACATTTGCATTTCATGAAGACCTCCAGAGGGTTCACCCGCCGGAAGCATCGGCCGGAAGCGCGCGGCACCCAAGCACGGGCGAATTTTGCGATTCCAGTGCTGGGAGGGGGTTCATTATCAGGCGTATAAATTGTGGTTGCGGATGTAGGCGGCGACGGCGGGGTCGAGGAGACCGACGGTGGGCAGGCCGGATTGGATACGGTGGCGGAGGTCGGTGGAGGAGGCGGGGACGAGGGGCGTGGGGAGGAGGGCGGCGGCGAGGCGGGCGCGGATGGGCTGGCCGAGGTAGCGGGCGACGATGTCGAGGTCGTGATCGAGGGTGGGACCGGATTCGCCGATGCGGCCAAGGACGGCGAGGTCAACGAGGGAGAGGAGTTCGGTGATGCGGAGCCAGGTGTGGAGGCGGGCGAGTTGATCGGCACCGAGGAGGAGGGTGATTTTGTCATCGGGGAGCGGGGCGTAGCGGGGCCTGAGGGCGAGGACGGTGTGGATGGTGTAGCTGGGGCCGGTGCGGGTGAGTTCAAAGTCATCGACGAGAAAAAGGGTGTCGGCGATGATGGCGCGTTGGAGCATGGCGAGGCGGTGGTCATTGGAGGCGCAGGTGGATTGTTTATGGGGGGAGATGTTGGCGGGGAGGAAGACGACGCGGTCAGCGTGGAGGATTTCGCGGGCGGCGCGGGCGGTGAGGATGTGGCCGAGGTGGACCGGGTCGAAGGAGCCGCCGAAGAAAAGGGTGTACACGGTAGGAGGCCTCGTGTGAGATGGGGGAAGAATGCCTATTATAACCGACTTGGGAAGTGACGGTTCAGATGGAGAAAATCGGATGAAGATTTACACGAAGTTTGGCGATGGCGGGGAGACGATGTTGTTTGATGGAACGCGGGTGGCGAAGGATCATTTGCGGATCGACACGTATGGGACGGTGGATGAGTTGAACAGTTTGCTGGGGCTGGCGGTGGTGGATTGCAGGCATGAGAAGTTGCGGGGGATATTGGGGGCGTTGCAGGATGAGTTGTTTGATTTGGGGGCGGATTTGGCGACGCCGGTGGATTCGGAATTGACGAAGCGGTCAGGGCGGGTCGGGGAGAAGCACATTGCATTTTTGGAGCAGGTGATTGATGAGGTGACGGCGGAATTGCCGGCGCTGAAGCGCTTTATTTTGCCGGGGGGCGGGGTGACGGCGGCGCGGCTGCATGTGGCGCGGACGGTGTGTCGGCGGGCGGAGCGGTTGCTGGTGGAGTTGATGCGGCAGGAGGATTTTGGAGAGCCGCCGCATCAGCCGCTGATTTATTTAAATAGGTTGAGTGATTTATTGTTTACGCTGGCCCGGTGGGCGAACAAGCTGGACGGGGTGGTGGATGTGGAGTGGCGGCAGCAGGGGGTGCGGTGAGAAGCAGGAAGCAAGGAGAGAAGAGGGTTAGATGGTTTTGTCGCGGGCGATGAGGGCGTAGGCGTTGTGGTTGTGGATGGACTCGAAGTTTTCGGATTGGATTTCGTACCAGGTGATGCGGTCTTCCTTGTCGAGGGCGAGGGCGAGGTCGCGGATGATGTCTTCGACGAACTTGGGGTTGTCGAAGGCTTGCTCGGTGACGAATTTTTCATCGGGGCGTTTAAGGACGGCGTAGACGGGGGCGGAGGCGGCGGACTCCATAATTTTGACGAGGTCCTCGATCCAGAGCATGCCTTTGAAGCGGACGCGGGCGGTGATTTCGCAGCGTTGATTGTGGGCACCGTACATGGAAATTTCTTTGGAGCAGGGGCAAAGGCTGGTGGCGGGGGCGCGGACGCCGAGGATGAAGTCGTCGGTGCCGTTGGCGGTGCCTTCGAAAGTGCAGACGTAATCCATGAGGCCCTTGGCGCCGGTGACGGGGGCGGATTTTTCGATGAAGTAGGGGAAGGTCATTTCGATGTGGGCATCTTCGGCGTCGAGCCTGGTTTTCATTTCGTGGAGGATGGGGACGATGCGGTCGGGGGTGATGGCCTTGTGATGCTGGTTGAGGATTTCGAGGAAGCGCGACATGTGCGTGCCTTTTTTGTGCTTGGGGAGAGAGACGTAGAGGTTGATCATGGCGATGGTGTGTTGTTCGCCGCCGCAGGCCTGGCGGAGGGTGATGGGGTAGCGGACGGATTTGACGCCGACCTTGTCGATGGCGACGTTGCGGGAGTCGGCGGAGCCTTGGACGTCGGGCATACCGGGCTTGAGGGGGGAGGTGAGGGCGGTGGATTTGGTCATGAGGCACTCGATTAGGGCCGGGGGTGATTAGGAGTCATTGTAGCGGATCAGGCTGCGGCTATTTTTTATACATGGCAGCGGGGTCTTGTTCGGGCTGGGCGATGGTTTTGAGTTCGAGGCCGGCGGGGCCGGTGATGATTTGGCGGTAGAAGCAGGAGTGGAAGCCGTTATGGCAGGCGGGGCCCCGTTGGCGGACCTGGACGATGACGGCATCCTGGTCGCAATCGGCGAAGACAGCAACGACTTTTTGGGTATTTCCGGATTCCTCGCCTTTGACCCAGAATTTTTGGCGGGAGCGAGACCAGTAGGTGGCGTTGCCGGTGGCGAGGGTGCGTTCGAGGGCTTGCTGATTCATGAAGGCGACCATGAGGATTTCATGGGTATCGGCATCGACGGCGACGGCGGTGATGAGTCCGGCGGCGTCGAATTTAAGGGCGAGGGTGGAGCCGAGTTCGGATTCTTTGGAAGCGGCCATGGGGAAGGTCTCCTGTTTGGAAAGGGGAGTAAGTATAGCATAGAGAGGGGGTGCGGCGGTATGGGGGCGCGGGGTTGGGGGTGGGATGGAGAAAGGTATAATGAGGGGATGAGTGATGATGTGCGGAAAATGGATGGCGGGTTGCCCGAGAAGGAGGGGGAGGGGGAGGCGATTATTGAGGAGGCGAAGGGTCGGCGGGGGTTTTTTGGGGAGGCGCTGCGCGGGGCGATGGGGCCGCTGACGGGGATGATTGAGGGGAAGATTAATCCGGTGTTGGAGGCGCTCGAGGATTTGCCGCGGCGGGCGGAGGAGATGTCGCAGATGAAGTTGGGGGGGTTGGATCAGATTGAGTTTTCGTTGCCGGTGATAGGGAGTGGTGGAGGGAGTGAGTCCCCCCGCCGGGGTGGGATGCCGGAGCGGTACTTGCGGCCGCCGGGGGCGATGGAGACGGGGTTGGATGGGTTGGGTTTTGAGACGGTGTGTTCACGGTGCGGGAAGTGCGTGGAGGCGTGCCCGGCGGAGGCGGTCAAGCTGGATGCGGTGGGGTTTGTGGCGGAGGGGTTTCCGTACATTGTGGCGAGCGAGCGGGCGTGCGTGGTGTGCGATAGTTTGGCGTGCATGAAGAGTTGCCCGACGGGGGCGTTGAAGTTGGTGGATCGGTTGGCGATACGGATGGGGGTGGCGAAGGTGAATCATGAGGTGTGTTTACGGAAGCATGGGGAGGATTGCCGCTTGTGTTTGGAGGCGTGCCCGATTGGGAGTGCGGCGATTGGGGTGAGTGAGCGGACGGGGCGGGTGATTGTGAAGAAGAATGGGTGTGTGGGGTGCGGGTTGTGCGAGGAGCGGTGCCCGACGGAGCCGCAGGCGATTTGGGTGGAGATGATGCGCGGGGGTGGGGAGGTGATAGTGGCGTGAAGGGAGGGGAAGAGGGCGGGAGGGGTGACAACTTTTGGTCAGGACTGGACAGGAGGCGCGAAGATCGTAGCCGCAGTGGAGACAGAGGCCGCGGCGCCGGCGGCGGTAGCGGATGAGGGCGGGTTTGAGGGTGAAGAAGGAGAGGAGGGCGAGAGGGAGGCAGAGGAGCCAGAGGGGGATGATGGCGAGATGGCAGGGAGGGCCGGGGGCGAAGTGGGAGGTGCCGCTGAGGGAACTGGCACCCGATCCGAGTGCGAATCCGAAGAAGTGGAATTGCTAGGCAGTGGGAAGCGCGGGGAGAGGCGACTTCAGTAGCGAACGTTTGGTGGAGAAGGCGTCGGTGATTTCAGTGGAGGTGAATAAAGTCCCGCATATGCCATAGTTCGTGGAGCCGGGGGAACCGCCGTCGGGGGGACGAGATGGCGCGACGGCGAGGGTGTCGGGATTGGCGGAAAAAAGGCGGAAGGTCCAGGAAGTGGGACTGGGGGCGTCGGGGGAATCGTCGGTTTCGGCAACGAGCCAGAGTGAGCCGTGGTGGGTGGCGAGCATGCAGGAGTCGTCGAGTTTCCAGGCGGCGAGGCATTGGGGGAAGAGCCAACTGGTGGCGTAGAGGTAGGTGAGGAGGATTGTGGTGAGCAAGAGGAAGAGGGTGAGGGTGGAGCGAAGGTGTTTCATGGGAGTGATCCTTGAGCATCTGGATGCGAAAACGAGGGGCTACTGACCGGGGGTGTCGAGCAGGTGTTGCAGCCGTGCGGCGAGTGGGGGTGGGAGGCGGGCGAGCCAGGTGGAATCGATGAGGGCGACGTCAAGCATGTCACGGAGGTGGGTGCGGTCTTTGTCACGGAAAGATGTGAGTTTCATTTTGACGAGCGACTCGAGGGGGAGGACGCGGAATTTTTCGGAGGCTTGGCCATCGGAGATATCCGGGGCGAGGGCTTCGTATTCGGGGCGAACTTTTTCGTTGGCGAAGACGATGTGGAGGGCGTCGCGGGCTTTGGCGTCTGGGCCGTCGAGGAAGACGTCGAGGCTGGAGACGTGGCGGTGGATGAAGCCGGCTGATTCGAGGGCGCGAGTGGCGGCGGGGAGGTCGGCGCGGCGGAGGAGGATATCGACATCTTGTGTGTTGCGGACGGCGGCGGCATCGATGGTGGCGACCCAGGCGGCGACGGCGTTGCCACCGGCGACGGCGTAGGGGATGTGGGCGCGGTCAAGTGCAGCGGCGGCACGGAGGAGACGATCACGGACGCGTTCCACGGCGAGCACCATCCTGTCGAGCAAGGAGGAATTGGCGGGGATTGGGAGCATGGGAGGATTATACAGTGGGCGAGTGATAAATTGATTGACCCGCACCGACAGAACCAGTGGGCTTTCGTTACCAGGTGAGCTCGTTGGGGTTGAAGACGGGGCCGTCGGTGCAGGTGAGTTTGTATTTCCATTCGCCTTCGGGGAGGGCGGTGGGGCCTGCGCCGTGCCATTTGATGACGCAGGATTGGCAGGTGCCCATGCCGCAGGCCATGGGTTGTTCGAGGGAGACTTGGCAGGGGATGTGGAAGGCGGCGGCGACTTGGGCGGTGGCTTTCATCATGGGGGTGGGGCCGCAACAGAAGATGACGACTTTGTTCGTGCGGAGGTCTGCGGACTGAGGGCTGAGGGCGGGGGGGAGGTTTTGGAGGAATTTGGTGAGGGCCTGGGTGACGAAGCCTTTCATGCCAAGGGAGCCGTCGTCGGTGGTGATGACGGTGGGGAAGGCGTGGGCGGCGAATTCGGAAGCGTTGAGGATGGGGGAGCCGTCGGGGGAGGGCGCGTGGGAGGTGGAAGGGAAGGTGAGGGGGACGAGTTCGGCGCGTTGGGCACCGACGAAAGCAACGGCGTTGCGCGCGGCGGCTTTGACAGATTCGGCGAGGTAAAACATGGGGGGAATGCCGACTCCGCCACCGACGAGGAGGGCGAGTTGGAGGTCATCGGGAAGGGCGAAACCGTTGCCGAGGGGACCGATGACCGAGAGGGTTTCGGCGGGGGTGAGGGAGGCGAGGTGGCGGGTGCCTTTGCCGACGACGCGGTGGATGAGGTCGAGTTCGCAGGCCCCCCCTACCGAGGGGTCAGGGGTCAGGGGGGAGGGGTCAGAGGGGAGGTCGCGGCGGGCGGCGATGGAGAAGGGGCGACGGAGGTAGGCTTGGGGGGAGGCGAAGTCAGGGTCGAGAAGGACGGGACGGGAGGATTCGTTACCTGCTGCACCTTTTTGGCCCAGGTCACCGCCCCACTCGAAGGAGGTGTAGGCGGGGGCGTGATCCGGGGGGAGGGCGCAGTCGAGTTGGACGAACTGGCCGGGACGGCTGGGGGGGAAGTAGGGGAGGAGGAGGGTGAGGCGGTAATGATCGGTGCAGATGCGGAGGTTGCGGAGGACGGTGGCGGGGAAGAGTCCGCGAGGGCTTTGGGAGGTGGGTTTCAGGCGGTTGGTGGAGGGGGAGAGAGTCATAGGGTTATCTACCTTATCAAAACCCAAACATTTATGAAGAACGGGAGCGTGAATTTCGCGATGACGTTTGTGAATTTCGGACCTAAGTAGAGATTCCAGTGTAGGTTAGACATTTTTTATTGTCATCATTTTTTCCTTTATGTCGAGGGCGGTGTTTGAACGATATACTTAGCAGCAACTGAGATCTGCCGGAGTCGTTTGGACCGATTTGGCGGGCAGTCTTAGGAAGGCGTTTTTTATAGGGCAGCGTGAGTGGTTTTATGAGCATATCGCCGATAGGTTCGAATTCCCCCATCACGCGCTTGCAGGGAAGCACAGCGGCAGGACCAATTCAGGGTTCGCAGGAAGCGGACGTGCGTAAGTTGGACACTGTGGAAATCAGTGATTCAGCGCGTTACCTGAGTGAGATTCGCAAGTTACCAGAGGTTCGTCAGGAGAAGGTGAATGCGGTGCGCGAGCAAATCGCGGCGGGCACGTACCTTACACCTGAGAAGATGGAAATAACGGTGAGTCGATTGATGGAGGATCTGGCGTAGCCGTAGGGAGGGCGGAGTGATGCGAACGAAACGGTACCAAGTTTTGTTTTTTGGTTTCGATTTCGATTTTTGATTTGAATGAGTATTGAAAGGCCCTGCGCTTGGCGCGGGGCTTTTTTATTGGTTATGGGGTGAGGAGAAGTGCGCGCGGGGGTGCGGAGCGTCAGGGGGCGGCGAGGGAGTGGAGGGTGATGAGGAGGGTGGTGAGGGCGGATTGGATCTGAGGGGCTGGTTGGGGGGCGGATTGAGGGGCGGGTTGGTGGGTGAGGATGGTTTGTTCGAGGGCCTGGGCTTGCTGGGAGACGAGGGGGAAGCCGTAGGAGCCGCCGGAGCCTTTGAGTTGGTGGGCGCGGCGGCGGACGAGTTCCCAGTGGGCCGCGTCGGCATCGGCGCGGAGGGCGACGGCGTGGGCGGCGGCATCGACGATGTAGGCGCGGAGGAGGACGGCCATGGAGGGGTCGGCGTGCAAAGAGCTGTAGAGAGGGGCGGGGGTTGGAGTCATGACGGTATCCGGAGCGTAATACAGGCACGAGTTATTGGAAGTGGGGTTCGATGAGGAAGTGTATAAGGGCGTAGGCGATTCCGCCAATGAAAGCGGAGCAGGGGATGGTGAGGATCCAGGCGATGACGATGCGTTGGCCCCAGATCCAGCGGACGGAGCGGATGGACTTGGTGGTGCCGACGCCGAGGATGGATCCGGTGATGGCGTGGGTGGTGGACATGGGGATTTTGTTGGCGGTGGCGAAGATGATGGTGAGGGCGGCGGCGGCTTCGGCACAGAACCCTCCTACCGGTTGGAGGCGGGTGATGCCGGAGCCCATGGTTTTGACGATGCGCCAGCCGCCGAAGCAGGTGCCGAGGGCGATGGCGGCGTGGCAGGTGAGGATGATCCACCAGGCGATATTGTGTTCATGTCCGAGGAAGTTGAAGGAGTTCATGACCGAGGAGGGGTCGGGCTGGCTCCAGGAGGAGAGGCCTGCGGCGGTGAGGAGCATGACGATGATGCCCATGGTTTTCTGGGCGTCGTTGCCGCCGTGGCCGAGGGAGTAGACGGCAGCAGAGACGAGTTGGAGTCGGCGGAAGTATTTATCGACTTTGGAGGGGGTGGAATAGCGGAACATCCAGGAGATGGCGATCATGAAGAGTGAGCCGAGGAGGAAGCCGATGATGGGTGCGAGGATGATGAAGAGGAGGATGGCGCCCCAGCCGGACCACCATCCGGACCAGAGGAGGACGCCGAAGCCGTTTTTGGCGATGGCGGAGCCGGCGATGCCGGCGACGAGGGCGTGGGAGGAGGAGGTGGGGAGGGCGAGGAGCCAGGTGATGATGTTCCAGATGATGGCGCCGA
Organism: Phycisphaerae bacterium; assembly: GCA_038248985.1. Lineage (GTDB taxonomy): Bacteria > Planctomycetota > Phycisphaerae > WQYP01 > WQYP01 > JBBRWV01. Next base: position 10,638 of record JBBRWV010000055.1, read on the forward strand.
GGAGTCCGCCGAAGACGACGTAGATATCGATCACGTCGGTGTGGACGAGACCTGAGCCGATGGTTTTGGCGACGCCGGTGCCGAAGAGGAAGGCGGCGATGAAGTTGAAGAAGGCGGCCCAGATGACGGCCTGGGTGGGGGAGAGGACGCGGGTGGAGACAATGGTGGCGATGGAGTTGGCGGCATCATGGAAGCCGTTGAGGAAGTCGAAGACGAGGGCGACGGCGATGATGGCGAAGATGAGCCAGAGCATGCGCGGGGAGGGGGCGGCGGAGGTGGCGGCGTGGGAGGCGGTTTCAGCGAGAGTGAGGAGTGAAAGCATGGGGCTCGATAGTTGAGGGGTCAGGGGACGGGGGTCGGGTCAGAGCGGGGTTAGCCGTTTTTGAGGACGATGCGTTCAAGGACGTTGGTGGCGTCTTCGCAGCCGTCGATGGCGGCTTCCATGAAGGTAAAGAATTCTTTCCATTTGATGACGTGGAGGGGGTCGGAATTATTTTCGAAGAGTTTGGAGACGGCGGCGAGGTGGTTGTCATCGCCGACGTTTTCGAGGCGGTGGACTTCGATGATTTTTTCCTGGAGGTCGGTGAGTTTGCGGGTTTTGCGTAGGCGGATGACGGCCTCGGAGAGGGCGAGGGTACATTGGACGAGGATTTCGGATTGTTTGACGAAGGCGACTTCGACGGTTTTGACGTGGTAGCTGCCGAGGCGTTTGGCGAGGGCGTTGATGTTGTCGACGATGGAGTCGAGTTCGCCGACGAGGGCGTGGATGTCCTCGCGGTCGAAGGGGGTGATGAAGGTGCGGTCGAGGCGATCGAGGGCCTGGTGGGCGAGTTGATCGGCGTCGTGTTCTTCCTGTTTGATGCGTTGGATTTGCTGGTCCATGCCTTGGGGGAAGTTGGTGGCGAGTACGCGGAGGTGTCCGGCGCAGGAGACGGCGTGCTTGGCGAGGCCCTCGAAGAGGTCAAAGAAGACGGTGTCACGGGGGAGGAAATTCAGCATGGACCTTACTCGTTTCTTAATACAGGAAGAATGCCGGATTATGGAGGGAAGGGGGAATGGGGGCAATGCAGAGAGGGGAGGAAATTCCATTTTTCGATGGCGGGGTGAAGATTTGCGGGTGGGGAGTGGAGGTGGGGCGTCCAGGCGTGCCGGAGGAACGGGCAAGGGGCTTATAAAAATGGTGAAATAGTGGGCAAAAAATCCGGGTTGGGTCTGTATTTCGCCGATGGAAGAGGGTAGGCTAGTTTGCTTTATGAAATATACGCTTCGACGAAATTTCTGGGTGGCGTGCGCGATGGTGGTTGCGGGCGGCGGGGCTACGCTGTTGAGCGGATGCAAAGGGAGCCCTACGGCGGCATCGACGGGGGGTGAAGGGGCGATGGGGAAGCCACCGGTGGTGGAAGCGGTGCTTAGCGGGCGTGTGGGGACAGAGTTTTCGGCGGGGCAATCGCCGGTGTCGGGGGAAGCGTGGCGTAGAGTGAAATGGGAAGCGTTGGTGAATCCGGGAAACAGTGCGAAGATGACGGCACCGGCGCAGACAGCGATCCTGTACGATGCGGGGCGGGTGTACGTGGGATTCATTTGTGAGCAGCCGATGGCGAGCCACGATGTGGTATCGGTGTTTCTGGACACGTTGGGAACGGGGAAAGAATATATCGAGGTGAAGACGGGCCGGGAGGGCAAGACGTCGACGACGTGGTACCGGGCGAGCATGGCACCGACGGCGCGAGAAGATGGTTCGCCGAATTTTGCGCATCCGATGTCGACGGTGCCGGGGTGGGATTTGAAGGCTTTGGAAGCCAAGACGTGGGTGGAGGGGAATCGCTGGATGGCGGTGGTGGCGATACCGCTGAGCACCTTGCCGATGCCGATGCAGACGGTGGGCAAGGCGGGGGCGGTATGGCGCATGAATTGTTTGCGGGTGACGAAATCGGGGACGACGCGGGTGGAATCGTTGCAGAGCAATTTGTCGAAGGTGTATCAGGGGGCGCAATCGGTGAGTCCGTATCGGATGGCTGAGGTGCAGTTGACGGGGGAGTGAAGGGGAACGCAACGCGCGGGGGTTGGCGGCGTTAATCATTGATGACAATGAAGCGAATCAACGTGATGGCGGCGGGTTTATGCCCGTGGGCGGCGACGGCGATGACGGGGGTGTGGGGGGCACCGATCGAGAAGGTGGAATTGCCGACGATTATGATGGGGAATGAGGTGGTGGGTGTCGAGGCGGAGGGCGGCGGGCATGGGAGTCTCCGGAGAGGGCGGTTAGTCCAAGTACCAGCCGCCGTCTTGTTCGAAGAAGCGGAGGGGTTTGGTGCCGTCGCCAAAACGATAGGCGGCGAAATGGCCCTCTTCATCGGCGGCGAAGGTGGCGTTGGGTGCGGCTTTAAGGGAGGCGCGCAGTTTGGCGAGTTTGGACTGCGGGTCGTCGATATCCTGGGCGCTGAAATCGGCGACGATTTTGGCGTATTTCACTTCGCCGAACCTTTTGCGGGTGGAGGGCGCCATGGCCAACGGGACCACTTCGGCGTATTTTTGGGCTTCGATGAGGGTGAGGCATTGGGCTATTTTGGCGTCGAGGATTTTTTTTATGGCGGCGGCGTCCTGGGTTGCGGGCGCGGAGGTGGTGGAGGCGTGGGTCGTGGTGATTTCGGCGGTGGAGGTGGCGGGGACCGAGGGGGTGATGGGGCCAAGGGCGAGGAAGAGGCCCGCGGCGAGGGCGAGGAGACCGACGAGATATTTGTGGCGCATGGGGGATCCTTATCAAGCGCGGGGAGAGGTGGGTATTTTCCGGGCAGTGTGCGGTTGAAAGGGGATGGTGTCAACGAGAGGGGCGGATGTCTATAATGGCGAAGCGAATGGTTTTTGATGAATGGAGTGAATATGCCGATCTATGAGTTTCATTGCGATGCGTGCGACAAGTCGTTCGATCATTTGGCGAAGTCGATGGCGGAGCGAAATGAAAAGGTGGTTTGTCCGGAGTGCGGATCGAAGAAGACGGGGCGGAAGTTGTCGGTGGTGATGGTGGGTGCGGCGGCGGCGGGGCAGCCGAGCGGGGGCGGGGGGCACCAGCATTCGGGTATGTGCGGGTGCGGGAAGAGGCCGGGGTCTTGCGGGATGAATTGAGGGGAGGATTGGGGGTCAGATAGTTGGGTTGAGAATTTTGAGGAACGAGCGGAGGCGGACCATGGCGGCAGGACTTGCGGGCAAAGCGGTTTTGATTTTTGTGGATGACGCGTACGAAGATTTGGAGTTGTGGTATCCGAAGTATCGTTTGCAGGAGGAGAGGGTGAAGGTGGTGGTGGCATCGTTGAAGGCGGGGCAGAAGTATGAGGGGAAGAACGGCTATCCGTGTATTTCGGATGCGGGGATTGAAGAGCAGGATGCGGGGCAGTTTGCGGGGGTGATTTGTGTGGGGGGATGGATGCCGGACAAGCTGCGGCGGAATGAGAAAGTGAAGCAGTTGATTCGTGATTTTGACGGGGCCAGGAAGATGATCGGCGCGATCTGTCATGGGGGATGGATGCCGATATCGGCGGGGGTTTACCCGGGGGTGCGAGTGACGGGGAGCCCGGGGATCAAGGATGATTTGATTCATGCGGGGGCGCTGTTTGAGGATGCGGAGCTGGTGGTGGATGGGCATCATGTGACGGCGCGCAAGCCGGATGATTTGCCGGCGTTTATGCGGGGAGTGCTGACGGTGCTGACGGGGAAGAATTGAACGGACAGGGAGGGGCCCCCTCGGGGGAATGTTTCGTGAAGAAGGTTCCGCGAAGTGGTCGGTACGGTGTCAAAGGGATACGTCGGCCGCTTATTTTTTCTCCGGTTCTTTTTTTTTATGTGGTTCTTTTGGTTCATTTTTGGCGGGTTCTTTTTGGGCATCGTCCTCGGGTATTTCCTTGGTTTCCACGATGCCGCCATTGATGCCGTTGCCTCGGAGTTGAATCTGCAATTTTAGTACGTTTTTTCCGGCAGGGGCGGGGAGAATGATGACACCGGGCGGGAGGACGGGGGTATCCAAATCGTCGGTTGGGCGCGTGGCCGCGGGTTGCGTGGTAATTTGGGCCCGCGCGGCAGCGGTTTCTATGCCGAATTTTTCGGAATTTTTCACCCACCATTCGTTAAACTTTTTCAACGTGGCGTCCTCTTCGGCTTCGGTGGGGGAAACCCAGGTGCTGTTCATCGTGGAGAGGCGTTTCATTTTGTAGTCTTTGGCGTCCTGCCCGACGATCTGGATCACCGTGGCCAAGGGGGCGGTGCGGTTGGACCAGAAATATTTTTCCGCATTCATTGAACCGCTGCTGCGTGTGAGCACGCGGGAGTTGGCCAATTTGAGAAGCACGGGGATAAGTTCCCGGGACTGACTATTTTCGGCCAGCTTATACAAATTTCTGACAGGCTCGGTGGAAGGCAGGAACGACCACGCGCGGGCAGCGGCGTGGGGATTGTCGTCACTCAATTGCTCGTCAATTCGATTCAGGGCACTCTTCAATTTTTCGACCAGCAACGGTGTTTTATAGTTCATCAGCACTTCGGCGGCGATGTTGGAATCTAAAGTCGGCCGATTCATGTTCTCATAGGTTGGGCCGAGATTACGGCCCCTGAACGCCACCATGACCGCGGTATTGTTCGGTTGGCCCTGCACGCCGAGGCCCGAATCCACCGCGCGGTTGAAGAGCGCATTTACCAGGGGCTCAGAAGGTTTACGATCCCAGACGGCCTCCATTGCGGCAATGTAGACAGCCCGCATGTCATCTTCGAGCAGGCGGCCGAAGACCACGCCGGCCTGCGCGCCGTCATCCTTGGCCAGAAGTTTGATTCCCTCGATGCGCTGGGCGCTATGGGTGGAATACAGTTTGGCGATCATGTCCAGAGTTTGGGGTTGCGTGCCCCAGGTGAGTTGGGCTTGGCGCGCGTCGTTGGGAAGTTTCAGGACTTCGATGGCCCAGCGACTGAGGCCGTCGTTGAATTCCATCAGCGAAACGAGGCGTGATTGGGTTTCGGGATTACCCGTGGAAAGCAAGGCTTTGATTTGCTGGGCGAGGGCGCTCTGGATATCTTTCTGGGCTTTTTCGCGGGTGGCGAATTCTTCGGAGGCCATGCCTTTGAGGGCTTCGGAGACGGCGGGGGAGAGGGTTTCAATTTGGGGCGGTGCGGCGGCGAAGGCGGGCAGGAGAGTTCCGGCCAGGACGATTGCGGCAGAAAGGTGGAAAACGGATGCGCGGGAGGATGGTTTCATGATTGTTCCTCAATAAAAGCAAAGGATGTTGCGGACCCGCCCACCGCACCTTTCGGGCGAAGGACATCTTCTTGCATTATAACGATGCCGCCGAGGAGGAGTGTGTTCAGGAATTTTGCGGGTATGGAGGGGCAGGCGGGCGGGCCGGGGGACGGGCGATGGGATCAGTTCATGGAGGGGTCTGTGGGGATGAAGCGGGGATCGACGGCGGGGCGGACGGAATGGGCGTGGGCCAGGGAGCGGGTGATGCGTTCCCAGAGATCTTCAGGAGTGTGGAGGATGTCGGCGGCGGAGAGATCGGCGATGGCCCAGGCACCTTCGGCGAGCTCGGCCTCCAACTGCATGGCGGACCAGCCGCTGTAGCCGACGAAAAATTTGAGCGGGGTGACCTCTTCACTGACGAGGGTTTTGACGGCATCGGCATCGGAGCTGAGGTAGAGGCCGGAGGCGATTTCCAGTTGGCTGCCTTGTTCTTCGGCGTGGACGACGAGGAGTGGACCTTCGCAGGGGCCGCCTTGAAAGAGCGCTTCGTCATTGGGATAGGGGACGGCGCTGACTTGCTCCCAGGCTTGGCCGACGGTGGTTTCGAGGGGGCGGTTGAGGACGAGGCCCATGGCGCCGTTTTCGTCATGTTGGACGATGAGGATGAGGGTGCGCGCGAAGTTGGGATCGAGGAGGGAAGTGGTGGCGACGAGGATTTTTCCTTTGAGGGGAGATTGCATGACGGGAATCCTTCATGTGGTACACCCACCATTTTACCCCGGACGGAGCCGGAGGGGAGGGAATTGCGGTTTTAGGGCAGGGGATTGGGGGGGTGGGCGAGGGAGGGAAAAAGGTGGAGTGGGGCGTGTGGCTGGAGGCGGGAATTTCAGGGAACTCGGGCCAGCGCTTGACCCATGGGCGGCGTTTCCGTAAATTGTTGGATTCCCGCTGAGGGCAGATAGCTCAGCTGGTAGAGCAATGGATTGAAAATCCATGTGTCGCCGGTTCGATTCCGGCTCTGCCCATCCCCTCGTCGCAAGGGGTCGCACACCCTCGTTTTTGGTAGCAAGAATGGGGGTGTGCGTCGTTTTTGCGAGGCCTTGCGAGCCAGTTCGGCTGCTTACTGTGCCGGAATATGTGCCGCTTTTTTGCGTGAGAGTTTTGGGGGATTTTTGGACGATCATTTCAGGGAGTTTTTGGCCGCAAAACCGCGCGCGATCTTCCTTGGCCAATTCTACCCCCCTACGCAATTCTACTTTAGGTGCTCGTTTTGGCCCCCGAGAAAGCCCCCTCGTTGGTTTTTCGATACGAGGGGGCTCGGGCTGTTCTTGACTAGGGGGTTGGGGTCGGCGCGCTGGTCATCGGAGCGTTGGCCTTTCCGCTGGCCGTGTCGAAGTGCTCGTCGGTGACCTGGAGGTAATGCTGTTGCGCGATCTTGGGGGTGTTGCCGATCCATTTGCATACGACGTGGAGGGGGAACTTTTGGCACAACTCGGTCTCCCGGCTGCTGCGGAGATTGGCGAAGATCTTGGGCCACGGGTCCACGCCGGCGCGCTTCATGATTTTGCCCAGCTGCGTTCGGAGATTGGTGTTGCGTTCGCGGTACCGAGTGATGACGAATTCGGTGCCGGGCTCAGCTGCTTCATAGACTTCGCGCAGATAGGGCAACAGTTCGGGGAAGATGGGCACCCAACGCGTGCCGCCGCTGGCGAGGTGCTCGGTTTTCGGGCTGTGCACAAGGAACCGTCCGCGGCTCCAATCCACGTCGACCCACCGCAGGCCGAGATGCTCCGATGGACAGCGGAGTCCTCCGAAGCGACTCAGTGCGAACAGCAGTCGCCACTGGGCATCCGGGCAGGCATCGAGAACAAGCCGTGCCATGTCGGGAGTTACGAAGAACATCCGGCTCTGATTCACCTGACCGCCGGCTTTGACGTCGGCAAAAGGGCTTTGCTGGATCAGCTTCCAGCGGACGGCGCGCCGAAACACATGTTTCGCCACGCCAACCCGGCGGCTCACCGTGGCCTCGGACAGGCCGCTTGTCTGCAAATGCTTGCGCCATGCGTCGGCGTCGGAAGGCTCGATTTTTCGAACCATCCGAGATTCGCCAAAATATTCCAAGAGGTTGTCGCACGCTTGGCCATAGGCGATTCGAGTCGCAGGCTTCACGTGCAGATCGGCGAGGAAATCGGCCACAAGGCGTCCGACAGTCGCATTCACACGCTCACGAGGTTCGACCAGCCCAGCGGCCGCGAGTCGGCCATGGATTCGGTCGTCGAGCGACATGAGCCAGCGGCCCGTTTCCGGATCCAAGACCGACGTGGCACCGGTTGCCACCATCACCAGATGCTCGACGCGTACCTTGAACGCCTCGGCCTGCTTGGTCGTCGCCTTTCCCAAACGGATCGTTTTTCTCGTCCCGTCGCTTGCACGGAAGAGAATTCTCCGGTGCCCGTTCAAATCATTTCCAATAGTTGCCATTGTTCACCGTCCTTCATCTGCTCGCCGTGAAGGCGAGGCATTTGGGGCTGTTTGTTTTTGGTCATCACAGACCTCTTCATGGGTGTCGTGGGTTGGGGGTTTGGATACTTGGCGGGATTGCTGGTCCAGCCATTTGCGCAGCGCGTCCGTCGGATACAGGACCGATCGTCCGATTCGAACGTGGGGGATTTCGTTCCGGTTGGTCAAGGTCCACAGCGTCCTCTCCGAGATGGAGAGCGCAGCTGCGGCCTCCCTCGGCCGCATGGCCAGACGGGGCGTCAGTGGGGTGCCCGGCGGATTCAGGTTCGGCGCGTTGTTCACCACAGCCCCCTTTCTTTTGAGGAGAAGGCTGCTTCAACTACATGACGAGGCGTGGGGAGAGTAGGTTGCCCTTCGCTGGGCAACAGATCAGGAGTGGGGCTGCCTTGGGAGGGCGTCATTCGACGCGCACCGGCAGCCCGGGGACGAGAAGGACCATGGGGTCACCTTTCGGCCTTTCGGGCATGCCGCGCAGGAATCCGTGCCAGAGATACCAGTTTTTTCCAGTCTCGATTTCATTTGGGGGGTTCCAGGCGGCTTGGGGTGGGGCGGTGGGTCGTAAGTCGAACGGCCGTGGGGGTGGGACGGCTGGCCCTGAGATCTGAATATAGCGCCAGATTACGGGAATGCAAGGGGATGGCCCATTTTTTTTATTGAGGGCCGCTGCCGCCCGTTAAACGACGGCAGCCCGCTTCCGGTTTCTTCAGATCACGAGGTGGGGATTTCTATGCCGGCGGAGTTCGCCGCGCGAACGGGATATCCAGACACTTATTGAACGCATGTTAAAAAATTCTGCATTCCGTCAAAATCGGCGTGAATTGTCACCGGTGACAAATTAAAAACCTCTGCGAGCCAAAAACAGGCACTCCGAGCCGTAGCTCATCACCGTGCCCTGGGTGGTCAAGCAGCTGTTTTTATTGCCAGAGGAGACCTGGCCGGCACCAGAGCCAACTCATTCAGATTCCGGATATGAATCTTCCTGGGCCGCTCGTTCTTATCCTTGATTACTTCAAAGCCATTGCGTTTAAGAACGGGGATGAGCCGGGTCAGGGCCGCAGCCATACCCCGCGCAGTATTGGGCCAATATTTACTGCGTCTGATTTCCTCCGGTACTTTGCCTGGTGAGTTGAGGCCCTTTAACAACTCCGTGGAGGTTCCGTCCCAACGGAGCTTGTCGCTCATAAAACTCATCAAGGGTGTCCAAATTAAAGATGAGTCGGCCACGACGGCGTCCGTCTCGTCACGGTTGCTCTTCATGGCGGCATTGAAGCTTCCGGGGGGCAGACCGAGTCCTGGCTCAGCGGCGTTGGCCCACACGGCGAAATCGGCCATGCGTGGCAGATCCTTTCGACTCACGCTTTGCCGGCGTGCCAGCGCAACGCTCACGGCGTCGTACAACGCACCGAGAATCGACGGTTGGGCCGCGCGATATTCGGCTTTGACGTCTTCGTCCGTCTTGCGAGGGCCGGTGAGGCTGGCCAGGGAAACCATGAGCGTTCTGTCCGCAAGATCGGCCGCGGTGGTGAGTTCCTCGATGCCGTTGAGCATCACCGGACGCCGCGCTTCGATGAGGGTTTCCTCGGTATTTGCGTAGAGTTCGCGTGAGGCAAAGCCTGCTCCTGTGGCCAGTCGACAAAAGCCGTCCGAGAGCCAACGTGGGAGGTGGCTCACATTGTCGAAGGAGAGCACAAAATTATTCTGTGCGGCAATCATCAAATCGCGCGCGCTGCCCGGTTCGGATCGGAGGCTGGCCTTGCTGGGGTCGATAAGCTCATGGAGGAGCGTGGTGGCGGTGCTCTTGCATGATCCGTGTTCTCCACAGATGGCGAGGATCGGATAGGCACCCGTCGGCATGAGGCATCCCACCAGCCATGAGACCAGCAGGATCCAGGAGTCCTGGTTCTCGACATTTATCAGGCGTCGGAGAGCATTGATGGAACCGCCTGGGGTAGGCTCCGGCAATTCCCTCATGCCCTGCGTACGGTAGAAATGGACGGGGCAATCTTTGCTTTCGATCACGCGCCAGTCAGAGGCATCGATACGCACACAACGCCAGTCGTCCCTGCACAGGTCGACATAAACGACATCTTCATGGGCTGCCACACGGAGCGCCGTCGGGCTGGTCATGGTTCCCGTTATCCCACGGCAGTGAAGGGTTGCCACGAGGTCCTTCAAGGTTGTCGCCGGTATGGCCTCATGGTGGAGCCAGTAATAGGAACTCCTCAACCAGGCATCGAAGTGCCTCCCGTTGACCGACATTGTTTCCCGGTGGCCGTCGACGATTACGTCCACGAAAGAAACGTTCCGGTCTTTTTCATGGCGGAAGAGTTTCAGGCTGGACTCGAGTTGGCTGAGCCGGCCGGCGCGACTGCTCTTATCAGGCGCAGCTGTTTGAGGGGGAAGATCTTCCCACTTCGGAGCACGTGGCTCGCCGTTAGCCATGGCCGACTTGGTGGCTTGCGCCAGTTCTTCGGCATCGAGCGGCACCGGATTCCGCGCATTCCATTGCTTCATCACACTCAGCACGTCCTCTGGGTCCAGCCCTTCGTCGGTCCCACGTATCTGAAACGCGCTGAGATGTCCGGCAAGGTTGAACGCCTTGCTGTTTCGCTCGCCCTCGATGGCGGGTGACACGCTGGCAGCATACGCAGTGGCTTTTGCCATGAGGGCGTCTCTCCCGAGGCTATTGGCGGATGCGACAGCCATATTCGACACGGGAGTGTTCACGGGGAGAGCAGCTGCGCGCGGAGTCGAAGCGGACTTCGGTGAGGAAATTATCTTGACAAGCCACTCAGGCACATCGGCTAATTCGATTTGCCCGGGGCCACAATCTTCCACCCATTCATACACGCCGCCGCTCTTATGGTTACTAGGTGGGGCCACGATATAGCCGTTGGCTCCACGTACATCCAAACCGGGGCGAAACCCCGCTCGGTTGGTCATTTTTGAGGCGGGATACTTAAACAGGTAGTGGCTACCTCCGCTGCCCGTTCGAGCCTGAACGGTGGGCGGAAGAGGACCGTGCTCCGCGATCAGCTGGGCCAGGGATTCACTGCCGTCTGCGCCGATATCGACATCCAAGACCAATACGCCCGATTCCGGGCCGGTACGAATTCCGATGTTGGCGTGGAGGAAGGAATTTGCCCACGCCTCGATCTGAGCCGGATCCTTACTGGCGGACTTGAGTCCGTCCCTTGGTCGCGGATGCTTGCCCGGGCTATGGCAGTTCATCTGGCTGCAATCACACAGGCCAGCGACCATCGTATGAATGGGGAGTATGAGCCAGCCCCGATCGGCATAGGCGAGAGCGGTTTTATGGAAGGGGGTTAACGACGATCTATCGAGAGTATTTGGATTGTCCATTGTAAAAACCTTGATTCATGTTTGGTTACGCCCGAAATTGAGGCAGGCGGCGATAGCCCTGCGAAACTCTCAAAGCAACAACAAATCACAGCAGACAAAATCACAGCTTCGCAGATAAAATCAAACACATCACAAAGCAGGGTCAAAAACCCTACAACAAATCAAAGCTCTCTACGCATCACAAATCAAAAATCAAAAAAAACAAAGCATCACAAATCAAAAGCATCACAAAACAGATTCAGCATTTCTCGGCGGTGCAGCTGCTGGATTCCGCCGCAAAACACTTACCTCTACTAGCAATTATCCATAAGTGCTGACAAAGCGCAAGCATTAACTCAAATTATTTTTTAGCAAGACCCAAAATGGGTGTAGAGAGGGAGGAATAAGCGCCGGCACTTTCGAGGCAGGAAATCCATCGCGTGCGGCCGGCATCCGCGCCTCGCGCGGAGTGGTTTCCGACGGCCCGACGGTTCCGACGGTTGTGCGGGGCCATTCTATATTACGTGGTCGTGACCCTCCTCCCGCCCTCCTGCGGCGCTCTCACCCCTCTTCTTTCTTCCTCTTTTGAAAAGGATACAGGACAACCGTCGGAACCGTCGGACTTCTGAATTTCCCGTTGTAAGTTATTTTGCGGCGCGCACTTATAGTCCGACGGTTGCTCACCACCCAACCGTCGGAGATCGTCGGGAACCGTCGGGCAACCGTCGGAAAATCCACAAAAACAATAAAGGTACGGCTCGATCCTGGGGACGATGGCTTCCGGCGGTGAGGTACAACCATTCCCCCCCGCCCAACAACCGTCGGAACTATTGCCCGACCGTCGGAGACCGTCGGAAAGAAGGTCATCGCGATGGACCTGTGGACGCATTA
>JBBRWV010000056.1:0-22572 GCA_038248985.1 Phycisphaerae bacterium
CCCCCTCCTCGGCCGACACAACGCCCTCAACGCCCTCCTCGCCCTCGCCGTCGCCCGCCGCCTCGGCCTCTCCGACGATCAAATCTCCGCCGGCTTCGCCAAGGTCCAGCCCGCCGACGGCCGCCTCCAACTCCTCACCGCCGGCACCTGGCGCATCATCAATGACGCCTACAACGCCAACCCCACTTCCATGCTCGCCGCGCTCGACACCTTCGACACCATCGCCCCAAAAGCCCCGCGCCGCGTCGCCATCCTCGCCGACATGCTCGAACTCGGTGCCGCCGCCGCCTCGCTTCATCAACAACTCGGCCAGCGCCTCGCCAAGTCCACCGTCAACCTCCTCATCGCCATCGGCCCCCTCATGAAATCCGCCGCCGACGCCGCCGCCCAATCTTCCACCCTCGACATCCGCCATTTCGCCACCACCCCCGAAGCCCGCGCCGCCATCCCCCATCTGCTCCTCCCCCACGATGCCATCCTCCTCAAAGGCTCCCACTCCATGAACCTCGAATCCATCCTTGTCGCTTTACAGAAAGACCACGCAAACTCCCCCGCTTGAAACTTGAAGTTTGAACCTCGAACCCTCAATCGTTCCCCCTGTCTTGCTTCTTCCCTCCCTCCCCTTGATGATACCCCCTGCGTGCAACCCTCGGAGGATCCGGCGGACACGCACCAACCCAAGGACGCACGGACGTGTTATATTTCCTCTTCAAAACTCTCTCCAAGTTCGGATACGTCTCCGATAACTCCATCTTCGGCGTCATCATGTTCCGCGCCGCTCTCGCCATCCTCCTCGGTTTCGTAATCGTCCTGGCCATCGGCCCCAAAACCATCCGCTGGCTTATCAAACAAAAAATCGGCGACCAACCCGAATCCCACAACAAATCCCTCAATGAACTCACTAAGAATAAAAAAAATACCCCCACCATGGGCGGCATCATGATCATCGCCGCCATCCTCGCCTCCGTCCTTCTCCTCGCCGATATCACCAACTTCTACGTCACCATGGCCCTCGTCTGCATGGTCTATCTCGCCTGCCTCGGTGCCATTGATGACTGGCTCAAACTCATCGCCGCACGCCGCACCCCCGGCTCCCGCGACGGACTCTACGCCTGGGAAAAAATGGTCTTCCAGATCGGCCTCGGCGTCCTCCTCGCCATGTTCATCTACCACCAGGGCACCAAGGTCTCGCCCCTCCCCTTCGCCGATGCCGCGCCCCCGGCTCCCACCGCACACCTCCTCAACTGGCCCTTCTTCCGCGACCTCACCCTCCCCGCCTGGCTCTTCGCCATCCTCACCGTCATCGTCATCACCGGCTCCTCCAACGCCGTCAACCTCACCGATGGCATGGACGGCCTCGCCGCCGGTTGCATGGCCATCGTCTCCTTCGCCTTCCTCTGTCTCTGCTATTTCTCCGGCGCCCAGGAAGTCGCCCTCAACCTGCACTTCCATTTCATCCCCTACACCGCCGAACTCGCCGTCGTCTGCGGCGCCATCACCGGCGCCTGCCTCGGCTTCCTCTGGTTCAACTGCAACCCCGCCCAGGTCTTCATGGGCGACACCGGCTCTCTCGCCCTCGGCGGCGTCATCGGCTACATCGCCATCGTCATCCGCCAGGAACCCATGCTCCTCCTCATCGGCGGCATCTTCGTCCTCGAAGCCGCCTCCGTCATGCTCCAAGTCGGTTACTTCCGCATGACCGGCGGCAAACGCATCTTCCTCTGCGCCCCCATCCACCATCACTTCCATCTCAAAGGCTGGTCTGAACAACAAGTCGTCGTCCGCTTCTGGCTCATCTCCGCACTCTGCGTCGCCTTCGGCCTCGCCACCGTCAAAATGCGCTAAAATAGTGGTGCCCAAATTGTTGCTACATGCCTTGGCACAAAATGCCGACCGATCGCGCAAAACAGCGATACAAAAAAGGGATCAGCCCATGACTACTCCCCAAATTCCCCAAACAGATTCCATTAAAAAACTCCCGAAGTTCTGGGATTCCCAGGACTTCACGGATTTCGAAAACCCAATGGAACCCGTCACGGAACTTCCCCCAAAACAAGGCCGGCCACCGGGCCGGCTTCCGTGGAGGTCCTCCTGCAACCCAAAGAAGCAAGCGCCCTAAAAAAAATGGCCAAACAAAAAGGTGTCCGCGAATCCGCCATCATCCATCAATGGATGCGCGAAAAATCAAAGCCGCCTGAGCACCCCCTCTCCCCATTCCTGCCCCCTCTCCGCGTATTGAAACCTCGTCTCACTTCCGCACCCTTCGCATAAATCCCTCCACCCCCTATATCGGTGCATCCCCCCACCCGGTATATATGGGCACTGTTGCTGAAACCTCAACCTTCACGCCCTTCGCGAGCGCGTAGTCAATTAATGAGCCGATCCGCTCCAAAACTTCGGGAGTTCGCCCAACGCCTCATCGCTTTTGATCAACGCGGAAACTCTGCCCACGCCCAATCCCCTCACTCCTTCGCCGTCTGCGACAAACTGCGGCCCCATCTCGCCACCCTCATGGGCAACGCTGGCTTCCGCGCCCTCCTCACCCGCGCCCTCGCTCTCGCCAACGCCGACGTCCCCACACTCCACGCCCTCCACGTCAACCCCGAGGGCTCCCTCGCCGGCCTTGAAGATCTCGCCGCCGAAGTCGACCCCGCGGATATCGTCGAAGCCCGGCTCGTCCTCGTCACCCAACTCCTCGGCCTCCTCATCGCCTTCATCGGCGAAAACCTCACCTTCCGCTTCGTTCGCGAAGTCTGGCCGAAACTTCCCCCTCATTAAGACTGCTATGCTGTTACTGGAGCTACAAATGAAAATAAAAAACGCCGCGACCAAACGCCCCCTGCCGACGAAAGTCAGCAGCTCACGCGCCAAAGTGACCATCCACAAAATCCCCTCCGGCGTCCGCGGCCTCGACGAAATCCTCGGCGGCGGTATCCCTGAATTCTCCTTCAACGTCATCGCCGGCACCCCCGGTTGCGGCAAAACCACCCTCGCCCATCAGATCGTCTTCGCCAACGCCACCCCCAAAAAACCCGCCCTCTACTTCACCGTCCTCGGCGAACCTGCCATGAAAATGCTCCGCTACCAGCAGCAATACGCCTTCTTCGATGACTCCAAAATGGGCTCCGCCATCCGCTTCATCAACCTCGCCGATGTCCTCCTCGATAAAGACCTCAACGCCGTCCTCGAAGAAATTATCAAACAGGTCACCGCCCTCAACCCCGGCATCGTCGTCGTCGATTCCTTCCGCACCGTCGTTCGCGCCGCCATGGTCAGCGCCAGCGAACTCGAAATGCAAACCTTCATCCAACGCCTCGCCCAATTCCTCACCAGTTGGCAGGCCACCACCTTCCTCGTCGGCGAATACTCCGAATCCGAAATCCGCGACAACCCCCTCTTCACCATCGCCGATGGACTCTTCTGGCTCTGGCAAGTCTCCGAACGCAACTCCGTCGTTCGCAAAATCCAAATCATGAAACTCCGCGGACAAGCCTCCGTCCCCGGCCTTCACACCATCCGCATCAGCGATGACGGCATCCAAGCCTTCTCGCGCACCCTCGGCTTGGTCAAAAATAAACAAAAACCCGCCAACCCCAAACGCCTCTCCACCGGCATCCCCGAACTCGACAAAATGCTCGGCGGCGGTATCCTCGAAGGCGACAGCCTCCTTTTCGCTGGCCCCTCCGGCACCGGCAAATCCACCCTCGCTACCCAGTTCATCGCCGAGGGCCTTCGCCATAACGAACCCGGCATCATCGCCGTCTTCGAAGAACGTCCCGATGGCTACATCAAACGCGCCGCCAATTTCGGCCTCAAACTCGAAGCCGCCCAGAAAAATGGAAAACTCGAAACCCTCTACCTCCGCCCCCTCGATCTCTCCGTCGATGAAACCATGCAGGAAATCCTCGACGCCATCCATCGCGTCGGCGCCAAACGCCTCGTCATCGATTCCCTCGTCGGCTTCGAAATGGCCCTCGCACCCGGCTTCCGCACCGATTTCCGCGAGTCCCTCTACCGCATGATCTCCGCACTCACCGGCGCCGGCGTCACCGTCGTCAGCACCGTCGAAGTCGAAGATTCCTTCACCGCTCTCCAGCTCAGCAACTACGCCATCTCCTTCCTCACCGATGACATCATCCGCATGCGCTACGTCGAAATCGACGGCCAACTCCGCAAAGTCCTCGTCGTCATCAAAATGCGCGGCGGAAACCACAGCAAAGATATCCGCGAGTACGTTATCACCGATAAAGGCGTCGTCTTCATCAACCCCCGCCAAACCGGCTACGCCCACCTCACCACCGGTATCCCCGACCGCATCGGTAGTATCAATGAACTTGCCCCCGAACCCAAAGCGACTAACTAGAGGTGAACCATGGTCGCAAACAAATCCCCCACTCCCGAACCCGAACCCCCCGACGTTTCCGCTCTCTGCCTCGCCGTCACTGAGCACTCCCCCCTTCCCATCGCAACCGTTGATGGCGCAACCCACATCATCCGCTACGCCAACCCCGCTTTCTGCACCATGATGGGCCAAACCTCTGCCCAAATCGTTGGAAAACCCCTCTGCCAATTACTCCCCGAAAAAGACCAATGCGTCCGCCTCCTTGACCGCGTCTACCATCACCGCCGCCCCGAAAGCTTCACCGAAAAAGAAGAAACCAAACCCCATCCCGTCTTCTGGTCCTACACCATGTGGCCCGTCCTCGCCGACAAACTCCTCGTCGGCGTCATGATTCAAGTCACCGAAACCGCCCAGTCCCACGGCATGACCGTCGCCATGAACGAAGCCCTCATGCTCGGCTCCATCCACCAGCACGAACTCGCCGCAGCCGCCGAACGCCTCAATCTCCAACTCCAGGAAGAAATCTCTGCCCGCCAGGAAGTCGAGATGGAACTCGCCGAAAAAGCCCGCCTCGTGAACCTCAGCAACGATGCCATCATCGTCTACGACCTCAATGACAAAATCACCCTATGGAACAAGGGCGCCGAACATCTATACGGCTGGTCTTCCCAGGAAGCCGTTGGCCAACACGTTCACTCCCTGCTCCGTACCGAATTTCCCAAGCCCCTCACCGAACTCGTCGCCCTCCTTAACAAAAACGGCCAGCTCATCGGCGAAGTCGTTCAAATCGCCCGCGATGGCCACCGCATCCCCTCGCTCAGCCGCTGGGTTCTCGACCGCCCCACCAAATCCATCCTCGCCAGCTACACCGACATCAGCGATCGCAAACACTTCGAGGAAGAACGCGAAATCCACCTCCTCCATGAACACACCCTCCGCATGGAAGCCGAATCCGCCAATCGCTCCAAGGATCTCTTTCTCGCCACTCTCAGCCACGAAGTCCGTACCCCCCTCAACGCCATCCTCGGCTGGGCCACCATCCTCCGCTCCGGCAAATGCAACGAAGCCGACCTGAAGGAAGGCATGGAAGTCATCGAACGCAACTGCAACGTCCAGGCCAAGCTCATCGAAGACGTCCTCGACATCTCCCGCATCGTCTCCGGCAAACTCCAACTCCACATCGCCCCCGTCGAATTGCTCGACATCATCCACGCCGCCATCGACGTCGTTCGACCCTCCGCCGACGCCAAAAATATCCGCATCCTCTCCACCCTCGATCCCGCCGCCAGCCACGTCCACTGCGATGCCGCCCGCCTCCAGCAAGTCCTCTGGAATCTCCTCGCCAACGCCGTCAAATTCTCCCCCCCGGGTAAAACCATCCACGTCACCCTCGGCCTCCAGCTCACCTCCGCACGCATTCAAATCTCCGACGAAGGCCAGGGCCTCGCCCCCGATTTCCTCCCCTTCGTCTTCGACCGCTTCCGCCAGGCCGACAGCACCTCCAAACGCAAAATCGGCGGCCTCGGCCTTGGCCTCTCCATCGTCAAACACCTCGTCGAAATCCACGGCGGCACCGTCCTCGCCGAAAGCCCCGGTGAAGGCCGCGGCTCCACCTTCACCGTCACTCTCCCCATCCGCGCCGTCCCCGTCGACCAACTCCCTGACGCTCCTCATCGCCCCGCTTTCTCTTCCTCCCTTCCCGAACCTGAACCCGTCCACCTCGACGGCCTCCGCGTCCTCGTCGTCGATGATGAACCCGACGTCCGACGCCTCCTCCTCAAAGTCCTCGGCGGCGCCGGCGCCATCGTCACTGCCGCCGCCTCCGTCACCGAAGCCCTCGACGCCCTCCCCACCACCAATCCGCAAATCCTCGTCAGCGACATCGCCATGCCCACCCACGACGGCTACGACCTCATCCGCCAAGTCCGCTCCCAGGGCCTCACCGCCAAAGATCTCCCCGCCATCGCCCTCACCGCCTTCGCCCACAAAGACGACCGCCGACGCACACTCCTCGCCGGCTTCCAGGTCCATGTCCCCAAACCGGTCGACCCCCACGACCTCACCGCCCTCATCGCCTCCCTCGCCGGCCGCACCGGCTAAAAAAACTCCCCCTCCAATCTACGGGCACTCTCCACCCCTCCAATTATTCGGTACCTCCATCCCAATGCGCCCCCCTCTGTCCGTGTCTGTCCGCGTCTGTCCGTGGCCATTATTCACCAATAATTCTGTCCGTGCCGGACCGTGTCTGTCCCCCACAAGTCCTCAAGGTTCCGCTGACCTCGGAGCGGCGAAGCCGCGCCAGACAATAGCGGCGGGCGGAAGCCCGCCGTCGCCCACCCCCTCAACGTGCGGAGGGCCAAAGGCCCGGCACAAGTTCAAGCCCAGCCCCGCACTACACCCCTCAAAAAACGCCCCTCCCCCTCTCCCCCTTTCACCCTTCTTCCTTCCTCCTCCCTGCAACTTGCTTCTTCCCCCTTCCCCTCCCTCCCCCCACTCCCCATAATCTATGCAGAATCTGCGCTACAATCGCCGATTATCCTCCAATCAGCTATCTCCTCCACAAAAACTCCCCCTTTTCGGCAGGCTCTCCCCATGCCCACCACTAAAGGTCAATCCATCTGGCCCACCCGCGTCGCCTGGCCCAGAGCCGCTTCTGGAACCGCCACCGCCTCCGCCGAACTCCTCCCCGCCCTCGCCGGCGGCCCCTCCCCCCGCGCCTACCTCGGTCGCTCCCGTTTCACCCTCGCCCCCCTCTCCCTCTCCCTCGACCAACTCCTCTTCCTCATCACCGCCGCTCTCCTCTGCGTTGGTCTCGTCATGGTCCAATCCGCCGACGCCCGCGTCCGCGGCGTCAACGAAAACTGGCTCGCCCAAACCTTCAACAACAAAAACGCCATCCACGCCGGACTCGCCCTCGTCGTCCTGACCCTCATCTGGCGCACCGACTACCGCCGACTCCTCGGCTCCTCCCTACCCAAATCCCCCGCCCTCTGGCTCGTCGTACTCACCATCGCCTTCCTCGTCGCCGTCCTCTACACCCCCCTCGGCAAAGAAATTAACGGTGCCCGCCGCTGGATGTCCCTCGGCCCCATCGGCTTCCAACCCTCCGAACTCGCCAAACTCTCCCTCGTCCTCTTCGTCTCCGCCTACGCCGTCCACCGCGCTCCCTCCCTCCGCTCCCTCCTCAAAGGCTTCCTCCCCCTCGTCCTCGTCTTTGGTCTCGCCCTCGGCCTCGTCGTCAAAGAAGACTTCGGCACCACCGTCCTCATCGCCGCCGTCGTCTTCGTCCTCATCCTCATGGCCGGCACCAAACTCTGGCACGTCTCCCTCCTCCTCCCGCCTGCCGCCCTCGTCATCTACCACATGCTCAGCGAACCCTGGCGCCGTGACCGCCTCCTCGCCTTCCTCGACCCCGAAAAATACGCCAACTCCGTCGGCTACCACGTCATCCAATCACTCCTCACCATCGGCTCCGGCGAATTATGGGGCCGCGGCCTCGGCAACGGCATCCAAAAAATGGGCTACCTCCCCGAAGACAATACCGACTTCATCTTCGCCGTCGTCTGCGAAGAACTCGGCTTCCCCGGCGCCCTCCTCATCCTCGGCCTCTTCCTCGCCTTCGTCCTCATCGGCTGGCGCATCGCCTCCCGCTGCAACTCCCTCTTCGGCAAAATGGTCGCCTTCGGCATCACCGCCATGATCGGCCTCCAAGCCGCCATGAACGTCGCCGTCGTCACCGCCTCCATGCCCACCAAAGGCATCGCACTCCCCCTCATCTCCTCCGGCGGCACCGGCTGGATCATGAACGCCGCCGCCATCGGCGTCCTCATGTCCATCGAACGCACCCACCGCAAAGAATCCGCTCGCGCCCGCTCCGGCATCGCCCCCCCAGCCCTCGGCTTCCCCGTTCTGATGCACGGTAACGGCGTAACGGAGTAACCGCGTATCGGGTCAGTTCGCCAACTCCGATACCCCGTTACTCCCATTCCTCTCCAAGGCAAGGATGCTTATATGAGCCTCGTCATCTGGCCCCATCGTCTCCATCCCCTCCTCCACGCCATCGTCGCCCACCCCCTCCACATGAACGCCCAAAACACCCCCCCGCAAAACTCCCCCGCTCCCACCTCGCCCCTCACTCCACCCGCCTCCCTCGCCTCCACCGTCCCCACCTTCCTCGCTTCCCCCGCCCGAAAATTCCGCGTCATCCTCGCCGGCGGCGGCACCGGCGGACACCTCTACCCCGGCCTCTCCATCGCCCAGGCCCTCCAAGCCCAACTCGGCGACTCCCTCGAACTCATCTGGGCCGCCACACCCCGCCCCGTCGACCAACGCCTCCTCTCCAGCTTCGGCCCCCGCTACATTCGCCAACCCGTCCAACCCCTCCAAAAAAATATCAAAAAACTCTGGGCCTTCTGGAAAGGCTGGTTCCAATCCTGCCGCTACTGGAAAGCCGCCTTCGCCACCACCCCCGTCGATGCCGTCGTCGCTCTCGGTGGCTACGCCGCAGGACCCGCCGCCTACATCGCCTCCAAACGCGGCATCCCCGTCATCCTCCTCAACCCCGACGCTCTCCCCGGCCTAGCCAACCGCTTCCTCCTCCGCCGCTCCAACCTCGTCATCACCCAATGGCCCCTCAGTCCCGACTACCACGAAGTCGTCCGCGGCCGCACCCTCGCCCTCGGCTGCCCCATCCGCACCGATCTCCTCAACCGCACCCGCCCCCAAGCCGCCGCCCAGCTCAACCTCGACCCTTCCCTCAAAACCCTCGTCATCACCGGTGCCTCCCTCGGTGCCAAAACCATCAACGACGCCCTCCTCGCCCTCCTCCATAACGCCGAGTTCCGCAAAGTCTTCGAACCCGCCCCCGCCGACGCCCCCACAGCTCTTCACGCCACCATCCCCGCCCCTGAAATCGACCATCCCCACTTGGAAATCGGAACCCCTCCCCAACAATGGCAAATCCTCCACCTCGCCGGCCTCGACCAAGCCGCCGAAGTCCGCGCCGCCTACGCCAAATTCCCCCTCCTCCGCGCCACCATCCTCGACTACTGCGATGACATGGCCTCCGTCTGGGCCATCGCCGATCTCGCCATCGCCCGCGCCGGTGCCAGCACCTGTGCCGAACTCACCGCCTGCGGTATCCCCTCCATCCTCCTCCCCTATCCCTACCACAAAGACCTCCACCAACGCGCCAACGCCCTCGAACTCGCCCGCGCCGGTGCCGCCATTATTGTCGATGACGAAAAAAACGCCGCCGCCAACGCCCCCGCTGTAAAAAACGCACTCCTTCCGCTACTCTATGATTCCGTCGTCCGCGAACGCATGGCCGACGCCGCCCGCGCCGCCGGCAAGCCCGACGCCGCCCAAAATATCGCCACGGAAATTCTCGCCCTGATCGCCCCAAAAATGCGATAAACTCAATTGGGTTCAGCGGCCAGGGGTCATGGGTCCGCAAATCGTTTGCCGACCCTTGACCCCTGTACCTGGCACCTCCCCAACCGCAAGGAGGCGGTCGTACATGCCCCCGATTATTACGCAAAGCAAAACCGTCATGTTAACTGTTCAAGATCTCCTCCATACCCTCGCCCCCAAACCGGAAACACCCTTCTCCGGACAGCACATCCACTTCATCGGCATCGGCGGCTCCGGCATGTCCGGCCTCGCCCAAATGCTCCTCAACTTCGGCGCCCACGTCTCCGGCACCGATCGCCAACCCTCCTCCTCCACCCGCAAACTCGCCCAACTCGGCGCCACCATCCTCTACGAACAAGTCGGCGCTTCCCTCCCCCCCGATACCCACATCGTCGTCTACTCCGCCGCTATCAAATCCGATCACCCCGAACGCCTCGAAGCCGCCTCCCGCTCCCAACACCGCAAAATCGAAATCCTCAAATACGCCCAGATGCTCGGACGCGTCATGAAACTCAAACACGGCATCGCCATCGCCGGCACCCACGGCAAATCCACCACCACCGCCATGACCGCCCACGTCCTCCTCTCCGCCGGCAAAGACCCCTCCTTCGTCGTCGGCGCCACCGTCCCCCAGCTCGGCGGCTCCGCCCACGCCGGCAAGGGCGAACAGTTCGTCGTCGAAGCCTGCGAATTCGACCGCTCCTTCCACAACCTCCACCCCCACATCGGCGTCGTCCTCAACATCGAGGAAGACCACCTCGACTACTACAAAGACATCACCGAAATCAACGAAAGCTTCCACAAGTTCCTCTCCCAGATCGACCCCGCCGGCGTCGCCCTCATCTGCGCCAGCGATAAAAACTGCGAACTCGTCTCCACCAACCTCGACTGCTCCGTCGAAACCTACGGCATCGACACCCCCGCCGATTGGCAAGCCACCGGCATCCGCCGCTTCCAAGGCAAAGCCCACTTCCACGTCACCTACAAAGGCCGCAAAATGGGCCGCCTCTCCCTCTCCATCGCCGGACGCCACAACGTCGGTAACGCCACCGTCGCCGCCGCCATCGCCACCCACTGCGGCGTCCCCTGGGACAAAATCGCCGCCGCCGTCGAATCCTTCCGCGGTGCCGACCGCCGCAGCCAGCTTCTCGGCACACTCCCCGTCCCCGGCGGCCAGGTCACCGTCGTCGACGACTACGGCCATCATCCCACCGAAATCCGCGCCACCCTCCTCGCCCTCCGCGAACACTACCGCCCCAACCGTCTCGTCTGCGTCTTCCAACCCCACCAGCACAGCCGCACCCGCTTCCTCCTCGATGATTTCTCCCGCAGCTTCGCCCACGCCGACATCACCATCGTCCCCGACATCCACTTCGTCCGCGACAGCGAAGCCGACCGCAAATCCGTCAGCGCCGAAATGCTCGTCGAAAAAATCCGCGCCAACGGCCGCGAAGCCCTCTACCTCCCCACCTTCAAACAAATCGTCCAACATTTACACTCCTCCATGCTCCCGGGTGACCTCATCGTCTCGATGGGTGCCGGCCCGGTTTGGGAAATAACTGATGAACTGGTTCGAACAATTCGGGGATGCGGTACGACTTGACGTCCCGCTCGCGCCGCTCACCTGGTTCGGTTGCGGCGGCCCCGCCAAATTCTTCTGCACCCCGCAGGACACCACCCAGCTCCAGGCCATCGTTGCGCGCCTCCGCGAAAACGACATCCCCATCTACGTCCTCGGCAGCGGCGCCAACCTCCTCGTCCACGATGCCGGCGTCGACGGCGCCGTCGTCTCCCTCTCCCATCCCTTCTTCAAAAAAGTCTCCATCGACCAGGAAACACTCACCGCCGGCGCCGGCAAAGACGTCCAAAAACTCGTCCTCGAAGCCACCCACGCCGGCCTCTCCGGCCTCGAGTGCCTCGCCGGTATCCCCGGCTCCGTCGGGGGCGAACTCAAAATGAACGCCGGCGGCGCCTTCGGCGACATCGGCTCCTCCGTCCACACCGTCACCGTCCTTGACGCCAACGGCCAAATCTACACCCACGAAAAAGACGACCTCGTCTTCGAGTACCGCAAATCCAACATCGCCGCCAAGTTCATCCTCCAAGCCTCCTTCGCCCTCGCTCAGGATGACCCCCAACGCATCATGACCAAGGTCAAGGAAATCTGGATGTTCAAAAAAAACTCCCAACCCCTCGCCGAAAAATCCGCCGGATGCATCTTCAAAAACCCCCGTGGCCTCTCCGCCGGCGCCCTCATCGACCAGTCCGGCATGAAAGGCACCACCTCCGGCGGCGCCGAAGTCTCCTCCAAACACGCCAACTTCATCACCGCCAAAAACGGCACCAAAGCCGCCGACATCCTCGCCCTCATCGAAACCGTCAAAGCCCGCGTCAAAGACAAATTCGACGTCAACCTCGAAACCGAAGTCGTCATCTGGTAAACAAATTGGTAACTAAACGGGTTACTAATTATGCGCCCCCAGGCCCCAACCGCCCGAAATGATACACTGGCACCCTTCCTGCCCTCGTGAACAAAACACAGGAGCGAATCATGGACGATCGCAAACTCAGCATCACTCTCCTCTGCGGCGGCATCTCCGCCGAACGCGAAATCTCCCTCCTCACCGGCACCCAAATCGCCGAAGCCCTCCGCACCCTCGGCCATCGCGTCTGGCAATCCGACATCTCCCCGGACAATCTCTCCGCCCTCGACAAACCCTGTGACCTCATCTTCCCCGCCCTCCACGGCCTCTTCGGCGAAGACGGCCAACTCCAACACATCCTCGAAGAACGCGGACTCCCCTTCGTCGGCTCCGGCGAAGAAGCCTCCCGCCTCGGTATGGACAAAGCCGCCACCAAAGCCCGCCTCCTCGAAAACCTCGTCCCCACACCCAACTGGCAAATCGTCTCCACCCAAAATTACGACAAAAACACCTGGCTCCCCGCCGGCGGTGGGGGGGGCATCGCCTACCCCTGCGTCATCAAACCCATCGCTGAAGGCTCCTCCGTCGGCTGCAAAATCTGCCACAACCTCCCCGAAGCCAAAGCCCACCTCGAAGCCACACTCCCCCAATACGGCTCCATGCTCGTCGAACAATTCGTCGACGGACTCGAACTCACCGTCGGCCTCCTCGATGGCCGCACCCTCCCCGTCATCTGGATCCAACCCGCCACCACCTTCTATGACTTCGCCGCCAAATACACCCGCGATGACACCGCCTACCTCTTCGATTCCCAAATCCCTCTCCCCACCGCCGTCCTCGACCAGGTCCGCAAAGCCGCCGAAGACACCCACCGCGTCGTCGGCTGTCGCCACCTCTCCCGCGTCGACGTCATGGTTGACCGCCACTCCCACGAACCCTACGTCCTCGAAATCAACACCATGCCCGGCTTCACCTCCCACTCCCTCGTCCCCAAAGCCGCCCAAAAAGCCGGCATCCCCTTCACCGTACTCTGCCAGCGCCTCGCCCAAATGGCCCTCCGCTACTCCGTCGTAAACTCCCACTAACCAATCCCCCATCCTTCTTGATTATTCCTTCTTGCTCCTTTCTTCTCCAAACATCGGAACCCCCCATGCCCCTCAGCAAACAACTCCTCAAATCCCCCTGGCTCCGCAGCGTCGCCATCGTCGTCGTCATCCTCGCCATCACCTTCACTTCCATCCACCTCTATGGCTGGGTCAACCGCTACGCCCACCGCGTCGTCGAAAACCGCGTCGCCCAGATCCCCGTCAGCATCACCCTCGCCAACACCCCCTCCTGGCTCCACGAAGCCATTACCAACGACATCCTCAGCGAAGCCGTCTCCCTCGCCCGCCGCGATGATGCCATGTTCGCCCGCTTTCAAAACCCCACCGACACCGCCATCTTCGAAGAAATCCGCGCCACCTACTCCACCAACCTCTCCCTCCGCTCCAACGCCTGGGTCAAAAAAATTACCCGCATCCAGCGCGTCCCCGTCCCTCAGCACAACCTCCAACGCATCGAAATCTACGCCGAGTATCGCCAGCCCGTCGCCTGGCTCCGCATCAATGACAAATTCGTCCTCATCGATGACGAATTCGTCCGCCTCCCCGGAGACTACACCGATGCCGACCGCCTCGCCACCGGCGGCGGCGCCTCCTTCCTCACCATCACCGGCCTCGTCGAAAATCCCCCCAACTCCCTCCCCGATCCCGGCCGCCCCTTCACCGCCCCCGAACTCCCCGCCGCGCTCCAACTCGCCAACCTCCTCAAATCCCAAAACTTCGCCCGCCAGATCGACTGCATCAACCTCGCCAACTACCACAGCCGTCTCGACCTCCTCGCCTCTCAAATCGTCCTCGAAACCATCTTCCGCACCCCCGACAACAAACCCCGCCTCATCTACTGGGGCCGCCCCCTCGGCGAAGAACGCACCTGGGAAATCCCCTCCTCCGCCAAACTCAAAGCCCTTCAGCAAATCCAAAAAATCTACCAACGCATCGACGCCAACGCCGACTTCGTCGATATCCGCATCGATCAGGTCTGGATACCCAAACCCGCCACCGAAGCCCCCCTCCCCACCGCCCTCGCCCACGCCCGCAGCTAACCCCCGCCCTCAGGCCCCAGTCCTCTGTCCTTAGCACTCACTCCTATGACGATCCCCACTCCTGCCCACACCCCTCCAATCACATAACTCATCCATCCCAGCCCCTCCCGCGCCGCCTCGCCCACCCCCTTCATCGGCCCCCACACAAACCAGCCTCGCCACGCCGCTGAAAAAAAATCCATCTGCACATACATCAGCACCGGCAGCCCCATCACTAAAAATCCCAACCCCGCCAGCCCCCACACCCGCCACCGCCTCCCCGCCAAAACCCCCATCGTCAACACCATCCACCCCACCTGCAGCGCCGCCACGCGCAATATCGCCCCCGTCCCCACATCGCTCAGCACCGCGCACACGCTCAACACCGGCACCGCGCAAATCACCAGCACGCACACCTCCCACATCATCCCTACCATCCGCGGCACACAGGGCACATCCCGCCGCACGCACGGCCACACCAGCATCGTCATCACCACTAGCGCCAAATTCCCATACACCCACGCCCGATCCAAAATCTCCCCGCCTCCCGGTCCCGCTTGCCACACCACCTCCAGCGCACACAGCGTTAGACCCACCCCCGTCACCATCAGAGACGCCACCCCTACCCCCAGCGGAAAAGGCACCTCCCCCCCTTCTTGCTTCGTACTCCTTGCTTCTTGCGTCTCGCCCATCACCCGACCCCCTTCACGCTCCCCGGCACCTCATTCTTCGGCCGCGTCTTCCACCGCCGATGAATCCACAAATACTGCGTCGGATCCGCCCGCACAAAATCCTCGATCGCCTTCGTATACCGCGCCGTAATATAATGCACCTCGTTGTCGTAACCCTCCGGCACCGTCGCCCAGTCCTCCGGATAAATAATGTCCTGCACCCCCACGTCAAACTCAAACTTGTGACCCCGACGCCGCGCATAACCAATCACCACCGGCACATTGTTCTGCACCGCCAGCAACCCAATCGACTTATACGTGCTCGCCATCCGCCCGAAAAACGGCACAAACATCCCCTTCGGCCCCGCGTTCTGATCCGCAATAATCCCCAGCACCCCCTTGTTCTGCAAAACCTCCAACGCATTCGTCGTCACCCCCCGCTTGCTCAAAATCGTCTGCCCCCGCCGCTCCCGCACCCCCAGCAACCAGTTGTCAATGTGCGGATTATCAATCGGCCGCGCAATCGAATACGTCTCAAACCCCAGTGTCGCCAGCGTATACCCCAAAATCTCCCAATTCCCATAATGCCCCGTCAGCACGATGCACCCCTTCGCCCGCAAAAATAATTTCAGCGATTCCTCCAGCCCCTTAAAATGCACATACTTGTGCCACGTCTCGATATGAATCATCCGCGTCGTAAACAGCACATCGATCACCAGCTCCACAAAATGCTGCATCGATTGCTCCGCAATCCACTTCAACTCCTCGTCCCGCTTCTCCGGAAAACTCGCCCGCAAATTCTCCAACGCCCGCTTCCGATGCTTCCGATCCACCGCATACAGAAAACTCCCGATCGACTGCGCCGAGTCCAGGTTCTGATTCACCGGAAAAATCCCCAGCATCATCGACACGAACCGCGCGCCGAAATACTGTGTCATCGCCGAAATTGCACCGGGTTGAGCCATCCGCGAATTCTAAACCCAAACCCCATCCCCGTCACATCTCCGCCGCTGCGCCCCCTCCCTTAGTGTGTTCCTCCCTTCGCGGTTAATATGCCCCCAGGAGGAAACACATGTTCACCGCTCTCACCATCGCCGGCTCCGACTGCTCCGGCGGTGCCGGCCTCCAGGCCGACCTCAAAACCTTCACCGTCCTCGGCGTCTACGGCATGTCCGTCGTCACCGCCGTCACCGCCCAAAACACCTCCGGTGTCTCCGCCCTCCAACTCCTCTCCATCGACCTCATCCAAAAACAAATCGACGCCGTCGTCTCCGACATCCCCCCCAACGCCTTCAAAACCGGCATGCTTGGCTCCGCCGCCATCATCTCCGCCGTCGCCGCCTCCATCCAAAAACACGCCCTCGACAACTACGTCTGCGACCCCGTCGTCTTCTCCAAATCCGGCGACCAGCTCCTCGACCCCTCCGCCATCCACGTCTATCGCCAGGAACTCCTCCCCCTCGCCACCATCGTCACCCCCAACCGCGCCGAAGCCGCCATGCTCGCCAACATGAACCTCGAAGACCTCCACTCCCTCGCCAGTGTCAAAAAAGCCGCTGAAAAAATCCTCCGCTCTGGCGCCCGCTCCGTCGTCATCAAAGGCGTCAACGGCGGTGGACCCGCCGCCAGCGACACCATCACCGACCTCTTCTACGATGGCGACCGCTTCCTCGAATTCACCGCCAAACGCCTCACCACCAAAAATACCCACGGCTCCGGCTGCACCTTCTCCGCCATCCTCACCGCCCTCCTCGCCGAAGGCGTCGAACTCCACATGGCCGTTGACAACGCCCGCTCCTTCATCTCCCAAGCCATCCAGCACCACGTAAAACTCGGCCAAGGCATCCGCCCCGTCAACCCCCTCGCCCTTACCCCCCAATAACCAACTCGCCCCACCCCAACCGCCCCGAATGCGGCACCCCCATCCCTACCCCCAAGCCCAAGGATTGAAATCCTTGGGTCTACGCCCTCCCCCAAAAACTCGTGTCTTTTGTGAAAAAACCCTCAATAAAAAAACTCTTGACTTAAAATCTCCATCCTCTCAAAAAATCCCCAAACTTCCATCTTCCGTGCGCCCAATCTCCCCATTTTGTCCCGCCCATTCCTCCCCCATATTTAACTCCCAACCCCTTCCGCAATCACCACTTACCGCCCACCTCCCACCCACCCGTGCGCGCAAACTTGGTCACCACGTCCTGCTAGAGAGAGGACTACTATGTATTCAAGGAGTAAAAACCCATGACTCTCCCCCCTCCAAATGCCTGTGTCCCAAAAACCAATCCTGATGAGCGCCTTACTCAAAACCTCAGCAAAATCGCATTTTTCAAAACCGCCCCTGATGAGCGCCTTACCCCTCCAACCCGCCCCCAACATCCTCCACTTCCCGCACCCCGCTCACCTGCCAATTCACCATCAAGAAAATCCCCTCAATTCCGGAACTCCCCCCCTCATCACGCGTCCAATCCTGGCACCATCCCCTTTTCTCTCGGAGGACCAGTCATGTTCACCACCCATCACCCCCGATTTCAACCCCGTCTTCTCCCCTTCCTCCTCATGCTTCTCCTCCTCCTCCTGACCCCTCTTTCCACCCGCGCCGACGGCCTCATCGTCATCCACAACCCCCCCGTCTCCGTCCCCGGCCACTTCACCTTCGCCCCCCTCGAAGTCACCTTCCACCACGTCACCGTCGACATCACCGACCAAACCGCCGTCACCTCCGTCGATCAGGAATTCCTCAACCCCAACAACGCCCGCCTCGAAGGCGACTACATCTTCCCCCTCCCCGCCGGTGCTCGCATCGATAAATTCTCCATGGACATCGACGGCAAACAGGTCGAAGCCGAACTCCTCCCCGCCGACAAAGCCCGCAAAATCTACGAAGACATCGTCCGCGCCTCCAAAGACCCCGCCCTCCTCGAATACGCTGGACGCGCCATGTACAAAGTCCGCATCTTCCCTATCGAACCCAATTCCAAAAAACGCATCCAGCTCAAGTACACTGAACTCCTCACTCAGGACAGCAACCTCGTCAAATACCACTACACCCTCAACACCGAAAAATTCTCCTCCAAACCCCTCAAAAATGTCTCCGTGAAAGTCACCATCAACTCTGCCGACCCCATCACCTCCGTCTACAGCCCCTCCCACGAAATCGAGAAAAAACTCCACGGCGAAAACAAAGCCGTCGTCGGCTTTGAAGCCAAAGACATCCGCCCCGATACCGACTTCGTCCTCTACTACGGCAAAAAAGCCACACCCATCGGCATCAACCTCCTCACCTACCGACCCGATTCCAACAAAGACGGATACTTCCTCCTCCTCGCTTCCCCCACCGTCTCCAAAACCACCAAACCCATGCCCAAAGACGTGATCTTCGTCATGGACACCTCCGGCTCCATGGCTGGCAAAAAAATCGAGCAAGCCCGCCAGGCCCTCAAATTCTGCGTCGACACCCTCAACAAAGATGACCGCTTCGACATCGTCCGCTTCTCCACCGAAGCCGAACCCCTCTTCAAATCCGTCGTCGACGCCACCGACAATAATCGCAAAAAAGCCGTCGAATTCTCCGAAAACCTCAAAGCCGCCGGCGGCACCGCCATCGATGAAGCCCTCCAGGTCGCCCTCAAGGAAATCAACGCTGAAACTCCCGAACGCCTCCTCACCAACCGCCTCCGCATGATCGTCTTCATGACCGATGGACTCCCCACCATCGGCGAGCCAATTCCCGATCGCATCCTCGCCGGACTCAAAGAAAAAGTCGGCGCCGCCGCCGTCAGCAACACCCGCATCTTCTCCTTCGGCGTCGGTCCCGACGTCAACACCAAACTCCTCGACCTCATGGCCGAACAATCTCGTGGCTACTCCCAGTACGTCCTCCCCAACGAAAACCTCGAAGTCTCCATGTCCAACTTCTGGGGCAAAGTCCAGGACCCCATCCTCGCCAACCTCAAACTCGACACCGGCACCGTCGCCGTCTCCAAAATGTACCCCAAGGATCTCCCCGACCTCTTCAAAGGCGATCAACTCGTCGCCTTCGGCACCTATTCCAAAGCCGGCAAAACCGCCATCACCCTCAAGGGCCTCGTCAACGGCAAGGAAGAAATCTTCGCCCAGGATGTCACCTTCGAAGAATCCACCGACGCCTCCAAAGACTGGATCGCCAAACTCTGGGCCACCCGCCGCATCGGCTACCTCCTCGACGAAATCCGCCTCCGCGGCGAATCCAAGGAAGTCAAAGAGGAAGTCGTCGAACTCGCTCGCAAGTGGGGCGTCGTCACCCCCTACACCGCCATGCTCATCATCGAAGATGAAAAAAATCGCCACGTCCCCATCGCCGCCCAAACCCTCCGCGAAATGGCCGAAGACCGTGGCGCCGTCGCCGCCAGCAAGGGCGGCATGGACTCCGTCACCCGCCGCGACGAATCCGGCAGATCCGCCGTCGCCAACTCCGTCAACGCCGACGCCTACAAATCCACCAGTTCGATGGAAGGCCAGCAAAAAGCGGCCGAGCAATCAGACGCACGTCTCCGCTTCGCCGAAGAAGGCGGCGCTGGCGGCGGCCGCGGCGGCTCACTCGCCAAAGCCCAATCTCCCGCCACCACCCCCAGCCCCACTCTACCCGCCGCCTCCACCCCTGGCGCTCTCGCCATGGGCGGCAATAAAGGCAAAGAACTCAACCTCGGCACCTACAACCAAAACGGTTGGCAAAATGCCTCCGGCAAAGCCGACAAAGACGCCGGATACCGCGTCGTCACCAACTACGCCCAGCAGTCCCGCGTCATCAACAACCGCGCCTTCTACCTCAACGGCAGCCAGTGGACCGACGCCCGCCTCCAAAATCAAAACGCCGAGCAACTCGCCAAACGTATCCAGATTGCCTTCAACTCCGATGCCTACTTTGACCTGCTGAAAAAATTCCCCGACTCCGCCCAGTACCTCTCTCTCGGACACAACGTCACCGTCGAACTCGGCGGCACCACCTACGACATCACCGAGGAAATCGCCCAACCCGAGGCGAAATAAAGAAAGGAAAGAAAGCCGATGGCAGTGGGGGGGGGCAAATCTTCAGCGTCCGCCGATGAAACGCAATCGCCTCGCGCACGTGCAGATCCCAGTAATCCCACGTATGCGCCCCGGCAAATTCCTCATACTCGTGCGCGAACTTCTGCTTCGTCAAGTACGCATGAAAATGCCGGTTGTGCTCCAGCAGAAAATCATCCACCCCGCAGTCAAACCGCACCGCCGGCCGCAGCTTCGGCGAACACTTCTTCGCCAGCGCTTCCAGATCGTTCGGCCCGCCAAAATGCTTCGGACCAAAAACCGCCTCACACTCCGTCAGGATCGGCGCAAACTCCTCCTTCCGCGGCTCCTTCTTCCACATCGGCGTCATCATCGCCCCCGAGTGCGAATTCGCCGAACAAAACATCTCCGGATATTTGAACGCCAGTTTCAACGCCCCATACCCGCCCATCGACAACCCCCCGATCGCTCGCCCCTCCCGCCGCGCAATCGTCGGAAATGTCCGGTCCACAAACCCCACCACATCTTTGATAATGTGATCCTCATACGCATGCTGCGGATTCGCATGACTGTTCGTATACCATCCCCGCAACACGCTCGGCATCACCACGATCATCGGTACTTCCGCGACAAACCGCTCCACGTTGCTCCGTCGCGCCCACATCGAATGGTCATCCGACAGTCCGTGCAAAAGATAATAAACCGGAAACGGCCCAGTCCCCTTCTCCGGCAAAAGCACGTTCATCGTCGCTGCGTGTCCCACCGAGTTGCCAAAAAATCGAACTTCCGCCAGTGCCATAAAATGCTCCCATGTAGCTATGCCAACGAACTTTTTACAATAGACGATCCCACCTCCCCCAACAACCCGCCCCGCCGCTCCGCCATGAAATTCCCTTACGTCCAGAGTATGCTTTCTTCTGCAATTCAAAAATTAGAAAACCGGGCGTCAGAAAGATCGCGGAGGAAATCAAAATGATTCGTGGTTGCTCGCTCCTGCTCTGCGTCCTCGCCTGTCTCTCCTTCATTTCGCCTACCGCCTTCGCCGAGTACGATCCCACCCCCGATCTCCAGCGCGCCGCCGCCCCGCTCCTCGAATTCGCCTCCTGGTGCGCCAAATACAAAGCCAAAACCCCCGGACTTGCCGCCCTCGAAGACGCAAAAAAGATCACCGACGTCGCCGCCAAGTCCAATGATATCGCCACCGCTCTCGAAAAAGCTGATGACGTCAACGCGCAGGACCCCGCCGTCCTCGAAAAACGCCGCATTGCTAACGAAACCGCCGCCCGCGTCTTCGACGTCCTCAGCCTCCGCAAGCACGAACCCGCCGAGGATGAAAAATACGCCGACTACCAACTCCAGGCGATGGGCATCTCCCCCTCGCCCGCCCGCATGGCCAAACTCCCCGCCCTCATGGAATCCGCCCTCAAGGACGAAAACTTCGACCGCCTCGACCGTCAGTATCTCCTCGCCTGGCTCGGCACCGACACCGTCACGAAAACCTCCCTGAAGGTCGATGCCAAGCTGATCGAGTCCGGCAAAATGCCCGCCCTCGCCGAAAAAATCGTCACCCAGGCCCTCCAGAAAAAACGCCTCCTCGTCGCCGCCGCCGTCCTCAAATCCCTCGCCGTCTCCGACCCCAAAGGCCTCAAAGACGACGCCTACTCCGCCTCCATCGATCTCCTCACCAAAAAAATCCACCGCGTCCAGGCCCTCGGCCACCCCATGGTCGCCTACATCTCTTTCCCCAAAACCTGGAACCCCGCCGCGAAAACCAACATCCTTGTCTGCTACGCCGGTGCCGGCAAAGAACACGAAGGCATCTGCGGCAACTACCGCAGCGCCGTCGGCGAACTCCCCTACATCGTCCTCTCCCCCGTCACTCTCTCCAACACCAACACCGTTGATGAAAATTCCCACAAAAGTTGGTACCCCGCCGAAGCCATCAAGCCCCTCATCGGAAAAACCCTCACCGGCAATTTCAAAACCCGCATCGACTTCGACGTCCCCGGCACCACCGCGCTCCTCAAAGGCCTCTTCGAAGCCGTCAACATGGAAAAACACATCTACATCACCGGTGTTTCCGGCGGCGGCTCCCCCTGCTACGCCATGCTCATCAACCATCCCGACATCATCGCCGCCGGCGCACCCGCCTGCGCCAACTTCTACAGCCTCGCCGCCGGTCCCGCCAAAGGTGCCGGCGTCCCCGTCCAGCAACTCTTCGGCGAAAAAGACCAGTACAACAAAACCATCAACGGCGGCACCGGCATCCTCCAACAGGGCGAAAACGCCGCCGCAGTCTTAAAAAAAATGGGCTTCACCCTCCCCGCGAAAAAAATAATCCCCAACGCCGGCCACGACCCCCTCGTCAAAAGCGCCTTGGCCTTCTTCGAAGAAATCCGCGCCCAGCGTGAAAAGAAACCCGCCCCCCAATAACCGCCGCCGACCCTCCTTGCATTTAGGACCAATACCGTTCAACGAAGCATAACTATGGAATCTCGGAACCCTTGAGTAGGCTGCGGGTAGTGGTGGTGCACGGCGCGCTTTTTCTTCCACTTGCTCATCTTCCTTTTGATCACCCGC
>JBBRWV010000057.1:0-22200 GCA_038248985.1 Phycisphaerae bacterium
GGGGGGGGGTAATAGGGGGGGGAGGTGCCCATATTCAGGGGGGGAGTGGGGGCCAGCAGGGGTCGTTGACGCTGCCACTGCCCCACCATGTTCGCCAAGGTTTCAATCAATTGGGGCACGCGCGGCACCGCCAAATAAACGCGCGCCGTGACAATGGCGGAGGGGAAAAAGTTGGTGATGAAATCCAGGCCAAACTCGGCGGCACTGTGGCCGATCAAAAAACCGTTGGCGTAGATGCCGGTGAGTTGGTCTTCGGGCAGTTTGATGTCATCGTAAATATCCTGGGCCGAGCGCGGCTTTTCACCCTGGGCTTTGGGGAGGGCGGGCGGGCGACTGTAGGCTTGTTCGTAGCGCATCAGATTTTCGCGCAGGCCGGCGAGGAATTGTTCGGCGACGGCAGGGCTCATGATGACGCGGGCGGCGAGTTGGGGCGGGCGGGCGAGGAACTGGAGGAAGTCGATGACGAACTCGTTGGGGCCCATGAAGACGAAGACACCGGTGGCGGTGACGCCGCGGGCGACTTTTTCGGGGATGCGGGCGGAGGTGGGGTTGTGGGAGATTTTCTGAGCGTCACCGGAGTTGGCTCCGCCGCTGCCGCTATTGGTGGGGGGGTCATTGGGTCCGGACATAAGGGGTACTCCCGGGATAAACGCTGGATAGGCACGAGACATCATAATAGTTGCTGAAATGATAGCGTGGGATTTGGGGCATACCAGCGGGGCGGGTGGGTTATATGCGGTGGACGGAGATGTAGATGAAATATTTTTGGGTTTTCTGCGATGCGCAGGTGAGATATTCGAAAGAGGGGAACGAAGCGCATGAACAGCCTTGGGGGCCGAGGGGGAAAAACGGGTTTCTCCTCACGGCGACTTTCAGGAATGCACCAGGCATCCATTTCCGTAGGCTTAACCATTTCATGGGTTGGGACTATGATTCCTGCTCGCGCTTCATTTTTGCGAGTCGTTCAGAGTTTAGGAGTTTTCATGACCGCCACCTCGACAGCTGTTGTTCCTGCTTCGCCCGCGCGTACTTTGAAATTTAAGGAATCCGGATTGCATTTGATTTTGCATATTACGGCGGAGAAGGATGTGCGGCTGGTGCATTTTGGCACGGCGGCGTTTGATCCGACGGAGCTGCTGAAGGACAACGGGAAGGCGCGGTGGTATCGGCTGGTGGAAGTGCAGATTTCCGGGGCGAACATGGATGATCACCACGGGATGAAATACACGGCGACGTATCCGGGCAGTCATTTGAAGTTTGTGAATCTGCGAGATACACGCAATGAAATGGGGCGCAAGTTGGAAGTCGAGCAGAAATCGCCGGAGGGGTTGACGGTGATTTCGCATATCCAGTTTTACAAGAAGGTTCCGGTGATGCGTTCGTGGACGACGCTGCGAAACGATTCGGCGGGGACGATTTCGATTGATTACGTTTCGTCATTTTCGCTGACGGGTTTGACGAAGGAATCGAAGGAGCCGTGGGATAAGGTTTCGCGGCTGCACATTCCGCACAACTGCTGGGACGGGGAGATTCAGTGGCGGTCGCACACATTGCCGGAGCTGGGGCTGACGAAGGTGGCGCATGCGTCGACGAAGCGGTTGTCGTTTGAGACGCGGGGGACGTGGGGTTCGGACGGGTATCTGCCGATGGGTGTTTTTGAGAACACCGAGGCGAACACCTGTTTGTTTTTTCAGATCGAGCATCATGGGTCGTGGCAGTGGGAAGTGTCGGACAATCAGAATGCGCAGTTGTATGTGAAGCTGAGCGGGCCGACATTCAATGAAGCGCATTGGATGAAGCTGCTGAAGCCGAAGGAAGTGTTTGATTCGATACCGGTGGCGGTGGGCATTGTGGAAGGGACGGCGGGGATTGCGGGGAGCGCGTTGGAAAATGCGATGCAGCAGTTGACGGTGTATCGGCGGCGGACGCGGCGGCCGAACGAAGACAATGAGAAGCTGCCGGTGATTTTTAATGACTACATGAATTGTTTGTTTGGGAATCCGACGTCGGCGAATTTGCCGCCGTTGATTGATGCGGCGGCGAAGGCGGGGTGCG
This sequence comes from Phycisphaerae bacterium, assembly GCA_038248985.1. Taxonomy (GTDB): domain Bacteria; phylum Planctomycetota; class Phycisphaerae; order WQYP01; family WQYP01; genus JBBRWV01. Next base: position 2,056 of record JBBRWV010000057.1, read on the forward strand.
AGTATTTCTGCATTGATTGCGGGTGGTATGCGGATGGGTTCTGGTGGTTTGGGGTGGGCGAGTGGCTGCCGTCGGCGAAGCGTTTTCCGGGGCCGACGGGGATCAAGGAACCGCTGGATTACATACGCAGCCGCGGGATGGTGCCGGGGTTGTGGCTGGAATTGGAGGTGATGGGGACGGCGTGTCCGATGGTGCAGCGGGTGGACAAGGATTGGTTTTTCCAGCGGAACGGCGTGCCGGTGGTGGATCACGGGCGGTACCAGTTGGACTATCGCAACCCGGACGTGATCAAACATGCGGACGGCGTGATCAAGCGATTGGTGGAGGAATATGGGGTGGGCTACATCAAGATGGATTACAACATCAACGCGGGCGTGGGGACGTCGCTGAATTCGGATTCGCTGGGCGATGGATTGCTGCGGCATCAGGATGCGTATTTGCAGTGGCTCGATCGCGTGTTTGTGAAGTATCCGAATTTGGTGATTGAGAATTGCGGATCGGGCGGGTTGCGGATGACGTATTCGTTGCTGTCGCGGCATTCGATCCAGTCGACGTCGGATCAGACGGATTACCGGAAGTATGCGCCGATCGCGGCGGCGGCGCCGACGGCGGCGACACCGGAGCAGCAGGCGGTGTGGTCGTATCCGCTGCGTGATGGATCAGCGGAAGAGACGATTTTCAACATGGTCAATGCGCTGCTGCTGCGGATTCATCAGAGCGGACACCTGGCGGAAATATCCGCCGAGCGGGTGGGTTTGGTGACGGAAGGGATCAAGTATTACAAGCAGATACGCAAGGATTTGCCGACGGCGCTGCCGTTTTGGCCGCTGGGCATGCCGACGTTTCAGGACGGGTGGGCGTGTTTGGGGATGCGGTCGAAGCGGAAGGATTATTTAGCGGTGTGGCGGTTGGACGGGGCGGCGACGACGGCGCTGCCGATACCGGCGCGCAAGGGTGAGAAGCGGTCGGTGAAGATTGGGTATCCGGTGAAGCGGCCGGGGAAGGCGACGTGGAATGCGCGTAGTGGCGTGTTGAGCGTGACCTTGCCGGAGAAATTTACCGCGCGGTTGATGGAGCTGAGTTGAGGCGGGGCGCGCTTACCAGAGGCCTTCGACGACGAAGTCCTGGCGGAGGTCGACGGATTTTTCCGTGACTTTGCCGGCGTCATCGATTGTGAACGTGAGGCGTAATTTTTCGACATCTACAGCGGCGGTGACTTTTACTTTTTTGCCATCGATGTCCCATCCGTGGAATTCGCGCCAGGCGGCGAGGCTGAGGCGTTCTTCGGGTTGCTGGATGCGGAGGACGCCTTCCTGAGTGAAGGCGCCGAAGAGATTGCCGTTGGCAAAGTTGTCGGGGGTGGGGAAGGTGATGGCCCAGCCGCAGTCGGCGAAGAGGTTGGACTCGACGTGATTTTTGCGACCGGTGGCGCCGCGGCCGTAGACGATGCGGTTTTTTTCGCCGAGGTTGATCATGACGCCGGCTTTTTGGGCCTGGTGGATGAAATTGTGGCGGACGACTTGTTTGTCGCAATCATGCTGGTAGATGCCGTTGCCGCCGCAGGTGGGATCGCCGCCGACGGAGGGGCAGGTGCCGACGTTGCTGATGACGTTGTTGTCGACGGAATTGCGGTGTTTGGCGGCCTCGACAAAGATGCCGCCGAAGTGGGTGAAGCGGATGCCGAGAATGGCGTTGGAGCAGATGCGGGAGTTGACGATTTGCCAATCGGCCCAGATGCCGCAGCCGTGGAGGGTGTCGAGGATGATGTTGTGGCGGACGAGGGAGTTGTGGAGGGCGTGGATTTTGATGGCGGCGGATTCGCAGAGGCCTTCCATATCGCGCCAGCCGTTGCGTTCGAGGCGATTGTGTTCGACGAGGACGCCGGTGGCTTGGTGATCATATTTGGTGAGGTCATCGACATCAGACTCGGCGGTGAAGCCGAGTTGTACGCCGGCGATGCCGCAGATGCCGCAATCGGTGACGAGGTTGCGGCGGACGATGTGGCGTCCCTGACGATGGTGGGTGACTTGGGCGGGGGCTTGTTTGCCGATATCCATGCCGAGGGTGTTGGCCCAGCGGACGGTGCAGTCTTCGATGATCCAGTGATTGCCGGAGTTGGTGGAGATGGCGCCGCGTTGCGGGGGCGGAAAGCCGTTGCCGACTTTTTCGACGGTGAGGCCCTTGATGCGGACGAAGCCCTGGTAGCGATCTTCGGCGGTGAAGCATTGTTCGCGGGCGGTGAATTCGAACGCATGGTTTTTCGGTTCATCATCATTGAGCAGGCGGAAGTGAATCACCAAACCGCTGTCTTCGATCCAGAATGTACCGGGCGGCAATTCGCCGACGCAGGGGAACTGGGCTTGACGCAGCGGCTGGCCATCGACGAAGACGATGCCGCGACGCATGAGGTATTCGACCTTGGAGGAGAAGCCTTGATAGCCTTCGTAAAAATGGTTGGGGCCCCAGGGGGAGTTGGGGACGTTGGACATGCCGAAGGGGTTGTAGCCTTCGAAGCTATTGCGGGGCAGTTTGGCCATCCAGATGCGAGCGGTGCGGGTTTTATTTGGGGGCACGCCTTCGGGGACATCTTTGCGGCCCCAGAGCGGCCAGCCTTCGGATTCGAGGAAGGGGCCTTTCCATTGTTCGGCACCGGTGAGGATGACGGTGTCGCCGGGCTGGGCTTCGTAGCTGATCATTTTGTCGGGGCCGGTGCCGCCACGGGGGATGCGCACGCACTCGCGGTAGGTGCCGGCGGAGATGAGGACGCGTTCGCCGGGTTGGACGATTTCGGCGGCGCGGCTGATGGTTTTGAAGGGTTCGGCTTCGGTGCCGGGGCCGTCATCGCGGGCTTGGGGGTGATTTTGGGCGACGTGGAGGGTTTTGGTAAAGGTGGTGGTGCAGTCCCAGAAGGAAAAAAGCGTTCCATCGGGAAGGACATCGAAACTGCTGAGGATCATTCAAGGCTCCTGAAAATGTTCGTCGGCAAAATGCGCGTTTACCTAGAACGCTGGTTCTTTGAGGTTATTCCCGCGGCGAGGCGGTGGGTCATGTATACGACGATCATAAACGACAATTGGTGTAGGCTATACGTTGGACGCTATTCAATAAAGGATTTCAAGTATACTATTTACCCATCGGCGGGCCACGTTTTACGTGAATGCCCCGTCGGGGATTTCCCTTACTGCTTCTAGATAAGTAGGTATTGATGCAAACGTCTTCGACTTCCGGCACCGGAAAAACCATCGTTCATCTAGTCTTTTCGGCGCACCTCGATCCGATCTGGCTCTGGCCGTGGACGGCGGGGCTGGATGAAGCGCTGGCGACGTTTCGCAGCGCATGCGATCGCCTCGACAAGCATCCGGATCTGCATTTCAGCTTCGGCGAAGCCGCACTGTATCAGCAGGTGGAGCGGTGCGACCCGCAATTGTTTGCACGCATGCGCAAGCATATTGAGGCGGGGCGATGGGAGATTGTCGGGGGGTGGTGGGTGCAGCCGGATTGCAATCTGCCCAGCGGGTTTGGGATCGAGAAACAAATGGAGCTGGGCAAAAAATATTTCACGGAGCGGTTCGGTTTTTTTCCGCGGATGGGGTTCAACGTGGATTCGTTTGGGCATGCCGCGACGCTGCCGTCGATCATTCACGCGGGCGGGCAGAGTGCGTACGTGATGATGCGTCCGCAGCAGCAGGAAATGGCGCTGGACACCAATCTTTTTCACTGGCAGGAAAAGCCGGGTTCGCCGGCGGTCACGACGCTGCGGCTGGGGGAATCGTATGGCACGTTTGCGTGGGATCATGATCCTACGGGGCGTATTCAGAACGCACTGGCGTGCGCGGCGCCGGGGGTGGGTCATGCGTTGTGCATTCTGGGTTTGAGCAATCACGGCGGGGGGCCGACGGAGCGGCTCATCGCGTGGTGCCGCCGCAATATGGATGCGTTTCCTGATGCGACGCTGGTTTTTTCGACGGTGGAGCATTTCTTTGCCGCGGTTGAAACGAAGGCGGCGTTGTTGCCCACCGTTACCGGCGAATTGCAGATGCACGCGGTGGGGTGCTACACCGTGCATCGCCCGGGCAAGATTGCGTTGCGTCGCGCGGAGCATCGGCTCCATCAGTGTGACCTGCACAAGGCGGATCTGCCAACCGATCCGGAGACGCCCATTTTGCTCCGCAGAGGCTGGGAAAATGTCTGCTTTCATCATTTTCATGACACGCTCGGCGGCACATGTTTGCCGTCGGCGTACGTCACGGTGCAGGATCAACTCGGCCAGGCGGCTTCGGCGGCGGATGAGGCGCTGCATCTTGCGTTGCGTAAAAAGCTGCTGGCGCTCCCGCCCGATCCGCTCCAGCGCATCGTTCTCTGGAATGCCTCCGATACGGCGTTCGACGGTTATACCGAGTTTGAAACGTATCCGGGCTATCCGCCCTATCCGAAACACTGGCATTTGATCGACGAGCAGGATCGGCCGGTGCCGTTCCAGCCGGTACACACCGAAGCGATCTGCAATTTCAGTTGGAAAATTTTCCGGCCGCTGGTGCGGGTGCAGATTCCTCCGGGCGAGTTGCGGGTTCTGCGTCTCAAGTGGACGCCTGAAACGGTCGAAGCGCGGGTTGATGTCAGCGACGCGGCTGTGCTGACGAATGATGTCGGCATTACCTGCGATCTGGCCGCCGGGACGATGGAGTCGTTACACGCGTTGCCGTTCAGCATTCCGACTTTGGAACTGATTGCCGATGAGAGCGACACGTGGTCGCACGGGACGGTGCGCTACGAGGGCGATGTGCAGGCCGCCAAATGGTCCGCAGTGAAGATTGTCGATCGTGGTCCGCTGATGGCGTCGGCGGTGCAAACCGGCGAAATCGGCCAGAGCACGCTTAGCGCCGAGTGGCGCGTCTACGCCGGAGAATCGGGGGTTGATCTCACCTTGCGTATTGATTGGAACGAGCACCACAAGATTCTCAAACTCGTGTTGCCGTTCCCCGCAACAGTGCCGGTGGACAGTCACACTGACGGCATTCCGGGCGGGTCGCTGCAGCGTCCGAGCAACGGCCATGAAGTGCCGGTGCGTGATTACCTCCATTTTCCCGCGGCCAAGATGGCCATTTTGTGTCCGGATGTTCTGGCCGGCGACGTCACGCCTAAGCAGGTGCGTTTGAGCCTGTTGCGCAGCGCGCTGCTGGCCCACCACGTTCCGTACGATACCAAGCAGTTGCCTATGCCGGGCGTTTACTCCGACCGGGGCGAGCACACGTTTCGTTTTCGCTTTCTGCTGAGTGATAAAATCACGGTGGAAAAATTGGAAGAGCAGGCCGCGATGTATCACCGTCCGCCGATTTTGGCCGAGTTGACCCGGGGTATGTTGCCGGTTCTGCCGGTGGAATAACCAGTATCGCGGTGCTTGAGTCCGGGCGGTTGATCCGGTTCGATGCTCGTTCAAGAGATGGGTGGTGCTGTGCGTCTTCGCGGCGCCCGAGTCTCTGGATGTGCCGTAATCGGAGTCGCTACTTTTTTGTATCACGCCCCAAAAAAACGCTCTGATAGTTGGCGTTTCGCGCTTGAAAGGAATTTATTTTTGCAGTACAAACATAAGTATACTACTGGTAGGCTAATAAAATTTAGGAATACACCATGGTAAAAAAGGCGAAAGTATCCGAAAAACGTTCGGCGGCACGTGACCGCGTCATCATCACCCTGCGCCAGCAAATCGCCGACGGCGGCCTGGCTCCCGGCACGCGGCTGCCCATCCGCTCCAGCCTGGAAAATCGTTTCAAGGTCAGCCATGTCACCATGCAGCGCGCCATCGACACGCTGATGCGCGACGGCTTCATCCAATCCCGCGGCAAACTCGGAACCTTCGTCACCGAAAGCCCGCCGTTCCTTCATAACTACGCCTTGGCCTTTCCCTTTCATCCCGGCTCCACGCATTGGAATAAATTCTGGACCGCACTAGCGCACGAAGCCGTCGTCCTGCAGCAGTCCGGCGATCTCAAAATACCGCTCTACTACAATGTGCTCGAAGGCGATCCTTCATCCGGTCATTACCAGGCGCTCGTCCGCGATATCCGTGAGCATCGCCTCGGCGGGATCATTTTTTCCTCCTCGCCGCACCTTCTGGAACACACGCCCCTGCTCGATCATCCCGGTATTCCGCGCGTCGCCACCGCCGGCAACCCCCAACGCTTTCCCATGATGTGGACCGTGGGGCTGGACGCCAACTCGTTTGTTAATAAAGCGTTTGATTATCTGGCCGGCCGCGGGCGCAAGCGCATCGCGATTTTGTCCGTCCCCGGGCTGATGCCGCACGCCAATCTTCCGGATTATTTCGCCGCCTCCGCAGAAGCCCACGGCCTGACGCTGCGGGAATGCTGGCGTCAATATGTGGCGCAATCGGCTCCCAAATCGTCGCAGAATATCATTCAGCTTTTGCTCGACGGCCCCGCGGGCACCCGCCCCGACGCGGTGCTTATTGCCGACGACAACCTGCTGGAAAGCGCCACCGCGGGATTTCTCAAAGCGGGCGTACGCCTGGGTGAAGACATCGATGTGGTCGCCCACGCCAATTTTCCGATCGCCGGTTCGTCGGGCCTGCCCATCAAGATGCTCGGCTACGACGCCCGCGATGTGCTGGCCCGCTGTGTGGAAGCGATTGACCGCCAGCGTGCCGGCGAGCGTGAACAACAACATCTCAAGGTGGAGGCCGTGTGGGGATAAGCCCGCCGGGCCGTTTACACTCACGGCGTTTCGCCAGTACAATCCTCGCATGATCAAACCGCGCCATCTTCTCGCCCTGCTGTCTCTGCCCGTGTTCGCCTCGCTGACCGGTTGCATCGACCGCACCCTCACCATCGCCAGCGAGCCCCCCGGCGCGCTGGTTTACATCAACGATGTCGAAGTCGGCCGCACCAGCAAGGAATACCCGCTCAAGGTCCCCTTCACGTGGTACGGGGAATACGACATACGCATGCGGCTCGAACGCAACGAAGGCACCGTCGATGCCCCCCTCATCAAACGCTATTACCTCCACACCAGCCGCAAGGCGAGCGCCCCCTGGCATCAGTGGCTCGGCGTCGACCTGGTGACGGAACTGTCGCCCCTAGAATTCAAAGATGAAAAGATCTGGGCGTTTGTGCTCCATCCGGTGGTTGACCCGCCGGTCGAGGATCTCGTGACCCGCGCCAAGGATTTGAAGGCGCGGCTGGGCGAGGCGGAAGCCCTGCGCGATCCTAAGAGACAGCAAGCGGAAGATCTGGCCCGTCCTTCCCCTGCCTCCACAACCCAACCTGCGGCCGCCCCCTAGCCGACCCAATAGGTACCTGATAAGTTCGTGGTGCGGTCGATATTTCCCATAAAATGGCGATTTTTGAGCCGCCAGGCCACTCCGCCGCTGCACCGGACGGTAGTTTCACCCTCCCGGTTACACTCTCCTGCCTTCGACGCTAAAATGTGAGCGTTCTCACCCCTGGGGGCGTTGCGAATTCTGCATAAGCGATGAGGCAAGCCCAGCACCCGGATGACCGATAACCGTTGCATACGCGATGCCCTCGGCATGCCGCGTTTTTGTCCTCTGGAGCGCCCTTCACCGGGCGACACTTGATGTGGTTTCGCAAAACCAGCGCCCGACGTGAAGCCATTCGTGCCGACGTTGCGGAAGTCGAGAGCCTCGAACGCACGCCGCGCCGCAAATACGCGCCGGTCATTTTGATCACGTTTGTCTTTTTCCTTCTGGCGACCGCCATTCAGCTTTGGCCCGGCACCGAGATTCCCTACGGGATCGGGGACGTTGCCCCCATGGATCTGCGCTCGCCCATTTCCTTTACCGTCTTCAATGTCGAAGCCGCTGAACGCCTGCGCGAAGCACGCAAGGCCACCAGCCCCGCGGTGCTGGTCGCCAACGAGGCGGCCTTTGAACGCATCTACGCGCAGCTTTCGAGTCTGCGCACCAATCTGCGCGACGTGCATTCCGTGGATCAGATTCCCCCGCCCGTGCTCGAACTTTTCCCCGGCTTGAATGCCGCGACCTTGGCCGATCTGCAAAGCTACACCGATACCGCCTACCACAATGCCGTCCGCACGTTCATCACCGACACGCTTTTGCGCAATCCGTTTGTAACGCCCGAAGAGTGGGAATATTTGCGCACTCGACCGGCGTATGACGTCAAGATCCTGCGTTTTACGGATCTCAAAGATGCCGTTGCCGAGTTGCCGCGCGGGCAGGTAATCAAACTCGGCGCGACGGATTCCGCCAGCATTGCCGAAGTGAAGCATGATGTGGCCTCCATCTTTTCGCTGCGCCTGGCGGATCTTTTCACCACTTACCTGTTGAAGCAATCCGAGCCGACGTTCTCGCTGAACAGCAAACTGACCGAGTTGCTCGCCCAGGAACGCGCTGAAGGTGTGCAAGCCCCCGGCAAACCCATCATGGAAAATGACGTCATCGTCCGGCGCGGCACCATCATTGACGAGTACCAGCATAAACTTCTGCGCGAAGCCCAGGCCGCGTCGGAACGGCAACTGAAGATCCTTCATCCCTGGTCCCCCCTGCTTTCACTGCTGGGCCAGGCGCTCGTCGTCGCCATCCTCACCATCGCCGGATCGCTGTATGTCACGCGTATGAAAAGCGTGGTCACCTCCGTCCGGCAGGGCTGGGCGCTCGCCTGCCTCATGCTGCTGACGCTCTTCATCGCCCGTGGTTCAGTGGCGCTGCTTCCCCGTTCCGTGTTTGTCCTCGGCGTCGCGCCCACGCTCCTCACCGCCATCATTCTCGTCATCGCCTTCAGCCAGCGCACCTCTCTGGCGCTGGCCGGACTGCACGCTTTGCTCGTCACTTTCACGCTGGGCCAAGGTGTGGAATTCTTTCTGATCACGCTCACCGGCGTCACGGTCTTTTGCTTTATGCTGACCGAAATCCGCACCCGCGGCCGGCTCATCGAAGTCGGCGTCTTCGCCAGCGGCGCCATGTTCTCCATCACTTGGGCCCTGGGCCTCGCCCACCTCGTCGGCTCCATCTGGAACCCCTGGGTTGTCCCCACCGATCTGCACGCCATCGGCAGCAACTCCCTCTGGGCCGCCGCTTCCGGCGTCCTGGTCGCCATGTTCGCCCTGGCCATCCTGCCGCTGGTGGAAAGCATTTTCAAGATCACCACCGCCATGACGCTGCTAGAACTTTGCGACGCCAGCAAGCCGCTGCTTCGCCGCTTGTCGCAGGAAGCCCCCGGCACGTTCAATCACTCACTGATTGTCGGCGTCATGGCCGAAGCCGCGGGCAACGCCGTCGGCGCCAATGGCTTGCTGTGCCGCGTCGGCGCTTACTATCACGATGTCGGCAAACTCTCCAAGCCGCTCTATTTCATTGAAAACCAGACCGCCGGCGGCCCCAACCGCCACGAAAAACTTTCCCCCGCCATGAGCCTCCTCATTATTGTTGGACACGTCAAGGACGGCATTGAACTGGCCCGCGAATACGGCCTGCCCGCCGACATCCAGCAATTCATCGCCCAGCACCACGGCACCACGCTCGTCGAATTTTTCTACCACGCCGCGCGGCGCAAACAGGAGCAGGACCCCGCGGATTCGCCGGCCATTTCCGATACGGAGTTCCGCTACCCCGGCCCTAAGCCGCTCTCACGTGAAACCGCGATCCTCATGATTTGCGATGGCGCCGAAAGCATGGTTCGCTCCATCGACGAGCCCGCCCCCGGCCGCGTCGAAGCCGCCGTTCACAGCCTCATCATGAAGCGTCTGATGGACGGTCAATTCAGCGAGTGCGCCCTGACGCTGCGGGATTTGTCGATCATTGAAGAGACGCTGGTACGCACCCTGGCCGGCATACATCATGGCCGCGTGGCGTATCCCAGTGCGGATGCGGAGCCGACGCCGTCGACGGTGGCGAAACTGGCATAATCAACTTGGGACATACCGACGTAAATGGGGCACACGGTCAAAATCCGCATCATTTGGCTTCAAGTTTCATTTCGTTTCGCGCCGCCCCAATTCCGGTGATTCGGCAATTTCCCGCAACCCCTCTGCGGGGCCGGTCCAGGCGATGCTGCCGAAACTCTGGCTCAGTTTTCCGTCTCCGGTCTCCACCGAAAGCGTGACCCGCTCATGTCCCTTAAGCATCACCGGCTGTATCGGCTTGAAACCCCCCCCTTCGTATACCGCTTCAATATGCAACGTCATGGTTCAGCTCCGCACGAGTACATTATTTCAACTGTTCAATTATACTGAATTATCGGGTAAACGAAGCATCTATATTTGTAACTGCGATTTATGCTCAAACTCCAGATCACTCACGCCACGGTGAGCAACACTCCCCTTCCCGCGCTGCGCCGGCAATTGTTTCAGGCGGCGAGGGTGCTGGCCCACACTTCCGGCGCCTGGTCCATCACCCTCATCCGTGATCCCGCCATGAAGTCCCTTCATCGCCGCACCATGAACGATCCTTCCACCACCGATGTCCTCACTTTCGACCTGCGCGACAATCCCGCCCATCCGCTCGATCTCGACACGGTCATCTGCGTCGATGTCGCCCAGCGCCGGGCGAAGGAACTTGGCCACCCGCTCGGTCATGAAATTCTGCTCTATGCCCTTCACAGCCTCCTGCACGTTTGCGGCTACAATGACCTCACCTCCCCACAGGCTGCTGCCATGCACGCCCGGGAAGACGAAATTCTCACGGCATTGGGCGTCGGCGCGGTGTACGCGCCCGCAAAACGAAGCCCGAAGCTGCTGGAGAAAAGAAGGAAGCCCACGAAACGCTCAATCCCCCGGCACACCCCAACCACCCGCAAGAGGTCTCTTTGAACCCCACCCTCCTCATCTGGATCGCCCTCGTCGCGCTGCTCGCGTCGCTCATCTTTTCGGTGCTTTCCTACGCCCTGCGCAAGCTCAGCCGCGTCCAACTCGATGAGCAACTCGTGCGTTACAACCGCGCTCACGCCCTCGACGCGATTCTCGCCGCACAGTATGACCTGGCCCTTTCCTCCGCCACGTTCCGCCTCGTCGCCAACGCTGCCGTCATCATCGCCCTGGCCATGTATTTCCAGATCAAGTTCGCCGATTCTCCGCACCCGTTCAAAGTCTTCGGCCTGACGCTCCTGCTTGCCGTGCCCGCGCTGCTCATCGCGTCGGTCGCCATCCCGCAGGCCTGGGCCAAGTACGCCGGCGAAAATTTCATCGCCTTCTGCTGGCCCATGCTCCGCGTCGCCCTCTGGCTTACCTGGCCCGTCGTCCGCGTCCTCAACGTTTTTGATGAACTCGTCAAACGTCTCGCCGGCGTCACCCTCACCGAAGACGCCGACACCGACGCCGAAAAGGCCGAGCAGGAGCTTCTGCACGTCGTCGCTGAAGGTACCGCTGAAGGCACCGTCGATGAAGAGCAACGCAAAATGATTGAAGGCATCATCAGCTTTCGCGATCTGCAGGTCGGGCAGATCATGACCCCCCGCACCGAAATCATCGCCGTCGACGTTCGCGCGTCCCTCGGCGAAGTCCGCGAACGCATCATCAAAGACGGCCTCTCCCGCATCCCCGTCTACGAAAACTCCCTCGACAACGTCATCGGCATCCTCTACGCCAAAGACCTCCTTGCCATGCTCGGCACCCTTACCCCCTCGCCCACCGATAACCTCGGCAACTGGCAACTCACCGCCCCCACGCTTGATCTCCGCTCCATCGTCCGCCCCGCACTTTTCGTCCCCAAAACCAAACCTCTCCGCGACCTCCTCCGCGAATTCAAACTTCAGCACGTTCACATGGCCGTCGTCCTCGACGAATACGGCGGCACCAACGGCCTCGTCACCTCCGAAGACATCATCGAAGAAATCGTCGGCGACATCGCCGATGAATACGAACGCCCCGCGCCCGACGGCATCAAACGCGTCAGCGAACTCGCCGTCGAAGTCGACGCCCGCACCAATATCACGGATCTCAACCGCACCCTCGACCTCGCCCTGCCCGAAGAAGGCGACTACCAGACGGTAGGGGGGTTCGTTCTGGCGACGCTCGGTCTGATTCCTATCAAAGGCACCACGCTCACGCACGAGGGCCTCACCTTCACCGTGCTGGAAGCCGACCCCCGCCGCATCAAGAAACTCCGCCTCGATCTGCCCGAACCCAATCAACCCATCGAAGAAAACTCCCAGCCCGCTCACGCCGCGTGAAGTCTCCCCGCGGCACCCCCGCCCATTCCGCCGAGGCCCTTCACGGAAAAATCCCCCGCTGCACATACGCCTTCACCAGGTGATCGATCGCCGTCACATACGCCGCCGTTTTCATATCCACGCCGAACTGCTGCGCCGCCAGCCGCACCCGCCGCGCCGCGTTCACGATCGTCTTTTTCAAATCCGCATCCACCCGGTCCAACTCCCACCGTACCCCCGCCTTGTTCTGCACCCACTCCAGGTAACTCACCGTCACCCCGCCCGCGTTACACAAAATCGCCGGCAAAATCGCGATGTTCCGATATGTCAAAATCGCGTCCGCCTCCGGCGTGCATGGACCGTTCCCGCCCTCCGCCACCACCCGGCAATTCAACCACCCCGCCACTTCCTTATCCACCATCCGCTCTATCGCCGCGGGTATAAACACCTCCACCGGCGTCTTGTAAAACGTCTCCCGATCCACCTCCTCGATCTCCGCCTGCATGTACCCCTTGATCGATCCATGCTTGGCCACATGCACCGCCAGACCCTGCGCGCTGATCGCCGCCTCACCCGTCGCCGTCCGAATCCCGCCCGTGTGATCCATCACACCCACCAGCCGCGCCCCCAAACCCTCCAAAATCACCGCCGTGTTCGATCCCACATTCCCATACCCCAGCACGCTGAACCGCATCCCCTCTATCGCCACCATAAACTCCGGCAGCAACTCCTGCAGCACGTACACGATCCCCTGCCCCGTCGCCTTTTCCCGCCCCTCGCTGCCCCCGCACGCCAGGCTCTTACCCGTCACCACGTGCCGCAAATTCTGCCGCCCCGGTCCCTCATGCGTGTTCAAATACGTGTCCATCATCCAATCCATGATCTGCGCGTTGGACCCCACATCCGGCGCGGGAATATCAAATTCCGGCCCGATCGTATCCCCCAGCGCCGCCGTAAACCGCCGCGTCAGCCGCATCAATTCCGTCGCCGACAAACTCCGCGGATCCACCCGTATCCCGCCCTTCGCCCCGCCGAACGGCAAACGCATCACCGCGCATTTCATCGTCATCCACAGCGCCAGCGCCTTGCCATCATCCAGCGACATCTCCGGGTGATACCGCACGCCCCCCTTGAACGGCCCCAGAATATTCGAATGCTGAATCCGGTACCCCTTGAACACCTTGTAATGCCCATCATCCATCCGCACCGGAAAATTAACGATCAATTCCGTCTTCGGCTGCCCCAGAATCGCCCGCACATACTCCGGTGCCTGCAGCACCGCGCACGCCCGATCCACCGCCTCCACCCCCATCGCAAACAGCGAATGCTGATCCTTGGGCCCGATCCCTTCCGCGTGCGGCATCTCCGACGGCGTCGTTACGATCATGTCCATTCTCCCATCTACCAACACCCGCGATTTATATCGCGTTCGCGTCACATTGTACCGACCCGCACCCCTTCCACCGCGCCCAATCCACCCTCGGCAAAAATACAAAAACCCGCCACCCGGCAGGTCCATTTCCCTCCCCCTCAATCCATACTCAAAAATTTCACTGGGCGTGCCAAGATTCGAACTTGGGACCTCGTCGTTATCAGCGACGCGCTCTAACCAACTGAGCTACACGCCCGTTTCCCGTCTTCCATCCACGCTTCGTTTTTAGGCTTATTCGCAGACCGCAACGGAACCCGCTAGTTTACTCATTGCCTCCCAAAAGTCAACGCTCCCCACACGCGCAAAACCTCCGCATTTAGCGGACTTTACCCCCTTCCATCCGCTCATGCACCCGCGCCAAACAGCCGATATTTCTTTACGTCCCGTGCCCCCAGTCCGGCTGGTCATCCCGCCTCCTTCACCCTCTGCAAGGTGCTTTCTCATGCGTTTCAAAAAAATACCCACTCGTTCCACTACCCGTACCACTTCCCGCGCCCACGGTACCCGCGCCCTTCTCGAATCCCTCGAATCCCGCACCCTCCTGGCCTCCAACCCCATCGGCTACATCGACGTCGCCAACCGCTCCATCCTCGCCGGATGGACCCTCGACCAGGATGAAGGCCCCCTCCCCATGAACGTCGAAATCACCATCAATGGCACCCTCTACACCACCCTCGCCAACCAATACCGCCCCGATCTCGTCCCCTACTTCGGCTTCTCCTACCACGGCTGGTCCTTCACTCCGCCCACCACGCTCCCCACCGGCGCCTCCTCCCTCGCCGTCGATGCCGTCAACACCGCCACCGGCGAACGCACCCGCCTCGGCGAACGCACCCTCCACAATCCCGCCCCCGTCTTCGCCGTCGAAGAAGCCTCCTCCACCCGCCTCCGCGGCTACGTCTTCGATTCCGACAAACCCACCGGCGGCACCAAAATCCGCATCGATATCGACGGCGTCCTCGGCACACCCTTCGCCGCCACCGTCGCCCGCTCCGACCTCCTCGGCACCCTCGGCACCGCCAACGTCGGCTTCTACGTCACCGGCTCATACACCGGTAAAGTCGTCGAAATCTACAGCATCGATGACCCCTCCAACACCGCCACCCGCATCTGGACCAACAACCAGACTCCCTACGGCAGCCTCGACTTTGCCGACTCCACCATCGTCTTCGGCTGGGCCTTCGATCCCGACGCCCCCGAAAAAGCCGTCAACATCCGCATCGATATCGACGGCGTCGCCGGCACGCCCTTCGCCGCCGGCAATGTCCGCGCCGATCTTCAATCCTACCTCGGCACCTCCGCCCACGGCTTCGTCAAAAATTTCTCCGACCTCACGCCCGGCTCCCACACCGCCAGCATCTACATGCTCGATCCTGAAGTCACCACCGCCACCCCCGTCCTTCTCCGCACCATCGTCCTCACCAACCAGGCCCCCACCGGCGTCGTCGACAGCGTCAATTCCACCCAGATCCAGGGCTGGGCCTACGATGCCGATCTCGGTGCCGCTCCCGTCAACGTCCGCGTCTACGTCGATGACTTCCTCTTCACCACCGTCGCCGCCGGCAATACCCGCAATGATCTCCTCCCCTACTTCGGCTCCGCCAACCACGGCTACTCCATCAACCTTTCCTCACTCGATCCCGGCTCCCATTCCATCACCGTCACCGTCGAAGACAATCGCTCCAGCGTCAATGACGAAACCGTCATCTTCGACGGCTTCATCAACAACACCGCGCCCTACGGCTTCTTTGACTCCATCTCCCACTCCACCCTCTTCGGCTGGGTCCAGGACCCCGACGCCCCCACCTCCTCCATCGATGTCGATATCTACATCGACAACGTCTACGTCGGCACCTCCCTCGCCGATATCACCCGCAGTGACCTCATCCCTTACGTCGGCTCCGCCAATCACGGCTTCGCCATCGATCTCCCGCCCCTCTCCTTCGGCACCCACACCATCAGCGTCTACGCCGCCGAAAGCCAGGGCACCGTCTCCACCCTCATCGGCAGCAAAACCGTCACCAACCTCCGGCCCACCGGCTCCTTCGATTTCGCCTCTTCCACCACGATCTGGGGCTGGGCCGCTGATTACGACCTCCCCTCCACTCCCCTCGACATCCTCGTCTACATCAACGGCGTCCCCACCCTCTCCGAATCCGCCGGCAATGCCCGCGCTGACCTCATCCCCTACTTCGGCAATGCCGACCACGGCTTCAACATCACCCTCCCCGTCCTCAGCGCCGGCACCTACCAGATCGACCTCTATGCTCTCGATAAAAACAACGGCCTGCGCACCAACATCGGCAGCAGAATCATCACCCTCGGATGACGCACCGCCGCGCCATCGCGCGCCCCCACGCCCCTTCACCCGATCATCAGTATCGCCAGCAACACCGTCGCCCCATTGTGCAGCCCATGCGCCACCATCGGCCCGATGATCGACTGCCGCCACTCCCGCATCCACGCAAACACGATCGCCAGGCTTGCCAGCACCGGTATCGCCGCCCATCCCTGCGGATGAATCCCCGCGAACAGCACCGCCCCAATCACTGCCGCCAGCATCACCCCCATCCGTTGCCGCAGGCTCGCCAACAACGCCCCGCGAAACACCAGCTCTTCCGATATCGGCGCCCACACCGCCGCCAGCAAAAACACCATCACCTTCGCCCACGCCGGCCCGGTCAACTCCTGCGTAATCGGATGCGCTGGCTGCGCGCCGCTTACCTTCATCAGCAGCATCGTCATCACAAACCCCACCATCACGATCGGCACGCCCGCCAGGTACCCGCCGATTCCCGTCCACACCTCGCGCATCAACCCCCGGCCCCAGGTCAGCCCCAACGCACTCCGCCACTCCGCCGCACTCTGCCCCCGCACCCGCGGCCACACCAGCGCCACACCAAACGCCATCGGCAGCACCAGCGTTCCCCATAACCCCCTCAGCCCCAGCGCCGCCAGCCCCGCCGATCCTCCCACATACACCACCATGAACAGCGCAAACGCCTCCGCATACATCCCGCGATGCGTCCGTCCCCGCTGAAACGCCGGTTGAAGTTTTCCCCGCACCTTCTGCACCACCGCGCTCACCAGCAGCACCGCGCCCACACCCAACGCCGCTAAAATCAACACCGCGACCCCCGCCATCGCCGCCATCGTCCGCATCGCCCCGCTGAGCACCGCCACCCGCTGCGGGTCGCTCTCCGGCCGTCCCAGCGTCTCCGCCAAATCCGCGATCCACCCGTACCGGTCCTGAATCGCCTCCCTATCTCCATCATTCGCCAGAGGTTGCTGCCGGCTCAATAAATCCAGCACTTCCACCTCCCGCCGCAATTCCGGATACTTGTCCCACAATTCCCGCAAACGCCGCGTCGTCTCTACCACCCCCGCAAATTCCCCCGCCACAACCGCCGCTCGAACCTCATCCCGCGGCGACTTCACGCTCTGCTCAAAACTCGCCCGCAACTCTTTGCTATTCCCCGCACCCGCCGCGCCAAACGCCGCCTTCGCCCCCACCACGTACCGCGCCATCAACTCCATTTGATAACCATTCCCGTCCCGCAACGCTCCCCCGACCTGCCGATTTATCTGCACCCGATACATCGTCAATCCCACCAGCCCCACAATCACCACCCACGCCAGCAACTCCCCCAGCGAAAACCGCCGCGTCTCATCCCGCCCCGAAAATTGCCCCGCCGCGCAAAAAATCACCGGCGCTTCTCCCGCCAGCGGTGGTGGCTCTGGCACGCGATTCGGCATCGGCAGTGGGGGGGGAACGTCGCTCATCCCCCCAATCATCTCGACATCCCCCCGCCGTGGCAATTGTCCCGCACCGCCTCAGCGGGTATTCTGTACCCCAGCAGAAAATTTTCGCGGCATGCGAATCTGCCGCATACAACCACTTTTCAGGAGTCCTACCCATGGCCAAGAAAGAACCCAAAAAGAAAAAGTACGGCAAAAAGAAACGCGGCAAACAAAGCTAACCACTTAAAGCTAACGCGCTTCCCCCCCCAAAAAAAACGGCCGCCGGATATCGATCAACTCGTAATCCAGCGGCCGTCCTTTTTTTTGCCCCGCCCCCTGGGAGGATAGCAGGAGTGAAGGGAGGGGATTAGAGGAGGGAGATCATGTTACACGGCAAGGTGGAATGACGAAGAACCGGGGCGGGGGAGGGTTGTTAAGCGGTGATTTGTTAATTAACGGGGACGAGCAAGGTTGTAAGGGGTATGAGAAGAAGCGAAAGGCCGATGACTAGGAAGAGCCATTCAATGAGGGTGAGCCCGTGGAATTGATCGAGGTCGAGCGTGCCGTGGGGGCCGGAGTGAACGCAATACCAGATCCACGGATCGAAGAAATGGGTGGCGGCGGAGGTGATGGAGGCGAGGATGAGGCCGCAGGCTGCGCCGGCGAGGAAGCGTCGGGGTGAGGTTTTGGCGGGGGTTGGAGACATTGGGGATTCCGATTGTGCGGGGAAGTGGGGGTGGATGCTGCTAGGAATTTTGATTCCGGCTGGGCGTGATGCACTTGGCCGGCGGTAAGAGGTTTACGGAAGCGGGAAGCGTGGTGAAGATGATGGAGGACGGGGTGCTCAAGGATTCCGGCCTGACGCTGGAAAGTTTACGCGGACCGTTCAGCAGCTACGGGGCAAGGCGGGCGGTGCGGTTTTTCCCAAAGGATATGCGGATGGAGACCGGTGCGGACGAGCGTGGACCGTTTTTTGCAATTGGCGTTCACGCTGCCGTCGGGTAGTTACGCGACGGTGCTGCTGGCGGAAGTGATGAAGTCGGACGTGACGATTGTTTGAATAAAGATTCAGTGCTTTGAATTCACCTGAGGAACCGTAGGCGCGGCTTCGACCTTGGCTGCGGGTTGGGTGGATGGTTGCTTATCCGTGGCGGTGGTTTTGAGTTCAAGTTTGTCGGTAAGATCAAATACGCTGCGGGTTTTCAGGTTGCGATACACGTTCACTTTAAACTCGGAACTTGTCGCTGAAACGATAAGGAAAGCATCGTACTTCCAACCCTTGTCATCTCCGCGGGCCTGGGCGGAATCGATCTGCCAAACCGTTGTATTAGGTATTTGAAAACGCGAATACCGGTGGGTATGCCCGCAAAAATAGGCTGCTACATGGTTGTCGGAAAGCGTCTTCACAAAAGCATCACGGTGCGCCGCTTTACTATTGAGTGAACTATCGGCATGGCGCATCGTGTTGATATTGGGCTTCAGTTTCGACCAGTCTTGGTCCTCTTGCGGATACGCTGGTTCATGTCCCACGACGATTTTCCATGGCATCTTCGTTTTTTTCAGATCTTCATCAAGCCATTTGTCCAGAGCAGGCGCAACGTCACCGTGCGCATTGATATCCGCCTCTGGTTTTCCGGTGCCATCCCAGTATTCATTGATGGCGATCACATGCACCGGACCGGCGTCGAATGAGTAGGTCGTTTCTGAACTGTCGGCGGGACCAGGCGTGAAGTTGGAAATTTGCGGGGGCAGTGAGGACCGCATTTCCTTTGAAAAGTACTTTCGGAGGTACTTCATGCCGGCCTGGTTGGCCTCGTGATTGCCGACAATCGGGAACCAGGGAAATTTGGTCCCGATGACTTTGGAAATTTCTGACCGGACAAGATCCGGCGGATCGATGTCGCCCGTCGTAATCACGAATAGGCCCGGACCCTCCGGAAGCGCCTTGGCTGTTTCCAGCAACTTTGTAAACCCGGGATAGTTTCGGCAATCCCCCAGAACCAAGAACCGCGCCGAATCGACCACCTCGGCACTTGCCGAGAGGCATAGCACGGCGAGCAATGCAATGAATGCCGCGACAAGCTTATGTTTCATGGACCGGCTCCAAAAGTACGCGTGTCCCATCGTAACATAGCGATAGTTTACTGTCTGTGATCAATCAGTAATAAAGTTATTGAAGGCACATTTCCGCATTCGGTGGGGGGGCAACTGTCCAGTCCTGACCAAAAGTTGCCACCCCCGCTCCCCATTCCTCACCCGCCCTCGATCCCCCTCCGCTCCCTGTTCACCTCCATCTCCATTGGTAATTGAGACATGTAGATATCTACAAAAATAAACTAATCAAATCCCCCCATCCTCCCCATCTTCCCAATTCTCGCCAACTTTCGCTGAAAAACTTCCTTGCCACTCCTTCCCCGCCCCCCCAATAGCGGCAACGCCGCGCCAGGCAATAGCCGACACCGGAAGGTGTCGGTAACCCCCCCCCCCACAGAACGTGAGGGCCAGAGGCCCGCCCCCCCCCGGCGCCCGTGCCCGAGACCCGCAGCCGCATCGTCCCCTCCCCGAATCGCTATCGCACTCCCATTCTCCTCTCCCCTCGTCCCCCTTTTACCTCCATCTCCATTTTTTTGATAGAGACATATATATATCTACAATAATAAACCAAACAAATCATCCCATCCTCTCCATCTCCCCAATCTTTACCGCCTTTCTCCGAAAAACTTTCCTCTCCCCCCCCCGACCCAAAACCCCTCCCCCCCACCCCACCCCCCCAGACCCAGTCAGCCCCGATAATTACCGGGCCAAGCGTACGGAAAGCACCCCCCCCCCCAC
>JBBRWV010000058.1:0-22040 GCA_038248985.1 Phycisphaerae bacterium
GAGGGGGGGAATACGCGGAAGAAGAAGGGGAAGGGGGAGAAGCGCGGGCAGGAGGAAGGGGGGAAGAAGAAGGTGTTGGAGGATCAGGAGGAGGCGCTGGTGCCTTTGCCGAAATTTACGCGCATGAAACCGGTGCTGGTGGGTGTGGCGATTTTGCTGTTAGTGATGGTGGGAGCGTGGTTTACGTTGTCGGCGAAGATGGCGTCACTGGTGGGGGTGTGCGGAGGGGTGGTGATCTTTTTGATGGGGGTGTTGCCGCGGGATGCGGATCAGGCGGATGTGGCGGAGGAGGTGATGGAGGAAATCTCAGTGCCTGAGGCGCGGCGGGAGGTGCTGAAGGAAGTGCTGTTTTTGATGGTGCCAGTGGCATTTGCGGGGGTGGCGGCGATGCTGCCCTGGGAGTTACCTCGCGAGGTGTGGATGGGGAGGTTACTGGGGTCGATGGGGGGTCTACTGGTGGGTGGAGGGGTGGTATGGGGGGTGCGGATAGGGGGTACCCTGGGGTTTGGGAAGGAGGCAATGGGGTTGGGCGATGTACATTTGATGGCGGGGGTGGGGGCGGTGGTCGGGGCACCGTTGGCGCTTCTGGCATTCTTGGTGGCACCGTTTTTTGGGTTGCTGTGGGCGGGGTTTCGGTGGATTTTGGGCAAGCCGCACGTGCTGCCGTTTGGGCCGTGGTTGTCGGTGGCGTCGATTTTGTGTTTGCTGATCGGCAAGCCGCTGCTGGAGTGGTACCTGGGGTTCTTTCGGTAGAGGCGTAAACTTGCAGGGCGGGGGTGTGTCAGTACAATACGAATTCCAGAATTGAAAAGGATTGCGGCGTGTCCGTGTGCTTTGGAAAGTCACGTGGGCAGGCGCAGAGTCGATAAGGAGATCAGCATGTTTTTTCGTAAGAGTCTCATGGTATTGGCAGCGGTCGCGTTGGTGACGCTGGGCACAGGGTGCGCGGACAAGGCGAAGGCGGAGCGGGATTCGCTGCTAAAGCAAAACGGGGATTTGAATTCGCAATTGGCGGCGGAAAAGGCCGCGCGTGAAGCAGCGGATGCACGAGCGGCGGCAGCGACCGCAGCAGCATCGAACGCGGTGCCGGCGGGGACGCCGGACATGGGGCCAGGAACGGATACGATTCCGGCGGAAAAGCCGGTGAGCAGCAACGACGGCGAAGTGAAGCGCGGGACGAATGTGTACGGCGAAGCGACGATCCAGATTTCAGGCGATGTGTTGTTTGATCTGGGGAAGGCGACGCTGAAGCCGACGGCCAAGAAGAGCCTGGACAAAGTGGCGGCGATCATCAAGAAGGAATACGGGAGCTCGACACTGCGGGTGGAAGGACACACGGATCCGACGCCGGTGAAGAAGGCGGCGTGGGATGACAACTGGGATCTGGGCGCGGCGCGGGCGCGTGCGGTTTTGCTGTATCTGTCGGAGAAGGGCGTGCCGAGCAAGAATATGTACATTGCTTCATTTGCGGCGAACGATTTGAAGAGCAAGACGAACAACGCGTTGAATCGCCGGGTGGAAATTGTGGTGGTGAGGTCTGCCAAGTAAGGCCGCGCGAGGCTGCAAAGGAAGAACCTGAAATGGGTTTGCATAGGTAAGAAACAAGGGCGCGTCCGCTCAACTCGACAGTTCGAAGGAACTGGATTGTGTTGCGACTGGCGCGCCCTTGTTGTTTTTTTTGTACGAAGACGGATGAGGATGGAACCACGAAGGCACTAAGGCACGAAGATGATGGATTGGAGATTTGCGACGACGGACGGCGATTGAAGCACGAAGATACACAGACGACGAAGGGCCACGAAAACGACGACGACACGACGAGTGAGCCACGAAGGCGCGAAGACGACGGTTGGTATGGGAATGCGGGATTCTGGATGAAAGGTTTTTGCGGTGCTAGCGATTGTTGATTATGGGATGGCGAATCTGCGGAGCGTGCAGAAGGCGTTTGAGCGGGTGGGTTATGCGGCGCGGATTGTGAGCCGGGCGGAGGAGGTACGGGAGGCGGATCGACTGGTGGTGCCGGGCGTCGGGGCGTTTCGGGATGCGATCGCGGTGCTGGAGCAGACGGGGTTGGCGGGAGCGATCAAGGAGCATGTGAAGAGAGGGCGGCCGATGCTGGGGATTTGCCTGGGGTTGCAGTTGCTGATGGAGGTGGGGTATGAGGATGGGACGCATGAGGGGTTGGGGCTGGTGCGCGGGGAGTGCGTGCGGTTCAGGGTGGATGCGGAGCCGTTCAAGTTGAAGGTGCCACACATGGGGTGGAATGCGATAAATTGGTCGCGGGATGTGCCGCTGTTCGCGGGGATCGAGCAGGGGAGTTACGTCTATTTTGTGCATGGTTATCATGTGGTGCCGAAGGATGCGGGGGCAGTTGCGGCGACGACGGAGTATGGTGAGCCGTTTGTGTCGGCGTTGTGGCAGGGGAATATTCTGGCGGCGCAGTTTCACCCGGAGAAGAGCCAGGATGTGGGGGGGCGGATGTTGAAGAATTTTGCGGAGTGGGGAGGGGGATAGCGCATTGGCATGAAGTGCGTGGGGCAATTACTATTTGCGTTGTTTCGTGGAAGAGTTACTCAGAATTAGTGAGCAAAGCATGTTGTCTCCCGAGTTGGTACCGGCCATCGATCTTCGTGGTGGTCAGGTAGTGCGTCTGAAGCGTGGCGATTACAACCAGCAGACGATTTATCATGTGGACCCCGTCGATACGGCCAAGCGATTCGAAGATGCCGGTTGCAAGTGGCTGCATATCGTGGATTTGGATGGTGCAAAGGAGGGGCGTCCGATCAATTTGAGTATTATTGAGAAGATCGTGCGGGGGACGAAATTGAACGTGGAGGTGGGGGGCGGGATTCGGACGGAAGAGTCGATGGAGTATGTGCTGGCGATAGGGGCGGTGCGGATCATTTTGGGGACGCGGGCGCTGGCGGAAATTGAGTGGTTCAAGGCGATGGCGCAGGACGGACGGTTTCGGAACCGTTTGGTGCTGGGGCTGGATGCGCGCGATGGCTTGGTGAGCACGCACGGGTGGACGCAGACGGCGGAGAATATGCCGAAGGCGGTGGACATTGCCAAGGAGATGGATGCGTTGCCGTTGGCGGCGATTATCTATACGGATATTGCGCGGGATGGGATGTTGAAGGGGCCGAACATCAAGGCGACAGCGCGGTTGCTGAAGGTGTGCAAGAATGTTCCGGTGGTGCATTCGGGGGGAGTGAAGTCGGTGGAGGATATCGTGGCGTTGAAGCCATTGGCGATACAGGGGATCATTGTGGGGAAGGCGATTTACGAGGGGACGCTGGACGTAAGTGCGGCGGTGAAGGCGTTGCAGGCGGTGTGAGATTCGTTGGTGATTGTAGTTGGTGAGAATATGTCAAAGCCGCGGTCGAGTGATTTTTCAGAACTGGTGGGGGCACTGGTATCGAGCTACCAGGAAGAGGAGCGGACGCGGCACATTGACGCGGGGTTGCTGCCGAATCGCGACACGATCATTGATCTTTTGAAATTGCTGCGGGAGTTGCTGTTTCCGGGATATTTTGGCAAGCAGAATTTGACGAGCAACACGCTGGAGTATCACGTGGGGGAGTTGCTGACGGTGATTCATGAGCGGCTGTTTGAGCAGGTACGGAATGCGATTCGGCACCAGGCGACGCGCAAGGGGACGGTGTGCCCGAATTGCGATGAGACGGCTGAGTCGATCGTGCGAGAATTTCTGGGGATGGTGCCGACGTTGCGGAAGATGCTGGCGACGGACGTGCAGGCGGCGTTTGACGGCGACCCGGCGGCGGGGGATACGGACGAGATTATATTTTCCTATCCCGGGTTGTTTGCGATCACGGTGTATCGGATCGCGCATGAGTTGCATCGGTTTGATGTGCCGCTGGTGCCGCGGATCATGACGGAGTATGCGCACAATTTGACGGGTATCGATATTCATCCCGGGGCGACGATCGGGGAGTATTTCTTTATCGATCACGGGACGGGGGTGGTGATTGGGGAGACGACGGAGATTGGCAAACGGGTGAAGGTGTACCAGGGCGTGACGCTGGGGGCGCTGTCGACGCGTGGGGGGCAGACGTTGCGCGGGGCGAAGCGGCACCCGACACTGGAGGATGATGTGACGGTGTATTCGGGGGCGTCGATATTGGGCGGGGAGACGGTGATTGGGACGGGGGCGACGATCAACGGGAACGTGTTTGTGACGCAATCGGTGCCGGCCCATACGCGGGTGAGCATGAAGAATCCGGAGCTGCAGTATCGGAATCGGCCACCGAAGGAGTTCAAGCAGGAAGTGCCGCCGGACTGGAATATTTGACGATGAGAAGCAAGTAGCAAGTAGCAAAAATTGGGAGTGTGCATGACTGCGGAAATGTTGGAATTGTTGGTGTGTCCGGTGACGCATAGCAGGCTGCGCCAGGAGGGGGAATTTTTGGTGGCGGAGCGCGGCGGGTTGAAGTACGCAGTGAAAGACGGGATACCGATTCTGTTACCGGAGCAGGCGATTTTGCCGGAGGGGGTGGCGACGCTGGAGGAGTTCAAGCAGAGGTTTGTGACGAAGTAGCCGGCGCGACGCGGGGATCAGGCGGGTTGTTGTTGAGTCATGCAGTGGAGGGTGCCGAGGCCCCAGACGAGGTCGCGGCAGTAGACGGGGACGATGGGGCGGTCTTTGAATTGGTTTTCGAGGATGGCGAGGGCGCGGGTGTCGTTGGGATCATTGAAGACGGGGACGAGGACTGCAGCATTGGCGATGTAGAAGTTGGCGTAGCTGGCGGGGAGGCGTTGGCCTTCGAAGTAAACGGGCTCGGGGAGTGGAAGTTCGACGATGTTGAAGGATTTGTTGCGGGCGTCGGTCATTTTGGCGAGGCGTTTGGCGTTTTCTTTCATCGGGGCGAAGTTGTCGTCGGATTTATTGTGCTCAATGCAGGCGACGATGGTGCGGGCGTTGACGAAGCGGGCGGTGTCATCGATGTGGCCGTGGGTGTCGTCGCCGGCGATGCCGCGGTCGAGCCAGAGGACCTTGGCGGCACCGAGGAATTCGCGGAGGGTTTGTTCGATGTGGGAGCGGGAGAAGTTGGGGTTGCGCTGCTGGATGGGGGAGAGGAGGCATTCTTCGGTGGTGAGGACGCAGGAGTTTTCGAGGCCGCCGCCGCTGACGTCGATGGAGCCGCCTTCGAGGACGAAGCGTTGGAACTCAGCGGAATCGTTTTGGCCGTAGGCGATGAAGCGGGGGAGGTTGAGGGATTTGGCCATGAGCTGAGGGACGGCGTCATCGAGGGCGTTGTTGTCGTACTTGGCCCAGGCGTTGAATTTGAAGTCGGCGAGGGCGCGGCGACCGAGGTGATTTTTGAGGAGGATGCCGCCGCTGTCACGGGTCCAGACGCGGTCGGTGGGGGATTGGTGGAAGGTGACGTGGGCGAGGTTGACGTCATTGCGTTGGAGAAGGGCGCGGACGTTTTTTTGGGAGGCGGAACTTTTTTTGGAAGGGTGGACGAGGATGTGGACGCGTTCGCCCTGGGCGAGGAGGCGGACGATTTCGGCGTAGATCCAGGGGATGGGTTCGAACTTGTCGGGCCAGTCTTCATGGTTGTGGGGCCAGGCGATCCAGGTGGCTTCATGGGGTTCCCACTCGGCGGGCATGGAGAAGCCGCAGGCGGCGGGGGTATGGTCGGTGATGATTTTGGCGGCGGCAGTTTTTTTATGCGGGGGCATGGGGGGCTCCTGGAACGGGGTGATTTTGCGGAGGGCATTGTACGGAGGGGGGCGGCGGGAGGAAACGTTCGGGCGGGTATTTTGGGGGATCATTATAGAAATATTCGCGCGGAAGGTTGACAGGTTGGTAGTGTATATCTATATTCCCGTAGAAGAATATAGTTATGGAGTGATTATGTTGCGGATTGATCAGACGAAGTTGATAGGGCTGGTGGCGGAGCGGCTGCGGGTGCTGGGGGATGAGAACCGGATCAAACTGGTGCTGTTACTGAAGGATGGGGAGCGGACGGTGGGGGCGCTGGTGGAGGAGCTGGGGATCGGGCAGGCGTCGGTTTCGAAGCACCTGGGGGTGCTAAAGGGAACTGGCCTGGTGGAGTGCCGGCGTGCGGGAAACCAGGCGTTTTACCGGGTGCATGATGAGAAGATTTTTGACATGTGCGCGCTGGTGTGCCAGGGCGTGATCAGGCATATACAGTCGCAGCAGTCGTTGCTGGCGACAGTGAAGTCATCTGGTTTGAAGAAAGGACGTGCGGCGTGACGACGACAGCATCGGCAAAGAGGATATCAGTGGGAGAGTTGGGGGATTTGTGCAGGAAGGGAAAGGCGGCGAATTTGATTGATGTGCGAACGGCGCCGGAGTATTCGCTGGCGCATGCGGAGGGGGCGAGGTATTTTCCGCTGACGGAGTTGGATGCCAAGAAGACGGCGGCGGGGTTGCAGGCGGGCGAGGCGATTTACGTGCTGTGCAAATCGGGCGGTCGGGCGCGGATGGCGCAGGGGAAGTTCGCGGAGGCCGGGGTGGAGTGCGTCGTGGTGGAAGGGGGCACTGATGCGTGGATTGCGGCGGGGTTGCCGACGGTGCGGGGACAGGCGAAGGTGTGGACGTTGCAGAGGCAGGCGATGTTTGGAGCGGGGGTGGTGAATTTGATCGGGGTGGTGCTGGCGCTGATGGTGCACCCGTATTTTATTGGGATCAATGCATTTGCGGCATGTGGGCTGATGCTGGCGGGCGCTTTTGATTTTTGCATGCTGGGGATTGTGCTTTCGTACATGCCGTGGAATCGGGGGAATGTCGGCGCAGGTTGTGCAATGAAGTAAATGTGAAGTTTGATTTTTTGGATGGACTTATTTTCAGCAGGAGTTTTTCATGGGTGTTTCACATATCGTAGTTGTTGGCGGAGTGGCGGGCGGGATGTCGGCGGCGACGCGGGCGCGGCGGATGAATGAGCATACGCGAATCACGGTGATCGAGCGGGGGGGGTATATTTCGTTTGCGAATTGCGGATTGCCGTACCACATCGCGGGGCGGATTGTGCGGGAAGATAAGCTGCTGGTGACGACGGTGGAGCAGGTGCGGGCGCGTTTTGCGATTGATGTGCGCGTGCAGACCGAGGTGATGCGGATTGATCGGGCGGGCAAGACGGTGGAGGTGCGGGATTTGAAGTCGGGGCAGGTGGAGATGATGGGGTATGACAAGTTGATTTTGGCGACGGGGGCGAGTGCGATTGTGCCGGGGATGGAGCATGTGCGGGCGGAGAATGTTTTCACGTTGCGGTCAATGGAGGATACGCGGGCGATACAGAAGTATTTGGGCGAGAAGAAGCCGAAGTCGGCGGTGATCGTGGGGGCGGGATTTATTGGATTGGAGATGGCCGAGGCGTTGCATGATCGGGGTTTGGCGGTGACGGTGGTGGAGAAGGTGGATCATGTGTTGCCGCCGCTGGATCGGGAGGTGGCGGTGGATGTGGAGCATGAATTGCGGTTGCATCATGTGGAGGTGATCACGGGGACGGGGCTGGCGGGGTTGGTGGCGGACGAGGCGGGGAGGGTGACGCATGTGGTGCTGGAGGATCAGCGGAAGTTGGCGGCGGAGTTGGTGCTGTTGTCGATCGGTGTGCGGGCGAATGTCGGCCTGGCGAAGGAGGCGGGATTGACGATTGGGGCGTCGGGGGCGATCGCGGTGGATGGATATCAGCGGACGAGTGATGCGGACATTTATGCGGTGGGGGATGTGGCGGAGGTGACGCATGGAGTGACGGGGAGGAACGCGCGGGTGCCGCTGGCGGGGCCGGCGAATAAGCAGGGGCGGTTGGCTGGGGAACATGCGGCAAGTGGTGAGGCGCGAGGGGCGGATAAGCCGGTGGGGACCGCGGTGGTGCAGGTTTTTTCGGAAACGGCGGGGCTGACGGGGCTGGGGGAGGATGCGGCGCGGAAGGCGGGGTTTGATGTGGATACGGCGTATGTTTCGGGTGGGCATCATGCGGGGTATTACCCGGGCGCCGAAAGATTGCGCATCAAGATTATTTATGATCGGGCGACGGGCAAACTGGTGGGCGGGCAGATTGTGGGGAAGCAGGGCGTGGATAAGCGGATTGACGTGCTGGCGACGGTGTTGCATTTTGGCGGGACGATCGACGATCTGGCGGCGTTGGATCTGGCATATGCACCGCAGTTTGGGAGCGCGAAGGATTTGCTGCACATGGCGGGGTTTGTGGCGCAGAACCAGCGGAGCGGGGTTACGGCGGCGGTACGGTATCGGGACGTGAATGGGGCGAGCGTGATCGATGTGCGGACGACGGAGGAGTTTGCACGTGGGAGCGTGCCGGGGGCGCGGAACATACCGCTGGATGATTTGCGGGGGCGGTTGGGGGAGTTGGAGCGCACGCGGGAATATGCGGTGATGTGCCAAGTTGGCTTGCGCGGGCATGTAGCGGCGCGGATATTGAGTCAGAACGGAATCATGGTGAAGAATATCAAGGGTGGGTATGCGTTGGCGAAAGAGGAGATGGATGTGCCCATGGAAAAGGCGTAAGGGGGACTTACGCCTTGGAAGGAATTGCACTCGATATCAGAGGAATCAGGGACGCTCGATGAATGCGGACGGGGATGCAGATGGCGGTGCTGGGGAGTTGCGAGGTGAGTCGGTTTTGCAATTCAGCAGCGGCGAGACTGGAGGAAGCGAGGGTAAAAAGTGTGGAGCCGCTGCCGGTGAGGTGAACGGGTTGGGCGATGATGGAGGCGGCATGTTGGCGCAGCTCGGCGAGCCAGGGGGCGATGGCGAAGGCGGGAGGTTCGAGATCGTTGATAAGGAGGGTGTTGAGTTGTTCGGCGGTGGAAGCGGCGAGGGCGGGCCAAGGGGTGGGGGGGAGATTCTTGTGTTGGTGCCCGGCATCGAAGGCTTGATAAACATCTTTGGTGGGGAGGCCGCGGTCAGGGAGGATGAGGACGGCGAAGAGCGGATGGGCGGGGAGGAGGGGCGTCATGATTTCGCCGCGGCCGGTGCAGAGGCTGGGCTGGGCGGGGACGAAGAAGGGGACATCGCTGCCGATGTGCGCGGCGATGGCCTGGAGTTGCGGGTGGGAGAAGTGGAGTTGCCACAGTTCATTAAGGGCGACGAGGACGTTGCCGGCGTCGGCGCTGCCGCCACCTATGCCGCCGCCGGAGGGGAGGACTTTGTGGAGCTGGATGGTGCCGGTGGGGGGGATGTTGGCGGCTTCGGCGAGTTTGAGGGCGGCCCGGCCGACGAGATTTTTTTGCAGATCGGTGGGAACGCCGACACTGCGGCCGGTGATCTGGAGTTGCAGCGGCCCGCCGGGGAGGAGGGTGAGGGTGTCGTGCCAGGAGATGGGGAGCATCCAAGTTTCGAGATCATGAAAGCCGTCGGGGCGGGCGGGGAAGACGCGCAGGCCGAGGTTGAGCTTGGCGTGGGCGCGGATGACGAGGCGGCTGTCGTCGTGGCGGGTGATGCGGGCAGGCGTGGGGGAGGTCGACGGTTCGAGGTTGTTCATGAGGGACGGTTCCTTGAGTGGGAGGAGCAAATACGCGTTGTCAGAGTTTGCGGGCGGGTCTATTATGCACGGTTGAACCAAACAAAAAAGAGAGAATGAAATGCCTTATGAAAATTTGCAGGAATTCCTTCGCGCGTTGGATGCGGCCGGCGAACTGCGGCGGGTGGAAGCGGAGGTGGATCCGGTATTGGAGATTGCGGAGATAACCGATCGGGTATCGAAGGCGGCGGATCGGGAGGGAAATTATCCGGGCGCGGGCGCGGGGGATAATCGGAGCGGGGCACCGTTTTCGGGCAAGGCTCCGCAGCATGGAACGGGCGCGGTGAACCAGGCGTTGCTGTTCAACAAAGTAAAGGGATCGGAACTGCCGCTGGCGATTAATACATTTGGCTCGTACAAGCGTATGCACATGGCGCTGGGGTGTGAGAATTTTGATGAGCTGGCGGGCAAGATTGCGGAACTGACGAAGCCGGAAATGCCGGCGGGGATAATGAACAAGATCAAGAAGGGGATCGATTTTCTAAAGATCGGCTCGTATGTGCCGAAGGTGCGTTCGAGCGGAGCTGGGGCGTTGTGCCAGGAGGTGGTGCATACGGAGGGCGCGGACCTGACGAAACTGCCGTTGATTCAGTGCTGGCCGGAGGATGGGGGGAAATACATTACGTTCGGGCAGATTGTGACGCGGCATCCGGAGACCCACGCGCGTAATATCGGGATGTATCGTGTGCAGTTGTTTGGGCCGAAGATGACGGCGATGCACTGGCATCCGCATCATGATGGAGCGCGGCATTTCCGGGCGTATGCGAAGCGGGGCGAGAAATGTCCGCTGGCGATTACGCTGGGTGGAGAGAGCGTCTTGCCCTATGCGGCGACGGCACCGCTGCCGCCGGGGATTGATGAACATATGTTTGCCGGGTTCCTGCAGGGTCGGGGTTTGGATCTTGTGCCTTGCAAGACGATACCGCTGGAAGTGTCGGCGAACTGCGAGATCGTGATTGAGGGGTATGTGGATCCGAAGCAGACGATTTTGGAAGGGCCATTTGGGGATCACACGGGATTTTATTCACTGGCGGGGCAGTTTCCGATTTTTCATGTGACGGCGATTACGCATCGGAGAAATCCGATCTATCCGACGACGATCGTGGGGAAGCCGCCGCAGGAAGACTACTATTTGGGGAAGGCGACGGAGCGGTTGTTTTTGCCGTTGTTGAAGATTTTGGTGCCGGACATTGTGGATTACGATTTGCCGATGTTCGGGGTGTTTCACTCGTGCGCGTTCATCAAAATTAAGAAGGAATATCCTTATCATGCGCGGAAGGTGATGTCGGCGATCTGGGGTGCCGGGCAGATGGCGTGGACGAAGATGATTGTGATTGTGGATGAGGATGTGGATGTTCACAGCGTCGATGACGTGATGTTTCATGTGGCGGCGAATGTGGACCCGAAGAGAGACATTGCGCTGGTGGATGGGCCGCTGGATATTCTGGATCATGCCGCGCCGTATGAGGGGGCGGGGAGTAAGATGGGGATTGACGCGACGAAGAAATGGCCGGGCGAGGGCGTGGTGCGTGACTGGCCGAACGAGATTGCGATGGACGAGCAGACGGTGGAGCGGGTGACGAAGCGGTGGCGGGAATACGGATTCTGAGGGCGCGCCGTCAAAGCAGTTGTCAGGACGGCGAACGTGCGGCCTTTCTTATGAGGCACCGCCCTTACCCGCCAATGCGTGATCCATGCCGGGGATTACGTAATTCTTCGCCACGGCATCCCAGGACATATTTTCGCCAAGCTTGCCGCCGGTTTCGATAAGGGTGGCAAAGTCTTTATGGGTGCGGGGCAGGCGGGTGTAGAGTTCCGCGGCGATTTGAGCGGCGGTGGTGACCTCGATTTCTTCGCGGGTGGTGCGGGACATCTTCAAAAGCATTTCAATGGATTGTTTCTGAATGGCCGGCGGTAGCTGGGTGTAGTCGACAGACATGAAGTTAGGAAGTTTCTTGCCACCTGCGGCTTTGTCGACGAAGCCGGCGCAGCCACACAGGGAAGTGTAGATGCAGATGCCGCCAAAGGAGATCGGTTCAACCTGGGCGATGCCGAAGGGTTCGTAAATGGATTGGCCGAACTCGGCATCGGAGCCTTTGCGGATGTCGAGGAAATCCATGTCGGCGGGGATGCGATTGCCGCAGGCGGATGGGTTGAAGCCGAACTGGTTGATGTAGACGATTTTGCAGTGGCGGGCACGGGCATTCCAGGCCTGGACACCGACGTAGAAGGTGGCTTCGCCGCCGGAGAGATCGGGCCAGCCTTCGCGATGGGCGATGGGCCATTGGTATTTTTTCTCCATGGAGAGGATGTCCGGTCGGGGGCGGACGGAGGTCTCGGTGCTGAGAATAAACACGACGGCGGATTCGTTCTTTTTAGCCAGATGTTTTTCCAACTGCTCGACGACGGCGATATCGCGCCAGAGCCCTTTGCTGGGCACCAGGCGGGTGACGTGCGTCAGGAGAAAATCAGGACGGTAGCCGAGAAGGTTCTGGCAATAGGTCTGAAGTTTGGCGCGCGAATGAAGTTTTTCTTCGAGGGTGAGGGTGCGGGAGGGGACGCCGTTGTAGGCGAGATCGATGTGGACATTGGCGAATTCCTGACGCAGGAAGCGGAGCTCTTTGACGACGTAATCGCCGACGGCAAAAATGTTGTCGCAGAAGCGTGAGGAACCGACGAGGGGGTGTTTGTAGAAGTCATTCTGGCTGCCGAAGACTTCATCGACATACTTGTTTTGGGCGGCGGCTTTTTCGAGGACGTTGTAGAACATGGTGTCGTGGCCTTCGTGATGTTCGACGATGCGGCGCATGGTGGCGACTTCGTGGGCGTAGAAGATGGAGCGGAACTGGCCGGGGTAACGGGAGCGGGCGCTAAGCACCGTGGGCATGCCCATGTATTCGTGGGCGAAGATGATGGGCGGCGAGCCGGGGTCGGCCTTTTCGCAGGCGCCGATGACACGAAGGGCTTCGAGGCCAGGGTCGGCGATGCGGCAGTATTGTTCGTAATCCCAGACGTGGTGGTAGGGTTCTGATTCGATGCCGTAGTCTTTGAAGAGGATGAATTTCAGGGTGCCGATTTTGTCGGCATGATAATGATGGACATCGACGAGGAGGACTTCAGGATAGGTGGTGACACCGGTGAGGGGGTCGTGAAACTTTTTGGTGCCATAGACCAATTTGACGCCGTAGTCATATTCGATGCGGTCGAACTGCTCGGCGAAGGGCGTGTTGCGGATGTGATCGATGCCGGAGTAGAGGACGGTGCCGCCGGGCAGACGTGATTCGGGCGGGCCGGCGGTGAAGAAGAGCGGGCCGAGGAAGATGTCGCGTTTGACGGCAGCGCGATAGGCCTTGGCGGTGACTAGGCCGTGGAGGACGGCGCCGATGCCACCGATTTTTTGGACCGCTTCGTGGGTGACGTGGATAACGGTTTTCATGGAGCCTCCGCGAAATGATGGGGGGATGAAAAATGGTGAACCGGAATGGTATGGGGATTTGAGGAGACTGTCACGGAGGGGACAGGGAGATTGAGAACTTTTCGGCAGAAAAGATCGTGCAAAGGCGGGGTGGTGCGGAGCGGATTCAGCAGGAATTGCGGCGGCTTATCTACAACTTTGCAGGTTGGGTGCGGAGATGAATATCTGCAAACGCCAGAAAGTTATTCCAGTCAGAGAGAGTCAGGCCGTGGCGGCCGGGGCGCAAATGATAGCCAGTGCGAGTGTGATGAAAGGAAGAGTTAACGACAGGGAATTCGGTGTTTAGGAGGATCTCGTGTTGGTGCAGTTTCCAGGCGGATTGCGCATGGAGGAGTGAGGCATATTCAGCCGGGGGACACGCCCAGGCGTCGTCGGCGGCGCTGGCGACATAGAGGAGCCGCGGGGCGATGAGGGCCAGAAGCATGTGTTGATCCAGTGGCAGGGCCTGTTCGTGGTTGTTGAACGCTTTGTAATTGGCGCAGAACCAGTGCGGGAAGCAGGTGTTGATATGCTGGACGGTTTCGGCCGGGAGGCCAACCTTGCCGCGGGCGAGGGCCGCGCCGGTACTGCCGGAGTTGTTGGCGATCACCAGGGCGAAGCGCTCATCCTGGGCACCGGCCCAAAGAGCGGTCTTGCCCGCGCGCGAGTGGCCGATGAGGGCGATCTGCGACAAGTGGATGTGCGGATCAGTTTGTAGGTAGTCGGCGGCGCGGCTGGCGGCCCACGCCCAGGCGGCGATGGTGCCCCCGGGCGTCAGAAGCGCGGGGGGAATCGGGCGCGAGCGGCGGGTCGAATAGCGCATGGACGCTGGTGCGGAAATCATGCTGAGGAATCCTGTCGCCGGAGGGATTGAGGTTGGGCGAGAGGTCATCGACCTGAAAAGCGGCGGTGGCGTAGCCGCGTGCGATGAGTGTTTCGGCAGGCCAGACATCGCTCTGAATTTGGCGGGTGGGGTCGATGCGTTTGCGATCGCCGATGTTGAGATAAAGGAAGACGGGCGCGGGCCCGGAGCCAGCACTCGCCGAGGTGGGGATGAAAAGAACCAGCGGGAATGACCATTTTCCGTGCGGGCCCGTGAAGGCGATGGTGATTTGCTTGCGCAGAGCCTGGCCGTCCATCGCGGGCGATTCGTCGGTAACGGTGAACGTGAGGTTAGGCGGGCGGTCGATGGGGTTGCGGCCGAAGACATAGTGGCGGAAAAGTTCGAGGAGTTCGGGGCGGCGGAGAGTGCGCCACGCTTCGGGCGTGAGAATGGGAGTGCCGCTGGTGGACGTCATGAGAGGAGGAAGTTCGAGCGGCATAGCCATCCTTGAATAAGAGAGTTGCGGCTAAATTTGATAATCGCCGGAGAAGACGCGGAGTTGTTTGGGCAAGGCGTAGACTTGCTGATTGCGTTCGAGATGGAGGCTGGCGGCGCGCTCCCGGGAGAGTTCGACGACGAGGAGCTGGCCGGTCGCGATGACTTCGAGTTCGACCTTGACCTGGGCACCGGCGCGGTGGATCCACGAGACGCGGGCCAGGGTGCCTGTGCCGTTGGATTCGGTCGGTGGGGGGGTGGTGGAGATGTCGATTTCATGCGGGCGGACGAAGGCGGAGATGTTTCCCTCAGCCGTCGAATCATTGGTCGAGCGGATGGACGAGCCATCGCTGAGCAGGGCCGTGCCGTCGGTCATGCGGCCGTGGAAAATGTTGACGTGGCCGAGGAACGAGAGGACGAACGGGTTGGCGGGTTTGTTGTAGACGTTGTCGGGAGTGTCGTGTTGCTCGACGCGACCCTGGTTGAAGATGACGACTTCGTCGGCGACTTCGAGGGCCTCCTCTTGATCGTGCGTGACGAAGAGCGAGGTGACGTGGATGTCGTCATGGAGTTTGCGGAGCCAGCGGCGCAGCTCTTTGCGAACCTTGGCATCGAGCGCGCCGAAGGGTTCATCGAGGAGCAGAACTTTCGGTTCTGCGGCCAGGGCGCGGGCGAGCGCGATGCGTTGGCGCTGGCCGCCGGAGAGTTGCGAAGGGTAGCGTTTGCCGAGGTTTTCAAGCTGGACGAGTTTAAGGAGTTCGTTGACGCGGGATTCGATGTGGGCCTTTTCGCGCTTGCGGACGCGGAGGGGAAACGCGATGTTTTCGAAGATGGTCATGTGGCGGAAGAGGGCGTAGTGCTGGAAAACGAAGCCGACGTTGCGATGGCGTGCCGAGCGTTGCGTGGCGTCCTCTTCATCGAAGAGCACCTGACCGGAGTCGGCGAATTCCAGGCCGGCGATGATGCGGAGGAGGGTGGTTTTGCCAGAGCCCGAGGGGCCAAGCAGGGCGACGAGCTTGCCCGACGGCGCCTCGACGGTGACGTTGTCGAGGGCGGTGAACTTGCCGAAGGTTTTGGTGATGTTTTGGGCGAGGATGGACATGAAGTCTCCGAATGGGAAGGGGGATTTTAACCTCAGTAGCGCAAAAGCACGAAAGGACGACGGTGCGGAGTTAGTGGGCCAGTCGAGCGGCAACTGGGAGTTTTTGCGGGCCGCTATTAATGCCATCTAAAATTATAGGAATTAGCAATGATCGCTTAATATTTGTAGGCCCTCGAAGAACAAATACCGAAATATATTGATAAAATTGACATTGATTCTCGTATCTGAGCTCAAATTGATTTCCCACTAAATAAGTATGTTATTGTAATGACTGGTCACCCCGTGTCAATCGTCAATTGTCCCGCTAATTGCCCTGTTGCCTAAACTTACCATCTGCGGCTTCCGCGAGGGCAGGGGGACAGTGCCTCATGCGGGGGAGACGTTTGCTGCGTCGAATCCCCCGTCACAAGCACCTCTGAATGCGTTGCGTCGGCGAGGGCCTTGGCGAGTTCACCAATCTGTGTGACACCTGCTTTGCCGCCTCGCGCTGTGACTGAAATCACCTCCCGCGCTCCACCAGTGAGGGGTGCATCAAGTGTGAGTTCGATGACGTGGCAATGAATCTCCGGCCAAAGGGCTCGGGGAGTTTCAAATGCCAGGTCATACGGCACCTTCATTATGGAAACCGGCGGTGAGCACCAATCCCTACTCCTTGGGCAACGCACGCGTGCGGATTTCCTCCCGGAGGTTGGCGATGAAGGTGTCTACCGGAATGGCGCCAAGATCCTTGTCTTTACGCGTCCGGACGGCTACCGCGTTGTTTTCCTGCTCCTTGGCGCCAATGACCAGCATGTACGGAATCTTTTGCTCGCGTGCTTTCCGAATCTTGCCGCCGATCTTGTCGCCGCTCAGGTTGATCTCCGCGCGGATATTCGCGGCCTTCAGCTTCGCCAGCACACTCTTGGCGTACTCTTCAAATTTCTCGGAAATCGTGAGCACCGCCACCTGCATGGGCGAAAGCCAGGCGGGGAACGCGCCGGCAAAGTGTTCGATCAGGATGCCCGTGAAGCGCTCCATCGACCCGAACGGCGCGCGGTGGATCATGATCGGCTGGTGGCGGGCGTTGTCGGCGCCGATGTATTCAAGCTTGAATCGTTCCGGCAAGTTATAGTCCAACTGCACCGTGCCAAGCTGCCATTTTCGGCCAATCACATCCTTCACCATAAAATCCAACTTGGGGCCGTAAAAAGCGGCCTCGCCAATGCCTTCTTCAGCCTTGATGCCCACTTCCTTGACGACTTTGCGCAGGGTGTCTTCCGCCCGGTCCCAATTGGCTGGATCGCCCACATACTTGTCCGATTTGGGATCGCGCAGCGAAATGCGGCACTCGTAATCCTTGAATCCGAGAGTTTCAAAAATGTACATAACCATTTCCACGGTGGTCCGAAATTCATGTTCGACTTGCTCAGGAGTACAGAATAGATGCGCATCATCCTGCGTAAAGCCGCGGACGCGCGTCATGCCGTTAAGTTCCCCCGATTGTTCAAAGCGGTAAACCGTGCCAAACTCCGCCATACGCACGGGTAAATCGCGATAGCTGCGCGGCTCGGCGGCATAAATCTGAATGTGATGCGGGCAATTCATCGGCTTGAGGAGATACTCCGATTCGTCTTCGCTATCCCGCTCTTTCATCTTGATCGTCGGAAACTGCGATTCCTGATAGAAGGGGTAATGACCGGAAATCTTATAGAGATCCACCTTGCCGATATGCGGCGTATAGACCGGAACGTATTCGCGTTTTGCCAATTCTTCCCGCATGAAACCTTCGAGTTCCTGCCGCAGGATCGCCCCGTTGGGCATCCACAAGATGAGGCCGGAACCGACGAGCGGCGAAATCGTAAACAGACCCAGCGCCTTGCCGATGACGCGGTGATCGCGTTTCTTGGCTTCTTCCAGCGCGTTGATATGTGCATCCAGTTCCTTCTGGGTGCTGAACGCAATCCCGTAGACGCGCTGCAACTGCTGCTGGGTTTCATCGCCGTGCCAGTAAGCCCCCGCAACCGACATCACCTTGATCGCCCCGATCTTGGCCGTGCTGGGCACGTGCGGCCCGCGACAAAGGTCTTCCCAATTCTTGTGCGGCGCACCCGTTGCATAGAAACTGAGGACGGCGTTGGTATCGGCCTCCAGCGCCCGCTGCGCGTTGTCCAACTTGTAAGGATTGGCTTCCTTCTCCAACTTGGCCAACGCCTCAGACTTGCTCAGTTCGTAGCGTGTGAACGCCCGATCCTCCGCAATAATCTTCTTGATTTCCTCTTCAATCTTCACAAAGTCTTCCGCAGTCAGTTTGTGATCCAGCTCCATGTCGTAATAGAAGCCGGTATCCACCGGCGGACCATACGCGAGCTTCGTCTGCGGAAATATCCGCACAATCGCTTCGGCCATCACATGCGCGGCCGAATGGCGCAGAAGATAGAGCGCATTGGCGTCCTCTGGTTTCGGTGTGACAATGGCCAGCGAAGCATCGGCGGTAATCGGCGCCGCGAGATCGCGCAACTCACCGTTGACGAGCACGCCCAACGCATCTTTGGCCAAACGCGGCCCAATTGACTCGGCGACCTGGCGGCCGGAAATCTGCGGGGCATCAAATTCTTTAATAGCGCCATTGGGGAGGGTGATCTTGATCATCTGTTTCTCTTTTCATTTTCTAAAACAAAAGGTGATTAAAATTATCGGGTGAAAATCAGGCATCCAACAAAAACGGCCCAACCGAGTACCGGCGGGCCGCTGACGTGTTGGAGGTCGCGATTCGCCGGGTGCTCAGATGGGCCGCGTAGTGGTTCGCATGGAAGGAATTCCTTTCAAGGAGATTATCGTATCGAAGGGCGTCAAACGTTGTCAATTCTTCAGCGCCGTCGATGGCCCGCAAAAAACACTTCGCCGCTTTATCCCTTCAGCACCGTTTCGATTTCCGTGAGCTCCGCATCGCTGAAGGTCGGATTGTTGAGCGCCGCAACGTTCTCAATGATCTGCTGCGGCTTGCTGGCACCGATAAGCGCACTGGTAACCGCTGGAAAACGCAGCGTCCAGACCAGCGCCATCTGCGCCAGCGACTGGCTTCGTCTGGCCGCAATATCCTGCAGCTTGCGGATCTTGGTCAGTGTTTCTTCTTTAATATGCTCCGGCCGCAGGAACCCACCCTTGGAGCTCGCCCGCGAATCCTTCGGAATACCGCCGAGATACTTGTTCGTGAGCTGCCCCTGTGCCAGCGGGCAAAATGCGATGACCCCCACGCCCAGCCGTTCCGTCACCGGCAATAGGTCGCCTTCAACGCCCCGGTTCAACATCGAGTAACTCGGCTGATGAATAATCGGCGCAGCAATCCGGCGGCTCTGGCAAACCGCAATCGCGTCGGCCGTCAGGGCCCCGCTGTAGTTGCTGATCCCGGCGTAAAGCGCCTTGCCCGATTTCACCGCCTGGTCGAGTGCGCCCAGCGTTTCTTCCAGCGGCGTGTGGGGGTCCGGCCGATGATGGTAAAAAATATCCACGTAGTCGAGTTTCAACCGCTTGAGCGACGCATCCAAGCTGCTCAAGAGATATTTTCGCGACCCCCATTCTCCGTAAGGCCCCGCGTGCATGTAGTAGCCAGCTTTGGTGGAGATGATGAGTTCATCACGGTAGCCGGAGAAGTCGCTTTTCAGAATGCGGCCGACGCGTTCCTCGGCCGAGCCCGGTGGGGGGCCATAGTTGTTTGCCAGGTCGAAATGCGTAATGCCGTTATCGAAGGCGGTGAACAGCATTTGGCGGCAATTTTTATGAAAGCTCGGATCAAAAACATGGTGCCCCGCATCCGTGCCCGCGCCGCCAAAATTGTGCCAGCACCCCAGGCTAATCGCCGGCAACATCAACCCGGATCGGCCGCACCGTCGGAACCACCCCTTCGGGTTTTCATACCGTTTGGCGTTGGCTTTGTAAGGCATATTATTTCCATCCTTTGCATATTGTCGTTCTCGCGTATAGAGAATCTAAGGGCAGACGGCCGGTTGCTCAACCCTGCGCCCAATCCAACCTCTCAAATTTCAGCCTCGCGCAATCAGAAAGCCCGCCGTCCCGGCCTGTTTTCCCATTGACGCATTCGCACCGAAGTGGTACATACACATAAGCGGTTAGGAAGAACGCACCACCCCTGCAATTCTGACGCCAGTCGCGTCCCTCCCACCGCTTGTAGATGGCATTTTCCCCCTCGCCTTCACCGGTGCAAAGGAGTGGCTGTGGTGACCCGCATTCTTTCCCTCATGATGTCCTCCCGTCACGTTCGTTCGCTCTTGCTCGCGGCGGTGGTGGCCACACTGCCCGTTTTCTCCGCGTGCGAACGCTCCAATTCCGAAAAAGCCAACGAAAATGCCGCTCAGGCCGCCCATGAAGCTGCCCGCCTGACCCTGTCCGCCGGCGAATTGCGGGCCACCGCCGATCTCATGAAACGCGACTTCTCCGCGCCCGGTTCGTACGAGGCCGCGAAGGCGGAAGTCGAAAAGAAAATTGGAGGCGACGTCGGCAATGCCAACGGGGCCTGGAAAGAATTTCTGGAACAACGCACCGTCGCCGCGGATTTGAAAATCGCCCTCGATGGCTTGGGCGCCGCGCTGAAGTCCACGGACTTCGACGATCCCGCATTTCTCCAGTTGGTGCAGGCCCAAATTGGCGCCACCAGCGCCGCGGCCGCGGCCAACCAATTGAATTCACTCTCCACCCATCTGCTCAACCTGACCGAACGCGCCGCCACGATTGAATCACTTGCCCAACGCGTCAACACGTTCGGCATCTATGCCGACACCAGCGCCAAAAAGCCGGGAATGGCTGCTCTGACCGATGAACTGAACGCGAAGAAAACTAAATTGGATGCCGCCACCGCAGACGCCGCCGCGAAATCATCCGGGGTCACAAGCCTGGAAGCGGATATCGCCGCCAAACAAGCCAAGGCCAATGAAATCTACGAAAAATCCGATGCGGATATCGCCCATGCTGAGAACCTGAAGGGGACCGCCGCGATTGCCGCGTCCAAAATCGCTGGCGAAGCGCGCAAGGAAGCCGATTTACTTACGGAACAGGTCGTCAACCTGCTTCCGCAGTTGGCCGCCGCAAAAAATGATCTGCAAATATCTCAGACGCAACTTCAGGAAATAAAATTTCAGGTCGAAGGTCTGATCAAGGCCGCGGATGACGCCGCAGTGAATACCAAGGCTACCGACGCATACACCACGGCCCAGCGCACCGAAGCCAGGAAACTCGTCGATGGCTCCACCGGACTGGCCGCCCAGGTCAAAACACTTAGCGAACTCGTGACGACCATTGAGACGGAAGTGGCCGTCGCCGGCAAATCGGCCGAAAACTCCGAGAAGGGCTATCGTGATGCCCTCGCGAAACTGCAGGCCTATCAGAGCCAGGTGGTCGCGAAATTCGCCGATTCCAAAACTGGAGCGGATGCTGACCCGCTCCTGAAACTCGCCCAGGACAAGGCTCCGGTTCAATTGATGCAGTTGCAGCAGGCCGAAGCCCGCCAACAAATGGGCCGCGTGCATGTGGCCGCGTGGGCCGCCTCCTCCCTTCAGAAAACCGCCCTCGACGCCGCCGCCGTGGCACACAAGAATGCCGGATTGTCACTCTCCGTCCCCTCTGACCTCGCCGACACAGCCAAGGCGGAATCGCTCGCGGCAATCAAGGAATTCGATGCCGCTCTGGATCTGGTAAAAACCGCCACCGCCGGTGCCAAGGATACTTCGTCCGTCAAATGGCTGGGCGAAACCCTCCGGGCCGTTTCCTATCACGGTAAATACGTCGTCTCCGGCGATAGTGCCGACAAAGCTTCGGCCAGCGCCTCGGCCAAGGAAGCCATGCGTTTGAATCCCCGATTGCAGTTGACCTATCTGGTCTCGGCCAACTGAGACCGATCCTCGGTTGGGCACCTCGGGTCGAGCACCTCACGCGTTCATACCAAAAAACCGGTCCCGAATACTCTCGGGACCGGCTTTTTTTTAAGCAGTCTTTTCTGCCCTGAATCACGAAATCTGCAAATTGATCGCCTTCGCCGCCGGTCGCGTAATCAGACGCACCGCCAGTTGCTTCTCCAGCATCTCGACCACCGACCGCAACGGCCCACCACTCTTGCCCGCCGCGGAAAAATTCTCAAACGGGTGCCCTTCATCCGAGTTGATGCGCAGACGCATATCGATGGGAACCTCACCCAAAAATGGAAGCCCCATTTCCTGCGACATCACCTGCGCCCCGCCCCGGCCGAAGATGTCGTACGCCGTCCCATGATCGCACACAAAGTAGGACATGTTCTCCACCACGCCCAGTATTTCCACGCCCAGTTGCTGAAACATCCGCACCGCCCGCCGCGCATCCGCCAACGCCACTTCCTGCGGCGTCGCCACGATGATTGCACCCGTCAGCGGCACCGTTTGCGCCAGCGTCAGCGAAACGTCCCCCGTGCCCGGAGGAAGGTCCACGATCAGGTAATCCAAATCGCCCCACACCACTTGCTCCAGAAA
The DNA here is from genome assembly GCA_038248985.1 of Phycisphaerae bacterium. Lineage (GTDB taxonomy): Bacteria > Planctomycetota > Phycisphaerae > WQYP01 > WQYP01 > JBBRWV01. The sequence goes on from JBBRWV010000058.1 coordinate 21,899, forward strand.
TTGCTTGATCGCCCCGTGCGCCATCGGCCCGCGCCAGATGAGCGCCTTCTCCTTGTCTACGATAAACCCGATCGACATCACAGAGATCGCCGCATCACCCGACTTGACCGTGAACGGCACGATGCGATCCCCTTCAATCACC
>JBBRWV010000059.1:0-21426 GCA_038248985.1 Phycisphaerae bacterium
GCATCTACGAGACGCGACGCACCGTGGCCGACGACTTCAAGGCCACGATGCGACTGCGCTTCGACGACCTGCTACCCAAGTGGAACTATGTGGCCGTGCCCCAGTAAATCATTGACAGTTGTTGATGCGCCGGTCCTAAGGGGGGTATGAAGCAGGGGTGAAGGCTATTTGCCTTCCTTCTTTTTGGGGAGGAGGGCTTGGAGGGTTTTGGTGACGGCGCTGAGGGGGACGGGCATCACTTTGGGGTCGTCGAGGTTGCCGGTGACGGAAAGTTGCAGGAGTTGATTACGCGTGGCCTTGATCAGTTCGGAGAGGAACGGCAGGTGAAACTCCTTGGGGGTTTCGGTCACGAAGGTGAAGGCGAGTGATTTGTCCTGAAGAGAGAGCGTGCCCATGCCGGCGAGGTTGATGCCGTCGGACTCGAGCAGAATATGTTCGAAGGTGATTTTGTCGTCGCGGAGGTAGTAGTTCATCGAGGCGCGGTTAAAGGCACCGGAGACGGGGAGGCGGAGGGTGGCGATTTGCATGAGGCCGAGGGAGAGGGGGACATCGTAGATGGTGCCGTCTTTGACGATGAGTTGTCCGCGGCCGGTGCGGTCGGGTTTGTCGCCGAAGGCTTCCTGGATGGCGAGTTGGGCGGTGACCTTGGCGGTGCCGATGCGTTTTTTGTCTTCGTCGGTGGCGGCGGCGGTGAGGAGCAGGCTGGTGAGGGGTGCGTCGGCGAGGGTGAGCTTGGCTTCGTAGCGGGGGGTTTTGTCGAGCCAGAGATTGAAGGTGCCTTCGAGGGAGCCATCGGCCACGGTGCCGGCGATTTTGGTGAGGGCGATGGATTTCAAGGCGGAGTTGGAGGCGAGTGTGGCGGAGAAGGTGTCGATGTTGCGTTGCGAGACGGAGAGTTTGGTGCCGGTGAGCGGGCCTTCAAAATCCAGGGTGCCGGCGAGCGACAGAGCGCCTTTGCCCTGGAGGGTCAGTTCGTCGGCGGCGAAGGCCCAGGTGCCGGTGGTGGCGAATTTTTCGATGCGCAGGGCCCCGGCGAAATCCCAGGGCTGATCGGCGGCGGTGCGGTCGAGGCGTTCGATATCGAGGGAAATCTTGGCGTCGGCTTTTTGATTCTTGAGGAAGGCGGCAGCGCCTTCGGGGAGGACGGCGAGCCACTTGGTGGGCAAGGCGGTGGAGGTGAGGGTACCGGCGGCGTTGAGTTTACCGGTGGAAGGGACGTAAGTGCCGCGCCACGCGAGGGCGAGGGGCTTGGAAAGAGCGGTCATCTGGTGCATGTCGATGCGGTCGGGCTTGAGGGCGATGGTACCGGTGAGATCGGTCAAAGCGTCGGGCCAATCAGGGTGAGCCAGCGTAATGGCTTGCGGATGCAGCAGCGCGGAATAGGTGCTCACGCGGAAGGTTTTCCGGGCCAACGACAGTTCCAGATGGGCGGTCAGATCGGCATCGAACTTGCCGGTGGGCTGATATTTTTTCCAGACCGCCTTGGCGTCTTCAGGCAAGAGGACCGGCGGCAGGGGGGTAAGCGGATAGCTGGTGGCGGTCGCATTCAACTCGGCGGTGGCCTGCTGCGTAACGCGATCGATCGTCCCGGTGGCGGAGAAGGTGAGGTGCTCATCGGTTTCAGCGGTGAAATGGCGGACGGTGAGTTTGTCAGCCGTGAGATCGGCGGTCATTTGCAGTTTGTGAAGTTCGATTCCGCCGGCCGTTTTCAGATCGACATTTTTGAGAGCCACCACACCGGTGACGAGGGCGTTGTGCTGCTCATTTTCCACGCTCTTGCCCTGGAAACTAAAGCGTCCACGGAGATCAGCCTCGCGGGTCAGCGAATCAAACGAATCGGGCAGGCCGTTGAGCAGGGCTGCATCGATCGGCAGATCGGCCTCGAGCGACAAGTCATGCATCCAGGATCCATCGGTGCGCGCCGCTTCGTAATTCAGCGCCCCGTTGATCAGCAGCACGCCGGATTGATCCTGGCCGGTGACGAGGCGCAGGTTTTCCAGGGTGGCCTGCGTGCCTTCGAGGGCCAGCCGGCCGGTGGCGTGGTACACGCGATAGGGCAGGGCGTCGTAGGTGCCCTGGGCGTCGAGGATGTCGACCTTGACACTGACGGAGACAGGATCGTGCAGCAGTTTGGCGCGTTGCACACGGCAGACGAGATTGCCGCGCACCACGGAATCGAAGCGGTGGAAGACCCGGTGGAGTTTTTCGGGCAGGCAGGCGCGGATGCGGTCATCGAAGACGACATTTTCGCCGGCGACGCTGACATCGACGGTGAGGTTGTCGTGAGTGATGCCCGCGCTGCCGGAGACGCGCAGGGGCATTTCATCGGCCATGCCGGTCATTTTGGGAAAGTAGACGAAGTCGTGATCGAAGGTAATCAGGCCGCGGACCTGGGTGAGGGGAAAGGGAAAATGGGAATAGCGAATTTTGCCGTCGAGGACATCGATGCGGCCATCGACGAAGATGCGGCCGTTCCAACTGAGGCGTTTGAGATTTACGGAGGCATCCATACGGCCGTGGGGTTGGAGGCGTTGGATGGTTTCCTGCACTTCGGGAATGGCCAGGAAGATCGGGGGATAGTCACTGCCGAGGAAGGCTTTGGGCAGGGTGACGGAAAAGTCGAAGGGGGACTCGGCGGCGAAGCCGCGATATTCGCCTTCGGCCAGGAAATCAAAACCGAGGACGCGGCCCTTGAGACCGGCGACGCGGACGAAGGGCCGGGTGATGCCGAAGGTGAGAGTGCCGCGGAGGCTGCTGAAATTGAGCGTGTGGGTGGTGCCATCGCCCGGGGGTTGGACGTCGTAGACCATCGAGACGCGGTCGAGATCGGCGGCGAGGGTCAGGCCGTCGTCCTGATCGTAGTTCATGCGGAACTGGGCGAGCGAGCCGCGAAGTTTGTGTTCATCCCACCAGGAGCGTATCAAACGCGGCATGGAGCGGCGCAGGTTATCGGAGAGGGCGATGTTGGTGGTGACGGCCGAGAAGCGATTGGAGCTGACATCCCAATTGCCGGAGACGGAGGCAGCGGCCCCCCCGGCGGCGGGAGAAGCGACCATGAGCGGCGAGATCACGAGAGGGTCGTCGAGGCCGGTGGGAGCGGTCGTGGGGATTTCATCGGCGCGCTGGGTGACTTGGAAGCGATACATGGTGGAGACAGCGATATCGGGGGCGAGCTGGCCGTCGACGGTGGCATGGCCGGTGTCGGTGAAGGTGCCGTGATCGTATTCGGCCCAGGAGACGCGGGCCTCGCGCAAGACGATGACGGGCAGGAAGATTCCGCGTGGTGCGGCCGCGGCGCCGGGCGCGCCGGAGGGACCGGAGCCGCCGGACTCGCCGCTGCCGGCGCGCAGCCGTTCGTAATTCCAGCGGCCGGTGACGCGGTCTTCGATCAGGAACAGTTTGGGGCGGATGGCGGTCAACTGGGTGGCGCGAAGTTGGCCGGAGAGGAGGGAGAGCCAGTCGAAGCGGGCTTCGATCTGGTCGGCTTCGAGGAGGGGGAGGCTTTCCGGTCCTTTCGCAGTGCGCAATTCGACGGAGGTAAGCAGGAGCGTGCCGGAGAAGGAGAGGCGTGCGGAGCCGACGGTGACGGGGCCGCCGAGGACGTCGGAGAGGAGGGCGGCGCTCATGCGGGAGATGCGTTTTGGATTGGTGATGTACCAGCCGCCCCAGATGAGCAACATCAGTAAGAGCAGGGCCACGAGGGAGGCGTAGCGGCGGAAGGGGCTGATGAACATGGCGGCGGGTGAACGATGGGCGGCGCCGATTGAACGGCTTTTCCACCAATGTGCCGGGTTGCCGCGGGCGAAGTCAGCCAAGGAACGCCTCATCAGGGGAGAGGGGACGCGCGGGAGTTTCGTGACAGTTCACTCCAGCATTGGACAGCGCAGCACGGTCAGGGTTGGCCACCAATGCTTATGGGATAGCGTAACATCCAGCAGGGCATAATTCATGCCGCCGCGGGCTGGGGATGCGGGCGGCGGGGCCGCGGTCGGGTGGGGCAGTGGCACGTCGCCCCCTGCTTGCTCTATACTCCCCGCCATGCAAACGATTCCTCTCCCCGCGTATTCCCCCCGCAAAGCAGACACCCACAAAGGCGACTACGGGAAAATTCTCGTCATCGCAGGATGTGAAACCATGATCGGCGCGCCGGCGCTGACGGCGCTTGGCGCCTTGCGCGCCGGGGCCGGCCTCGTGCGAATCGCGATGCCCAAGGAAATCATTCCGCATGTGCTGACGCTCTGCCCGAGCGCCACAGCGTTTGCGTGGTCGGCGACGAAGATCAAGGATCTGCTGGAGTTTGCGGATCAACATGATGTATTGGCGGTGGGGCCGGGGCTGGGGACGTCGCCCGCGGTGAAGCGCTTGGTGCTGGAACTGATTGAGCGGCACAGCGGGCCGATTGTGTTTGATGCGGATGCGTTGAATGTTCTGGCGATGCTGGAGACTTCGGAGTGGCCGAAGCGGCGAGACTGGGGCAACATCGTGTTGACGCCACACCCGGTGGAGTACATGCGACTGGTCGGGGCGGTGATGAAAAGGGGAGCGAACGTGGCCTTCACGCATGAGAATGAGACGAAGAAAAACGAGGAAGCGGCGACTGCGGCTTCGACAAAAAAAGTGCGCTCGCTGGTGGATGACGATGCGCCGAGCACGGCGGACGGCATGGTTTTGGATATGCCGGAAGTGGCTGAGGAAAACGCCACGCCGACCGAGACGCCGGCACCGGCAGCGCCGGCGGAGCCTGATCGGACACCGCTGGCGGAGTTGCTGGCGCGGGCGACGGGGACGGTGGTGGTGCTGAAGGGGCATCGCACGGTGATCTGCGACGGGCTGCGTTATGCGATCAACACGACGGGGAATCCCGCGATGGCGACGGCGGGGAGCGGGGATGTGCTGACGGGGATCATTGCGTCACTGATCGGGCAGCGGTTTAGCGCGGCGGATGCAGCGGTGCTGGGGGTGCAGGTGCATGGGCGCGCGGGGGACTTGGCGCGGGAGAAGATTTGTGGCGGGACGGGCGCGGGGTTGTTGGCGAGCGATATTGCGCATGCGGTGCCGCAGGCGTTGGGGGAGTTGGTTAAGTAGTTGAGTGGTTCATTGGGACTTCGTGCAGGGTTTTCGGGATGATTCACGTTTTGCAAGCGGTGGTGGGCGAGCGTGAAGAGTGGCAAAGGGCAGAAAACGGGGAAAAGGATTGAGGAAATCGGCGGGGAAATACTCGGCCAATTTCGAGCAATTTTTTATCCGGTAACTTTGATGACGACGATCGTGGTGTCGTCGGTGCGGCGGTTGAGGCCGACGAAGCGGCGGGTTTCCCAGAGCATTTGGCGGCAGACTTGTTCGGCCGATTTGCGCTTACTTTTCGGACGCGACGAGGTCTGCTGGAGCGAACGTAAGGATGAGCGATATGTCCAATACAGCGTCGCGTGGCAGAATACCGTCAACGATTTCCCAAGCCTTGTCCTGGCGTTGGAGGGGGGTAAGCTTATTGAATTTTTTGGAAACAATGGCGAACCGATAGCGGCCGGGCTTATCGACAAGCTCGAATTCCGCCTCACCACCGAATTTCTGCTGGAGGGCGTCGGCGAGGGATTTCGCTTGCTTCTTCGTCATTTTAGAACCTCCTTTATTTTACGGACACGGTCCAAAAGTGCAGCGGCGTCCGCCATCAGCATTGTACGCGAGGAATACCGTGCGTGAATGGTCCATGTCGCGCAGATTTTCCTGAGTTCACCGAGATAATCATACCCATCACGCTCGCCCTTTTTCCTCAGGCTGGCTTGTAAGTCATTCATTTTATCGAGCATCTCCTGGAGGTCATGTGCCCGCCAAATGAGGCTCCAGATCCTACTATCTTCCGTTTTGAGTTTTTGCGGATGGGTGCGGGCGACAGAGGAAAAGAGTTCCACCAGTTTTGCCTTTAAGAGGATCTCGATGACGAAACCGGCGAGATAGGCGACACCGTTGGCCCGGGAATTCCTGCCTGTATCGCAAAGAGCGGACGCATCGTCAAATCGGCGTTCAGCTACCGTTCTCATGGCTGATGGAGCCAGCGTTGCCTGCTTCTCGAAGATGCTTTTCGCCATTCACGACCTGCCGAAAGGACAATTTATCCGGTAACTTTGATGACGACGATCGTGGTGTCGTCGGTGCGGCGGTTGAGGCCGACGAAGCGGCGGGTTTCCCAGAGCATTTGGCGGCAGACTTGTTCGGCGGGTTCCTTGGCGTGCTTGAGCAGGCTCTCGCGCATGCGCTGCTTGCCGAATTTCTCGCCCGTGTAATTCATCGCATCCGGTACGCCGTCGGTGTAGATCCAGAGCAGATCACCTTTTTGCAGTTGGACGACTTCCTTGTCGTAGCGTTGTTCGGCGTCGACGCCGATGACCATTCCGCCGACGCCGAGTTCGCGTATTTGGCCGTCGCGTAAAAGAATGGCCGGCTCATGGCCCGCGCTGCAGTAGGTCAGTTGTTTGTTGCGATAGTCGAGGACGCCGTACCAGAGCGTGACGAACTCATTGCTGCGCATATCGAGGGACATGCTTTTGTTCACGCGGGCAACGACTTCGTCGAGGTCGTAGACGTTGTCGGCCTGGGCCCGCATCGCGGCCCGCACGCCGGCCATGAGCAAACTTGCGGGGAGGCCCTTGCCCACGACGTCGGCCACGGTGATGCCGAGGGAGTGATCGCCAAGCTGGATAAAATCGTAGAGGTCGCCGCCGAGTTCGAAGCAGGGGACGTAGAGTGCGGCGACATCGAGGCCGAGGATGCTGGGCGCTTTGGCGGGCATCATGCGGCGCTGCACCTCAGCGGCGATCTGCACCTGGCGTTCAAGGCGATCTTTTTCGAGGGCTTCTTCCTGCAGGCGCACGTTTTCGATGGCCACGGCGGCCTGGCTGGCGATGCTCTGCATCAACTTGATTTCGTATTCCGTGAAGGTGTGGGCCATCGCGGTGTAGCAGCGCACGACGCCGATGGGGCGATCTTTGTAGAGCATGCCGACGACGAGGCTGCTGACGATGCCTTCGCGGCGGGATTCTTCGGGATAGATCACGCGTTCGTCGGTGGCCATATCCTGCACGATGACGGTCTGGCCGCTGAGCGCGGTGCGGTCAATGGTGCTCATGCCGACGGTGACGGGGCCTTTCTTCAGATAGGATTCGCTGAGGCCGTAGACGCTTTTGATCACCAATTCATCGCGGTTTTCATCGAGGAGGCGCAAGCTGCAGCTTTTGACGCGGAGCACTTCGGCGACGCCGCGGGTGATGCGGTCGAGGATCTGCTGCAAGCCGCGTGAACCGGCGAGCATGGTGCTGACGTTGTAGAGGGCGGTGAGTTCCTGCACGCGTTGGCGCAGGTCCATTTCCTGGGCGCACATGCGCGACAGGGCGCTGGCGAGCAGATACAGAAACTGCACGCTGGCCGTGCGCTGGCCCATGCCTTCTTCGTTCATGGCCTCGATGATGGCCTTGACGTGTTCCACCGGTATGTTCAATTTCTTCGCCAGGCGGGCGATGCCGCTGGCCTTGATCGGGGCGGGTTTGGAAGGCTCGATGACGATGGTGCCGAGCTTTACGCCCTTGACGGTGATGGGCGCAGAGAAAGGCTGATCGAGATTCTGATCGCCTTTTTGTTTGCGTGCCGCGGCGATGGCTGCGCTGCGGGTGTTGAAGCGTTCGCTGACCGTGGTTTGCGTCAGGGGCACGCCGTTGGCATCGTGAATGCTGGCCTTGACCTGGGCGACCATCGAAAGCGAGTCCTGGATTTCCTGCAGCGTGGCGACGTCCAGGAATTCCGTGAGCTTCGTGCCGGGCTCCACAGGTCCGGGCACCTCGGCAGCGCGGGCCGAAACCGGCGACGGCAAGGCCTGCTCGGGGGCGAGCAGCGGCTCACCCGTCAGTCCCCTGCCCGGCGCTTCATCCGAATTCACTAAAGGCTTCATGCCACCCCCCAAAAACTCTCTCGGCCCCAAATTACCATCAATACATCCTTCAACAGTGACTTCTCAATGTTCCGCATTCTGCGCCTGATCAACTTTTATTTCACCCAGGCGCGGGTCAACGCGGTCTGCCAGCCATCGGCCCATTCGCGATTGCCCCAGCGGTCCAACTCCTGCTTCATCAGGTCTTCGCGGCCGGTCTGGTAGCACAAGTAGCAATACAGAAATGAAGCCGTGTTGCCCGCATCTTTTTTCACGGTCAGCGTCATCAGATTTTTCAGCAATTCTTCCTGGCGTTTCACCGCCATAAACTGGCCGAGTTGGTAGCGCAGACTCGTTAGCTCAGGCTTGTTAGTGAACAAATATTTCAAATCCCACGCGGCGCTCTCGTACAAACCGGCACCCAGTTGCGCGTGCCCGCGACCCACCAGCGCCAGTGGATTCTTAGGCTGCAATACCAGCGCCGCCTGATATTCATCGGCCGCCTCAAAATACTTTTCCTGGTTGAGCATCCGCTCGGCCTTGAGCATCAATTCATCAAACGGTGTGTATTTCTGCGAGCCTCCGGTTTTCTTGCTGGCGAGGCTCTCCACCGGCGGCAAGGCGGAAGCCGCCTGCAAGCGGGCCATCGCTTCAATGTCCAGACGTTTCAAATCGCCTTTTGAGACATAATTCAGCGCCGCAGGATCCTCTGACTGCACTGCCACTCCCGTCGTGGAGCCATCGCGCACTACCCAGGACAGGCCGGTCAAAGGATCGACCACTATGCGCGGATTATTCTTCACGTCACTGGCCACATTGGCGGCCAGGGAAGGATCTGTACCGGGGCGCACGACGGTGTCCGTCGTCTTGGGCAACTTCGATTCGGCCAGCGTCACCTTTTTGACATTCTCTTCTTCCGCCTGCTTCAACGCACCCATCAGTGTTTTGTACGCATCGCTGACCACCATCTCGTCTTTAGCGGTCAGGAGCGTGCTGGTCGCTCCGGTCTTGGGCAACTGGCCGTCAATTCGCGCGCTGCTGCCGAGGTCGGGAGTGGCGCCTTCGGGCAATTTTTCCTCGCCCGGCCTGATGTTTCGCGGGATATTTGTTTCACTCGAGCCGTCCTTGGTGCGAATGCCCTCCGATTCGGTCGCGCCCGGGTTAAGGGCCTTGGTGCGGCCATCCACGCTTCGGGATTCTTCAATCAAATCCGTTCGCAATCCGAACAGCGGGCTGCTCAAGGCCCCGCCGGGCTGTTCCAGCGGAATCGCCAACTGGCCCTGACCGGTGCTGTCGAGGCGGTCAAATGAACGCAGCGGGACACTGCCGGCGATGGTCGAATTACCCAGGGCCCCGGTGGGCGAGGTCGGTGAGATGGCGGTTCGCGGAATATAGCGTGCTTCATAGCCGCCCCCGATCGCCCCCGGATTGAATCCATATTGGCCGCGCGAAACGGTGGTCACGGCGGAGTAATAGGAACTGGCCGCCCCACTGTTGTAGGCACCGGGGCCGTCGCCAGCGGAGGTGCGATAGAAGCGATCAGAGGGGGCAGATGAGCCGGAGCCAAAATCGTACGTCGAGCGGTAAGGCACGTTGCCATGGAAGTATTTCAGGCCCGCCACATTGCCGGTAACGACCTCATTGCCGTTGATGGGCGTAAACCCCGGCACCGGCCGATTGGCCCCGCCGGACCCCACCTGATTGTTCGCATCGAGGGCCCGTCCGCCCACCACCTGCTGCACCTGCCCGAACACCCCCTGACCGGCCACGGCCAACAGGACCGCCGCCGCCAGCAACCCCGCCACCCGGAGGCGACGTGTGGAACTCAATTTCGTATTCATAACAATCTCCCTGGGCAAATCGTTTGGCTCATGATCTATATCATAGTGTACAAACCCACCCATTTAGACACCACCCCGGCAAAAACGTTCCGCAAAACCCTAAAAAATGAAAAATCAGCTTCGTCTGATAAAATCTCCCTGCCCGTAGCGCAATCCAGTTTTCCGCGTGACCTTCCCCCTATATCGAAACCGCTCCTGAATCCCTTACCCTCCACGTGCATTCCCGCTAAACTCTCCCACATGAATACCACACCGCGCATCGCTATTATTGGCGGCTCAGGTCTCGGCGCAGCGTTGCTCGCCAAGACCACCGGCCAGCCAGTCACCGTAGACACGCCTTTCGGCCCGCCTTCGGCACCGATCCTCCTGTCTGATTGGCAGACCCCCGCCGGCCCCATTCCCATCGCCTTTCTGGCCCGGCACGGCGTCGGCCACACGCTCAACCCCTCCCAGGTGCCCTACCGCGCCAACATCTTTGCGCTCAAATCTCTCGGCTGCCAGTGGATCATCGCCTCCGGCGCGTGCGGCTCCCTGCAGGAACACATCCGCCCGCGCGATTTGATCATCCCCGATCAGGCCATCGACAAAACCCATCGCCGCGCCGGAACATTTTTCGACCACGCCGCCGTCCACGTCGAACTCTCCCAGCCCTTTTGCACGCAACTCCGCCGCATTCTGTTGCAGGCCGGCAAATCCCTGCAACTCAGTACGCACAAACTCCACCCCACTGGCACGTACGTCTGCATGGAAGGCCCGGCGTTTTCCACCCGCGCCGAATCCCTCATGCACCGTCAATGGGGCGGTGACCTCATTGGCATGACCGCGCTGCCCGAAGCCAAACTGGCCCGTGAGGCGGAAATTTCCTACGCCCTCGTAGCGCTGAGCACGGATTACGATTCCTGGCGCCCGCACACGCCCGGCCTCGACAAGAGCGCGCTGCTCGCGGAGATCATCTCGCATCTGCACGCCGCCACCGACAACGCGCTGGCCCTGATCCAGGCCGCATTGCCCGACGTGTGGGCCCGGCGCGAGGAAGTTTTGGATTCTCACCGCGCGCTGGAACTGGCGATCTGGTCGGACAAATCAAAGATTGCCCCGGACGCCGTCAAGGCGTTGCAGCCGATCTGGGGCAAATATTTCGGATAACGATTTTGCCGGATTCCCACCCCCACCCCCTTAAACCTCAAACACGGTCCGCAACTTCACCACTGGCCTCGCGGGTGGCTCGAACGCGTCCGCGAAATCAAAGACATTGTCAAAGTCGCGCACATCATCGCGATCCGTCTTCTGCATCAGGCGGTTCTCCACCATCGCAAAAACGATCCGGCCGAAATCCCCCGTTTTGGTGATGCGCCAGTGTCCCAGCACCGCCCGCGCACACACGCCGTATCGTGAAATCGCGTAATCCCGCAGGCCCCAGCTCAACTGTTGACCGCTCACATGACATTCCTGATCGCTCTTGTCGCGCGTGTCCCCATGCACTTTTTCGACCGCAAACCCCAGCCCGTGCCGCACAAACTCAAAGGCCTCCACCGGATACTTGCCCGTCAGTTCCGCCACCTGTTCCACCGTTTTTTTGGCTGTCTCGTGCATACGCCCAGTATACGCCAGCCGCGTGCCCACACCAATCCCCCCTAAAAATTCCCTCTATATCGCCGGCGCAGGCAGTCAACCCCTTTCAATCCTGTTGACCGCTTTTGCCCGTTTCCCTACCATGCGTCTCTTCCCGAAGCCAAGGGTCCAACGAATTCTCCATGTTGTCCGAAAGGTTCCCGACCATGTCCAAGAAAACTGTCGCCCAACTCGATGTCACCGGCAAGCGCGTCCTCGTTCGTGTTGATTTCAATGTCCCCCTCGACGAAAACCTCAACGTCACCGACGACCGCCGCATTCGCTCGGCCCTCCCCACCATCAAATCCATCATCGACCGCGGCGGCAAAGCCATCCTTATGTCGCACCTCGGCCGCCCCAAGGCCGGGCCGGAGAAAAAGTTTTCGCTCAAACCCGCCGCCGATGTGCTCGCCAAGCTGCTGGGCAAGCCGGTCACGCTCGCCCCGGATTCCGTCGGGCCCGACGTGGAGAAATTGGTCGCCGCCGCCCAGAACGGCGACGTCATCCTCCTGGAGAACACCCGCTTCCATAAGCAGGAAGAAAAAAACGACCCCGCGTTTTCCGCGCAACTCGCCAAGCTCGGCGACCTCTACGTCAACGACGCCTTCGGCACCGCCCACCGCCAGCACGCCTCCACCTTCGGCGTCGCCGAAATCCTCGGCCCCGGCAAACGCACCATCGGCTTCCTGATTGAAAAAGAACTGAAATTCCTCGGCGACGCGCTCAACAAACCCGCCCGCCCGTTCATCGCCATCCTCGGCGGCGCCAAAGTCTCGGACAAAATCGCCGTCATCGAAAATCTCCTCGCCAAGGCCGACTTCATCCTCATCGGCGGCGCCATGGCCTACACCTTCTTCCTCGCCCAGGGCAAAACCGTCGGCGGCTCGCTCTCGGAAAAAGACAAGGTGGAACTCGCCAAATCCCTCCTCGCCAAAGCCAACGGCAAAATCCTCCTGCCCGTTGATACCGTCATCGCCACCGAAATGACCGACACCGCCCAGACGAAAGTCGTCGAAGGCGACATTCCCGACGGCTTTCAGGGCTTCGACATCGGCCCCAAGACCGCCGCCCTCTACGCCGAAAAAATCAAGGCCGCAAAAACCGTCGTCTGGAACGGCCCCATGGGCGTCTTCGAAAAACTGCCCTTCATCAACGGCACCAAGGTCGTCGCCCAGGCCCTCGTCGACTCCACGGCCAAAGGCGCTATCACCATCATCGGCGGGGGCGACTCCGCAGCCGCCATCGAAGACTTCGGCTGGGCCGAAAAAGTTTCCCACGTATCCACCGGTGGCGGCGCCTCGCTGGAATTCCTCGAAGGCAAGGGCTTCCCCTGCCTCGACATTCTCGACAACGTCTGACCCCGCAGCGGATACAATACTTTTTTGCTCCTCCTGTTTTTGTTGACACTCTCGCCTGGGAACCAATGATCGAAAGCATCCTCTGTCATCCTCCGCATCTTCCATTGATCGCCCCCTCGATCATTGCCGCCGACTTCGCCAACCTCGGTGCCGAAGCGCTGGACGTGCAGGCCCGCGGCGCGGACATGCTGCATGTGGACATCATGGATGGCCACTTTGTCCCGAACCTCACGCTCGGACCCGACATCGTCGCGGCTCTCAAACGCGCCTGCACGCTCATGCAGGATATTCACCTGATGGTCACCAACCCCCAGGATTTTGTGGATATCTTCGCCAAGGCCGGCGCAGGCAATTTGACGTTCCACATTGAAGCGGCCGGCGGCCAGAAAGCCGTGGACCTCATCCATAAGATTCATGATGCCGGTTGTACCGCTGGCGTCAGCCTCAACCCGCACACCCGCGTCGAAGACATCGAAATCGTCTTGCCCCATGCCGACATGATCCTCGTCATGTCCGTCGAGCCTGGCTTCACCGGCCAGCCCTTCATGCCCGAAGTGCTGCACAAAGTCCGCTACCTCCGCCATGAACTTGCCCCCAAGCAGCGTCTGCAAATCGACGGCGGTATCGGCATCCGCACCGCCCACGCCGCCCTCGAAGCCGGGGCCGATGTCCTGGTCGCCGGCGCCGCCATCTTCCGCAATCCCGAGCGCGAACAAACCATCCGCCTGCTGCGGGGCGATTATCCCAAGCAGTAGAAACCCCTTCATTTCCAAACCAGTTAAGGAAATTACATGCTCCACACCGGCAAAAAAGCATTCATTTTCGGCGTGCTCAACGAATACTCCATCGGCTACGCCATCGCCAAAGCCCTTCACGAACAAGGCTGCGAACTCGCCTTCTCCTACCTGCCGCACGAAAAAATTCAGCGCCGCTGTGAAAAAGCCGTCTCCATTTTCAATCCCAAGTTCCTCGTCGGCTGCGATGTCAGCAAAGATGAAGACATCGCCGCGGCCATGAAATCCGCCGCCGAAAACTGGGGGTCCTTCGACATTCTCGTTCACTCCATCGCCTTCGCCCCCGCCGAGGCTTTGCACAACCCCTTCCTGCAAACCACGCGCGAGCAGTGGAAAACCGCCTTGGACATCAGCGCGTATTCTCTCGTCGCCCTCGCCCGCGAAGCCCAGCCGATCATGAACAAGAACGGCAGCATCATCACGCTCAGCTACCTCGGTGCTGAAAAATACATCCCCATGTACAACGTCATGGCCGTCGCCAAAGCCGCGTTGGAATGCTCCGTCCGCTACCTCGCCGCCGAAATGGGCCGCAATGAAAAAAACATTCGCGTCAACGCCATCTCCGCCGGCGCCATCAAAACCATGGCGGCCCGCGGCATCGGCGACATCGACAAAATGATGTCGCACTACGGCGAAAAATCCCCCCTGCCCTGGAACCCCGATGACGCCGCCAGCCACGTCGGCAAAACCGCCCTCTACCTCACGTCCGATCTTTCGAGCGGCGTCACCGGCGAAACCGTCTACGTCGATGGCGGCTATAACATCGTCGGCTGGTAAATCGGTATAATCCCGGGGAGGTGAGACATGACCACAACTGCCGAAAAAAACCTGCGCTTCCGCAAATCTGCCGTCGCCAAACGTGCTCCCGCAATACGTGTCGAGCATGGCGATGAGCCCCAGGCTCATCCCGGTTGCCGCATGACGGAGTCAGAATTTTTGGAATGGGTTCAAGATCGCACCCGTGCTGAATGGGTCAACGAAGAGGTGCATATCATGTCCCCAGTCAACAACAATCACGAAGCAATCCAAGGCTGGCTCTACCGCCTCCTCTCCGAATTCGTCGAGACACACGACCTCGGCCGCGTTCTCGGCTCCGAATTCTTCATCCGCCTCCCCAACCCTCCCGCTCGCCACCTCCCCGACCTCTTCTTCATCTCCAAAGATCGCCTCAAACTCATCCGTCACACCTATTTCGAGGGCGCGCCCGATCTCATAATCGAAATCGTCTCCCCCGAATCCCACTCTCGCGACTACGGTCTTAAATTCGAAAACTACGAAAAAGCCGGCGTCTGCGAATACTGGATCATCGACCCCGCCACCCGCAGCTTCGATATCTTCTCCCTCCAAAAAAAATCCTTCAGCCCCATCCCCCTGAAATCCCGCCGCCTCCACTCCGCAATTCTCAAAGGCCTCGCCCTCGACCCCGCCTGCCTCTGGCAACCCAAACTCCCCACCATCGCCTCCATCATGAGTAACCTCCGCTAAAACATCCCACCCAAAAACAACTCAAAAATTTCGTGTCTTTCATATCTTTTGTGGCTCATTTATCGTCGCCGCCACCTCCCCCCAAAACCAGCCAAGGAAGGCCAACCCAAAATGTTCAACCCCACCCACATCCAAAAAATCGCCACAGAACTTTCCATCAAACCCCAGCAAGTCCTCGCCACCGCTCGACTCATCGAAGACGGCGGCACCGTTCCTTTCATCGCCCGCTACCGCAAGGAAGCCACCGGCACGCTCGACGAAGTCGCCATCGCCGCCATCCGCGACCGCCTC
The DNA here is from genome assembly GCA_038248985.1 of Phycisphaerae bacterium. GTDB lineage: Bacteria > Planctomycetota > Phycisphaerae > WQYP01 > WQYP01 > JBBRWV01. The sequence continues at coordinate 15,299 of JBBRWV010000059.1, forward strand.
GAACAACTTGCCGATCTCGACAAACGCCGTGAATCCATCCTGGCCTCGCTCGAAGAACGAAAACTCCTCACCGATCCTCTCAAGTCCTCCCTCGATTCCGCCGAAACCCTCACCGCACTCGAAGACCTCTACGCCCCCTTCCGCCCCAAGAAACGCACCCGCGCCATGATCGCCCGCGAAGCCGGCCTCCAGCCCCTCGCCGATCTCCTCCTCGCGCAGAATCCCCTCACCGATCCAGCAGCCGAAGCCGCCAAATTCCTCCGTCCAAATTCCTCGGAGAAATCCGTCGAAACCGTCCAAGCCGCGTTGCAGGGCGCTCGCGACATCCTCGCGGAAACCATCAGCGAAACCCCCGATGCCCGCGCCGCCCTCCGCAAACTCTTCTGGGACCGCGGCATCGTTTCTTCCAAGCGCATCGATGCCACCGGCGCCTTCACCCTCGCCACCGATGACACTGCCCGCGCCGCCATCCTCGCCGCACTCCCTCCCGAAACGCTCAAATTCAAAGACTACTTTGATTGGCATGAGCCCGTCGCCACCATCCCCAGTCACCGCCTGCTCGCCATCCGTCGCGGTTCCTCCGAAGGCATCCTCATGTTCCGCGTCGCCCCGCCCGATGCCGATGCCCTCGCCATTCTCGAAAATCTTTTCGTCGAAAACAATTCCGAATGCGCTGCCCACATCCAGCAAGCCGTCGCCGATTCCTGGAAGCGCCTTCTCGTCAGCTCGATGGAAACGGAAATCCGCCTCGAATCGCGCAAGCGGGCCGATGCCGCCGCCATCGACATCTTCACCGCCAACCTCCGCGAACTCCTCATGGCCTCGCCCCTCGGGCAGAAAAACACCCTCGCCATCGACCCCGGCTTCCGCACCGGCTGCAAAACCGTCGTCCTCGACGCCCAGGGCAAACTGCTCCACAACGACGTCATCTACCCCGATCAAGGCCAGCACAAAACCGCCGAAGCCGAACACACTATCCGCGACCTAGTCCAAAAATTCCACATCGAAGCCATCGCCATCGGCAACGGCACCGCCGGTCGCGAGACCGAAACCTTCATCCGCAAACTCAATCTCCCCCCCGCCATCCAAGTCCTGCTCGTCAACGAATCCGGCGCCTCCATCTACTCCGCCTCCGACATCGCCCGTGCTGAATTCCCCGATCATGACCTCACCGTCCGCGGCGCCGTCTCCATCGGCCGCCGCCTCCAGGACCCCCTCGCCGAACTCGTCAAACTCGACCCCAAATCCATCGGCGTCGGCCAATACCAGCACGATGTCGATCAGGACCGCCTCAAAAAATCCCTCGACGACATCGTCGTTTCCTGCGTCAACGCCGTCGGCGTCGAACTCAACTCCGCCTCCAAACAACTGCTCACCTACGTCTCCGGACTCAATGAAACCATCGCCGAAAACATCATCACCCACCGCAACACCCACGGCCCCTTCAAAAAACGCAAAGACCTCCTCGACGTCCCCCGCCTCGGCCCCAAAGCCTTCGAACAATCCGCCGGCTTCCTCCGCATCCGCGCTGCCGGGGGAGGTGAAAACCCCCTCGACTCCTCCGCCGTCCACCCCGAGCGCTACTCCCTCCTCGACCGCATGGCCAAAGACCTCGGCACCACCGTCCCCGCACTCATCCGCGATGAACCCCTCCGCAAACAAATAGACCTCCACAAATACGTCTCCGACACCGTCGGCCTCCCCACCCTCACCGACATCCTCGCCGAACTCGCCAAACCCGGCCGCGACCCGCGCCAGCAATTCGAAGCCTTCCAGTTCGCCGAAGGCATCAACAAAATCGAAGACCTCCACCCCGGCATGAAACTTCCCGGCATCGTCACCAACGTCACCGCCTTCGGTGCCTTCGTCGACATCGGCGTCCACCAGGACGGCCTCGTCCACATCTCGCAACTCGCCGACCGCTTCATCAAAGACGCCGGCGAAGTCGTCAAAGTCCAGCAACGCGTCGAAGTCACCGTCGTCGAAGTCGACACCAACCGCAAACGCATCGCGCTGTCGATGCGCAAAGCCCCGCAAGCCCCCAGCAGCAGTCCGCAAAAATCTACTTCCCCGCAAACCTCTCGCATCGGCAGCACTCCCGTCGCCGTCTATCGCCCCCCCGCCCCCGCCAAAGACGGCTGGTTCTCGTCTGCCCTCAACACCGCCAAAAACAAAAAAGGTGGAATGTAGTACCGCATCACATCACCGCAGCCCCCCGCTGTATACTCCCCTCATGCAAACCCTCCTCGCCCCCGCCACCACACACCTCCTCGAAGCCGCCGCACTCCTCGCCGCAGGAGACCTCGTCGCCTTCCCCACTGAAACCGTCTACGGCCTCGGCGCCGATGCCCGCTCCCGCGCGGCCGTCGAAAAAATCTACGCCGCCAAGGGACGCCCTTCCGGCAACCCCGTCATTGTCCACCTTGCTGACCCCGCCGACGCCCCCACCTGCGTCACCACCTGGCCGCCCCTCGCGGAAAAACTCGCCCAACTTTTCTGGCCCGGCCCCCTCACGCTCATCCTGCCGCGCAGCCCGCTCCTCACTGACGCCGTCTCCGCCGGCCGCTCCACCGTCGCCCTCCGCTGCCCCAACCACCCCGTCGCCGAAGCCCTCCTCCGCACCTGCGGCTTCCCCATCGCCGCACCCTCCGCCAACCGCTCTGGCTTCACCAGCCCCACCACCGCCCAGCACGTCTACGCCGAACTCGCCGGCCGCATCCCCCTCATCCTCGACGGCGGCCCCTCCACCATCGGCCTCGAATCCACCGTCCTCGACCTCACCTCCAAAACCCCCACCATCCTCCGCCCCGGTGCGGTCACGCGTGAAATGCTCCAATCCGCCATCGGCCCCGTTCTCACCTTTCACCAATCCCTCGTCCCCTCCACCTCCGCCATCAGCCCCGGCCAGCACCATCGCCACTACGCTCCCACAACGCCCGCCTTCTCCATCTCCCGCATCGACTGGTCTGCCCACGAGGAAAAAATCCGCACCCGCTCCGATAAAATAATCCTCATCACTTACGATCCCGCCATCGCGCTCCCCGCTCCGCATGAAGTGCTCCTCCTCCCCCCCACCGCTGAAAAATATGCCGCGGCTCTTTACGCGTCCCTTCGCCAAGCCGACGATCTCACCGCTTCATGCATCCTCGTCCTTCTGCCCGATAATTTAGAAGGCATGTGGGCCGCCGTCGTTGATCGGCTCCACCGCGCCACCATTCCTTTCTCAATCACATAAAGGCACACCGCCATGATCCCCCAGCACGGCACTCTCGAAATTTCCCGCGCCCGCCTCCGCCACAACCTCGCCCTCCTTCGCCAGCAACTCTCCCCCAACACCCAGCTCTGCGCCACCATCAAAGCCAATGCCTACGGCCACGGCGTCGATCTGCTCGCCTCCCTTCTCCAAGCCGAAAACATCGCCTGGGCCGCCGTCTACTCGCTTCACGAAGCCATCGCGCTGGCCCGCAGCAGCTCCTTCAACATCATCACGCTCTCCCCCATCATGCACGATGCGCAATCCGCCCACGATTTTCTCGACGCCCTCGGCGAAAAAGAACTCCGCCAGATCCGTTTCAACATCACCGATCCCGAATCTATCCACTCCCTCGCCACCGCCGCCCAGAAGCGCAAGCTCCCCTTCCCGCTGCAAATCCACATCCAACTCGATACCGGCCTCACGCGCATCGGTGCCACGCCTGCCTCCATCACCCAACTCGCCACCGCCATCTCCGCCAGCCCCGCCCTGCACCTCGAAGGCCTCTTCGCCCATCTCTCCCATGGCGACGTCCCCGATCATCCCACCCTCCGCGATCAACTCGCCGCCCTCACCCTCATCGCCACGCAACTCCGTCAACTTCACCCGCACCTCCTCGTCCATCTGCAAAACTCCGGCGGCCTCTTCAACATCCCCGCATCCAACCTCTTCAACCTCGCCCGCGTCGGCATCGCTCTTTACGGCCTCCAGCCCTCCACCGATGCCCCCATCAAAAACCTCCAGCCCGTCGCCCGCGTCACCGCCCCCATCCTCGCCATTCACGATCGCCCCGCCGGCACCGGCGTCGGCTACGGCCACCTGTTCACCACCTCGCAAAACTCACGCATCGCCATCGTCCCCGTCGGTTACGCCGATGGCTACCCCCGCCTCCTCTCCAACAACTCCCTTGCCCAACTGCTCGGTCAAAGCGTCCCCGTCGTCGGCCGCGTCTCCATGGATCAAATCATCCTCGACATCACCCACCTCCCCTCCGCCCAGATCGGCGACACCGTCACCGTCATCTCCCACGATCCCGCCCACCTCAACTCCCTCGACCGCATGGCCGACACCCTCGGCACCATCGGCTACGAACTCGCCACCCACCTCGGCCCCCGCCTCGCCCGCACAATTGTCGACTGACCCCCTCGATAAAATCGTGATACGCTTTCACACCGCTCGCTGTGGCGTGCCTGAACCATCGCCCCGCCAAAGTCCGCCATCGCACCCTCGAACTCATCCACCCCCGCGCCATCGCACTCAAACTCCACGCCCTCAGTGGCTCCGCGCACCCTTCCCCGTCATATAAATCATCAACACCGTCAAATCCCCCGGCGTCACCCCCTCCAAGCGCGACGCCTGCCCAATCGTCCCCGGCCGAAATTTCTCCAGGCTCTGCGCCGCTTCCTTCCGCAATTCGGTCACGCTGGCAAAATTAAAACTCGCCGGTATCCGCTTGTCTTCCAAATCATGCATCCGCTGCGCACTGAGCTTTTCCCGCTCAATATACCCCGCATATTTCGCCTCAATCTCCACCTGCGTCAGAATCTCCTCCGCCCCCGAATGCCTCAGCAACTCCTCCATCATCGCCCCCGCCCCCGGTGCCACACCCCCCAACTCCCGCCACGTCAGATCCGGCCGCCGCAGCATCTCATACGCCGTCGTCCCACTCCCCCCGATCGGCAATTTCGTCGCCCGCAATTTCTCCACCGTCCGCGCCATCGCCCCCATCTTGTGATGCAATTTCTCCACCCTATCCGCCCCCGCCAATCCCATCTCATGCCCCAGCACCGTCAATCGCTGATCCGCATTGTCGCTCCGCAGCAACAATCGAAACTCCGCTCGGCTCGTAAACATCCGGTACGGCTCTGTCGGCGTCTTGGTGATCAAATCATCGATCATCACCCCGATATACGCCTGGTCGCGCTTCAGCGTAAACGCCTCCTCCCCGCGCACCCGTCGCACCGCGTTTATCCCCGCGATCAAACCCTGCCCCGCCGCCTCCTCATACCCGCTCGTCCCATTCAACTGCCCCGCAAAAAACAGCCCGCCTACCCGCTTCGTTTCCAGCGTCGCATTCACCTGGTGCGTCGGCGAAAAATCGTACTCCACCGCATACCCCATCCGCAAAATCTCCGCCCGCTCACACCCCACAATGTTCCGCACGATCTCTCGCTGCACATCCTCCGGCAGGCTCGTCGAAATCCCGTTGCAGTAAATCTCCTCCGTCTCCAACCCCTCCGGCTCCAGAAAAATCTGGTGCTGCTCCTTCTCCGCAAACCGCACCACCTTGTCCTCAATGCTCGGACAATATCGCGGCCCACGCGACATGATCTGCCCCGAATACATCGGCGCCCGATGCAGATTCGCCCGTATCAACGCATGCACCTTCGCATTCGTATACGTAATGTGCATCGGCACCTGCCGCAAAACCGGAAACCGCCCCGCCTCCGTCATCTCCGAAAACGCCACCGCCGGTTCATCCCCTGGCTGCTCCGCCAACGCCGCAAAATCAATCGTCGCCCGATCCAGTCGCGGCGGCGTACCCGTCTTCAATCGCCCCATCTCAAACCCCAACTCTCGCAAACATCCCGACAGCCCCCGTGCCGCTTGCTCCCCCACGCGTCCCCCTTCCGTTTGCTTCTCCCCCGTGTGCATCAACGCCCGCAAAAACGTCCCCGTCGTCACCACCACGCACCCGCACGCGATCTCCCGCCCATCCTCCAGCACCACCCCCCGCACACACCCACCCTCTGGCCCCACGCCCCAAACGCCCCCCCCCAACCGCAGCGCCCCATCCGCATTCGTCACCAGCCCCGCCCACGGCATCCCCATCGCGCGATAATACCGCGAGTTAAACGGCTCGAGCTCCGTCCCC
>JBBRWV010000060.1:0-21379 GCA_038248985.1 Phycisphaerae bacterium
CAATTGCCTGATTCAGACCGTGCCGCGTAAACCCCGAAATCTCGGACGGCATCCTGACGCCCGCCGCCTCTTCTGCCGCGAGCTGCATGTTCAGCCGAGCGCCGCTAATCGCGTCCGCAGTGCCGTTGCCGGAACGCACACTTTTTTTATGCGCCCTTCACCCAACCCGCGGCAACCACCGCAACGCATTCTCCCGATACACCTTCACCAGCACTTCCTCCGGCAAATTCACCCCCACCAGCCGCGCGATCCCATCCGCCCGCGCGGTGTCAAACGCCCGCGCCCGCGGATCAAAACCCTTCCCCGCATCCGGGTCCTCAATCGCCGCCAGTTCCCGCGTGTCCGTCTCCCACAATTTCAAATGCGCGTAATAGCGCGACGCATAGTGATCCCAGTCATACCTCTCCCCCACCACCAGATCCGAGCCAAATAGAATGCGATCCTGGTACGCCACCACAAAATCGCGCACCGCCTGCGGCGATTGCTCCGCCACCGCCCGCACGATCCACTTCGTCGCGCTGGTATCAATCACGTAGCGCGGGTTCGCGTCCATCCGCTGCGTCAGCGCTTCCAAATCCTCCAGGCAGCCGCCCATGTGCGCCCCCAAATGCGTCCGATCCGCAAAAATATCCGTCACCGCCCGCGCCTCTGCAAACTGCTCCTCAAAAATCCCAAACGATCCATCCGCGTATTTGCCGCTCCCGCAAAACCACGCCAGCGGATCGCCGATATGCGTCATCAAATGAAACCCCAGCTCATGCGCATGCTTCGCCACCCTCTGCACAATCGGATGCTCGGCATTCATCATCCATTTCTTTTTCGTCCCCGGCGCCAGATGAAACTTGATCAACCGCGATCCCAAGGCATAAAACGCATCCACCCGCCGAATCCAATCATCCGCAAACTCCTGCGTCGCCGAAGCATTCTGCCACGCCGGCGTGGCAATAAAATGAAACAGCCCCGGCCAGCGCTCCGCCAGCGCCGGCGCATGCTCCAGCCCGCACATCGTCCATATCTCCCCCACCCCGTACGCCACCGCCGCATCCACAAATGTCGCCATATGCTCCATCTTTCCGGCGTGCATGTGCGCATCGATAATCCCCCCCGCTACCTTCACCTTGCGCGCGGGAATCTGCCGGTAATCCAAACCTGTGAGATTGTGCGGCAATTTCAGGGTGCTCATATTTTTTCGCCTGACGTAAAAACCAACTCATCCCTTGAAATCATACGCCGCCATCAGTCCTGCCTTTTCTCCCCCGCCGCTTTTTCTTCCGGCAACTTCGCCATGTCCGCGCTGATTTCGCCCAGCATCTTCCGCCATGCCGCGCTCCACGCCTCCGCCAACTTCTCCGGCCCACCCTCCCCCGCCACCGCCTCGCGCGCGCGATACATCTTGTTCACCAGAATATCCGTACCCCCGCGATCATCATCCAGCACCACCACGCGCGTTTCGATCACCGCCTGCGGCTTCTTCGGATCCGTGTAATCCCCGTACAACGCCGTCACCGTCATCTCCAGCGTATACATCGCGTGCGCCCGCGTCCCCACTCCCACGGCGAATTTCACCGCCCCGCTCCCGTCCAGCCACGCGATAAGCTGCTCCGTCATCAACCGCCCCGCCGGTGCCGCAAACCCGTGATAGTAATCCGTCTTGAACTCGCTCGGACTCACCTTGTACGCAAACGTCACCGCATCAAACGGCGGCACCACGCGCACCGGCACCACGCGCAGTGACACCGCGCGCGCCGTCGGCGCTTGAGCATCTTTCGTCACCGCCCCCGCATCGATCGCGTAAAACCGCCGATCCGGAAACGGCTGGCTCACCCCGCACCCGCCCAGCGCCAGCACCGCCGCACACAGCCCCAGCCATCGCAAAACACGCATCTTCATCAACGCTTCTCCTTCGGGTCAAAACGCGCCGGCTGCTTGCCAAACAACAGCCGCGACGGATTCTCTTTCGCCTCCTGCGTCACCTCCGCAAGATTTTCCATCACGCTCCGCAAACTCCGGATCGTCGCCTCTATATCCCCCTGCTCCGTCGACAGCAACGCCCGGATGCTCCGCGTCAGCCGCCGTATATCCGCCACCGCCGCCGATGCCCCCTCCGAGGTCGAACTCAAATTCGCCAGCGTCTCGGCCAGCTTCGGATCATGCACCATCTTGTCGATCTGCTCCGTCGTGCTGCGCAGCCGTGCGGAAATCTCCGGCAGGTCCTTTAAAAACTTCTGCACCTCCGGGCTGCGCACCGCGCTGTTCGCCGCCGTCGCCGTGTCCGCGCTCTCCTTCAGCAGCCGCTGAATGTCCGGGCTGCTCAGCACCGCCTGCAACTGCTTGTTGCTCGCCCGCACCTCGTCGATTAACGCCACCGCACGCTCCCGCACCTCCCCGATATTCAAATCGCGCACCGCCTTCCGCGAATCCCCCACCAGCCCGTCAATGTTCGCGATCACCTTCCCAATGTCCGCCTGCCGCAGCGATTGCATGATCTCCTCCGTCGCCTTCACCAACTGCGTAAACGTCCCCTCCACCGCCGGAATGTACGGATTTTCCGGCGTCCACGGCAGATCCACCGCCTTCGCCTGCTCCCCCTTCAAAAATACCAGCTCCAAAAACGGCGGCCCCGTCAACCCCGAACTCGCCATCCGCGTCCGCAACCCCTGCCCCACCAGCACCTTCGTCTGCTCCTCCTGCGTCTTGGCCGGGTTCACCGGCAAGCTACGCGCGTCAATCGCAAACTCGATCAACACCGCATTTCCCAATTCCGATTCCTTCCCCGTCATTTCCTTCACGTACCGCATGTATGCCAACTCAATCTTCTTCACCCGCCCTATTTGCACCCCGCGAAATTTCACCGGCGCTCCCGGATCCAACCCCTCCACGCTCTCCAGCGTCACCGTCTCCAACGCAAACGATTCCTTCGAAAACGCCGTCGCTCCAAACACCACGATCCCCGCCACCAGCAACGACACCCCAATCAATATGAATAGCCCCAGTCGAAAATACCCAGTCTCGCTTGTCATGCGCTTTTCCTTTTTTCTGGAGCCGCGCCCGGCGCCTTCGCCGCGCTGGGCTCCCGCTTAAAAAATGATCGTACCCACGGATTGGGGCTGCTGTCCCGCAATTTCTCCGGCTCGTCCAGCCCCACCATCGTCTTCACCGCCGCATCCAGCACCAGCACCCGATCCGCAATTTTAAAAATACTCGCCAGTTCGTGCGTCACCACCACAAACGTCATCCCCAGCAACCCATTCAAATCCACGATCAACTGGTCCACATCCGCCGACGTGATCGGATCCAGCCCCGCGCTCGGCTCATCCAGAAAAACAAACTCCGGGTCCAACGCCATCGCCCGCGCTATCGCCGCACGCTTCTGCATGCCCCCGCTCAATTCCGACGGCAGCTTCTGCGCCGCCCCCTCCAAATTCACCATCTTCAACTTCGCTATCGCAATCATGTCCATCTGCTGATTGCTCAACGCCGTAAACTCCTCCATCGGCAAACGCACATTTTCCAGCACGCTCATGTTCCCAAACAACGCCCCGCTCTGAAACGCCACCCCAAACTTCCGCAACAGCCTCCGCCGCTCTTCCCCCTCCGCCGCCGCCACATCAATCCCCTCCACATGAATTGTCCCCTCCGCCGGCTCATACAGTCCGATGAGGTGCTTCAACACCGTCGATTTCCCGCACCCTGATCCCCCCGCGATCACAAAAATCTCCCCGCGCCGCACAGCAAAATTCAAATTCTCCACCACCGTCTTGCCGCTGTACGCGGCGCGAAAATTCCGCACTTCAATGATCGCGTCGTCACTCGTTACGCGCTGCTTTTCACTCATGCCCGCACCAACTCAAATCCCCATGTAAAAGAAAACCACACCGATCAACGCATCCGCCACGATCACCAGCACTATCCCCGAAACCACCGCCCGCGTCGTCGAATCCCCCACCGCCCCCGGGCCAGACTTCGTCTGCATCCCCCGCAAACACCCCACCCCCGCCACAATCAACGCAAACACCACGCTTTTGAAAACGCCCCCCAGAAAATCCCCCAGCACAATCGCATCCTTCACCGAGTTGATATAAAACACCACCGTGTACCCCAGCGACACCATCACCACCCCCGCCCCAATCAGTCCCAGCATGATTCCATACAACGTCAACAGCGGTGCCATCAACACCGTCGCCACCACCCGCGGCACAACCAAAAACTGCGCCGGCTCCAACCCCATCGTCTGCAACGCCGACAACTCCTCCGTCACCTTCATCGTCCCCAACTCCGCCGCAAACGCCGAACCCGACCGCCCCGCCACAATGATCGCCGTCACCAGCGGCCCCAATTCCCGTATCAACGCAAAACTCACAATCAGCGGAATCAGCGCCTGCGCCCCGTACCGCTCCAGCGGCGCTGCCATCTGAAACGCCAGGATCACGCCAATCAACAACCCCAGCAAACTCACCACCGGCAACGCATCCACCCCCGTCTTCTCCATGATGTTCAATAGCTCGCGCTTTCGAATTTTATGCGGATGCGCCACCGCCCAACACAATGCCGCCGTCAACCGCCCCACGAACCCCACCAACTCATATTGATCCTTCCATATTTCATACGCCCTCATCCCGGTAAACACGATGATCCCCCACGGCTTCACCGGCACCAGCGTCCCCGCCTTCGCATCCGCCAACAGCGACATATCCACCAGCCGCTGCAATTCTGGATTCAACCCGCGAAACTTCACCTCGCCCCCATTCTCCGCCGCCACCCGTCGCAGCTCCGCAAACAACCCCAGCCCTGCCCCATCGCAATAATCCAACCCCGCCCCATCTATCGTGATCGCCTTCGCCTTTTTCCCCTCCGCCTCACCCACCGTCTTCTGCCACGCCCCCGCCAGGCTCGCCGCATCCAGTCGCCCGCGCAGCGTCACCACCATGCCTCCCTCCCCCTCCGTCACCTCCACCGTCAGCGCACTGTTTGAACCCGTGGATTTCATGCCTTCCCTTCACACGACTTTCCGCATCGCGTGGAATCATAGCCAACCCCGCCCCACCTTGTTAGCGAAATAATTCCCCTCCACCCCCTGCAACAAAAGCCCCGCACCCACGTCGTCGTCATTCCCCCTCTTCCTCCCATTTCTGCCCACTCCACCCTCTCTCCGCACTCCGGTTATCATCCACCTCATCACAGGAGACCCTCCATGACCACTCTCGTAAAAACGCCTGACATACTTCCCCCCGCGCCCACCCTCGACGACATTCGCGAAGCCCATGACCGCATCCGCCCCGCCATCTACCACTCTCCGCTCCCTTACTCCCTCTCCCTCTCCAAACTCTGCGGCGCCCAGATCTTCTGCAAGCTCGACCACCTCCAGATGACCGGCTCCTTCAAAGAACGCGGGGCCCGCAACAAACTCCTCCAACTCACCCCCGCCCAAAAACAAACCGGCGTCATCGCCGCCTCCGCCGGTAACCACGCCCTCGGACTCGCCTACCACGGCCAACTCCTCGAAATCCCCGTCACCGTCGTCATGCCCCGCTGGGCCCCCATCGTCAAAGTCGCCAACTGCCGCTCCTTCAACGCCCGCGTCATCCTCCACGGTGAATCCTTCGACGAAGCCCGCGCCCACGCCACCCTCCTCGCCCACGAAAATTCCCTCACCTACGTCTCCCCCTTCGATGACCCTGACATCATCGCCGGCCAGGGCACCATGGCCCTCGAAATCCTCCACGACCTCCCCGATGTCGACGCCATCATCGTCCCCGTCGGCGGCGGCGGCCTCATCTCCGGCATCGGCACCGTCTTCAAAGCCCTGCGCCCTCAAGCCCTCGTCATCGGCGTCGAACCCGTCCATGCCCCCTCGCTCCATCACTCCCTCGCCGCCGGTGCCCTCACCCGCGTCGCCACCCAAACCACCCTCGCCGATGGCCTCGCCGTCGCCGAGTGCGGCCAACTCTGCTTCCAGATCGCCCAGCGCGTCGTCGACCACATCGTCCTCGTCAATGAAACCCAAATCGCCAAAGCCGTCCTCCGCCTCCTCGAACTTGAAAAAATGGTCGTCGAAGGTGCCGGCGCCGTACCCCTCGCCGCCATCATGGAACGCGCCGCCCTCAAACTCCCCGACCTCCAAGGCAAAAAAGTCGTCCTCGTCCTCTGCGGCGGCAACATCGACCTCACCCTCATCGCCAGCATCATTGACCGCGGCCTCGCCGCCGACGGACGCCTCACCCGCCTCAACATCAACATCTCCGACCGCCCCGGCTCCCTCGCCAAACTGCTCACCCTCATCGGCGAAACCGGCTGCTCCATCAAGGAAGTCACCCATGACCGCCACTTCGGCCCCGCCGACGTCGCCCAGGCCCGCGTCGCCCTCCTCATCGAAACCCGCGACGCCCAGCACATCCAACAGCTCCACGCCACCCTCCGCACCCAGAACATCACCTTCGACGTTTCTATCTAACAAACGATCGCAAAAAAAACAGCTCCCACCTCGCTATCCCCAAAACCGCCCAGAAAAATTGCCTGGGGAAGGGCAACTCCGGCGCGCGCTCCGCGCCTCGCACGTCCTCCCCCGTCGGCCACCACCGCGTCAAGGCCTGATATCCCACCGGAATCAAAAACAGCGGCCACCACAAAGGATAGAACACCCGCCCGCTCAAGGTCCCATCATCCGTCATCGAGGTCAGCACCCTCGGCAACGTGTACAACAACGCCAACTGCACCAGCATCACCCCCAGCGTCCGCAGCAATTTTGACCACTCTCCCGCCCGCACCTCCAGTGCCGACGTCAGCAAATAACACCCCAGCAGCATCGACACCGCCGACAACAAATAAATAAACCGCCCACCTCCTCCGCGCCCAAAACATCGCCTTCGACGTCTCTATCGAACGTTACCCCTGGCGCTTCCGCCACAACTCCTCCGCCTCCGGCAGCCGTATATACAGTGGCAGCAAATCCCCCACCGCCGTAAACGCCCCGTCCCCCAGCGTCTGCACCCGCTCCCATCCCAACCGCAAAACTTCCTCCGCCCGCGCTGCCCACAAACTCTTCTCCACCTCCACCACACCCTCTTGTATCAGCGCTGCCCGGTGATACTCCACACCCTCGCCCATCACAAAAACCCGTTCCCCTCCCGCCGCCTGCACCGCGCGCCTCACAAAGTCTTGCGGATCCACCAGCGCCGGCTCCTCCACCGTCACCCAACTGCCGTTTGCGCCGCGCCCCAACCGCCCCGCAAAAACCTGTCCCCGTTTCGCATCCAGCGCCACCACCACATGTCGCGCCTCCGCCGGCGCATTCTGCGCGATCACTTCCAGCGAAGGCACCGCCACCACCTTCACGCGCCCCCCGCTCGCTTGCACCAACCCGCGCGCCACCGCGATCGAAATACGCAAACCTGTAAACGATCCCGGTCCCGTCCCCACGTACACCTGATCAATTTCCTCTGCCGACCACCCCGCCGCGACTACTAGGTCGGCCAGGCACGGCATCAGCTCAATGGCGTGCCGACTGGCCGCCGGGAGGCCCTTGACCCCCCTCAGTCCCCCCCCTACCCCCACCGCGACCCCCCCTTGCCTACCGCTGCTCTCCAGCGCCACGACCCTCGGCCCCCCTTCCGGATACCCCTTACCCCCCATGTTTAGATCGAAAGCCACGCGTCACCCTTCAAAACCAAAAAACTGGCCAAAATCTTGAATTCTTACCCAAATTACCTAAAACGTGAATTTTCATCGTTCTGATGACAAAAAACCTCGAATTATCAACCACCAACCACCTGCTTGTTGCCTATTATATCCCATATTCACACTCCTGAATTGGACTTATCCAATACTTGTGGCATATTACAGGCAGTGAAACAATAATCCCATGCAGCAAGGTTGCATGCATGGCGGGAGAGAGAGAGACCCCTGACTGGCGCAGTATCCAGCAGGGGGCCTTTATTTTTGCCTCAATTTTCCCGAGTTTTCCCCAAATTTCCCGGACTTTTGCCTCGCTTTCCCTGACTTTCCGCCTCTTATTCCCTTCTTTTTCTCCCTTTTTGCCCGATTTCACCCCGCATTTCCCAAAAAATACCCGTCGTACCCCCGCAAAGAGTAAACTCCCCTGATCATTTGCGGAGGTTCTCTGGGTTTGCGCTTTGTCATCGGCCGCGCGGGGACGGGGAAGACGCATCTTTGCGCCAGCGAGATCGTCGGGCACCTGCGCGCCACGCCTGCGCTCCAAAATTTACTTTGGATAGTTCCCGAACAGGCCACGTTCATGACGGAACGGCTCCTCCTGACGCACGGCGCACGGTCTCGCGCGACCGCCCCCACGGTGTCCGGCGGTTATGGGATTTTTGGGGCGCAGGTTCTCAGCTTTAATCGCCTGGCGCTCCTGCTGGCCCGGGAACTCGGGATCGTGGCGGATCGCCCCATGGACGATCTGGCCCGCCGCGTGCTGCTCGAAGAAATTCTCCGTCACCGTCGCGGCGATCTGCAACTTTTCTCGACGGTGGCACAGCGCCCCGGCTTTGTCGCCAAGCTCGACACGACTCTGCGCGAACTGCGTCAGCATCAACATTCCGGCGATTCGTTACGGACGCTTCTGACCCATCCGCGCATCAGTGCCGACACCGTCATCTCGCGCAAGCTGCACGATCTGGCGTTGCTTCTGGATGACTACGCCACGGCCTGCACGGCCCAGCACACGTGTGATGCCGAAATGATCATGCACACGGCAGCGCTGCGGGCACACGAGTCCGTGATGCTCAATCCCATGACCCCCGCCACGATCTGGATCGACGGTCTTTCGTCGCTCTCGGCTCTGGAACTGCGCTTCGCGCTGGCGCTGGCGCAACATGCCCGGCAAGTGACCTTCACGCTGCTGGCCGACCCCGACAGCGCGGCCATCACGGATCTTCGAGCGAGCGACCCGTATGAGAATCTGAGTGTTTTCACGCGCTCCGAGAAACTGCACCGCCGCCTCATTGACGATGCGGCGCGCCACAAGGTGCGCATCGACGCGTCGGTTTTCCTGCGCACGCAACACCGATTTGAGCAGCCTGAATTGCGCACGCTGGAGCGGCACCTTGCCGGGGCGGCGGTCCGGCCGTCAGCGGGGGAAGCATCCGCGCCGCTCGACGCCGCGACTGAAATCCCGGCGGTCACGACTTGGGAATGCAGCGACCCGGAGACGGAAGTTCGCGGGGCCGCCCAATGGATTCAGGCCCGCGTCACGTCCGCCGGCGAATCCGCGCTGCGTTATCGTGACATCGGCCTCATCGTCCCGCAGATCGACACGTACGAAGATGAGATCCGGCGCATCTTTGCGCAACATCGCATTCCACACTTCATCGATCAACGCAAGAACATCGCCCATCACCCGGTCGTCGAACTGCTCCGCAGCGCCGTGGCGATCCTCGCCGAAGCGGGAGGCTGGGAACGCGATGATATTTTTGTCTACCTCAAGACCGGCCTCGCCGGCATCACGGTCGCGGAGACGGCGCTGGTGGAAAATTACGTGCTGCGGCATGGCATCAATCGCACACCGTGGGACCGCCCGTGGGTCTGGGCGGCACCGAACCAACTCGCCGATGATGCGGAGCTTCGCACCTCCGATGACCAGCGACTTCTGGCGGAGGTCAACGCCATCCGACAACGTGTGTGGCGGGGATTGGAGGAGTGTGTTCGCGGGGTCGCGGAGACGCCCGATGACGCGCCGCGCTTTGTGCAGCTTCTGCGTGATCTGCTCACGCGCCTGGATGTCGAGACCCAGGTCAACGTTTTGGTGGAAGATGCGCACCGCTCCGCATCGCCGGAACTGGCCCAGGTTCACCTGCAGGCATGGCGCGGAGCAGAGGACATACTGGCGCTACTCGAAAATCTACTTGCGGGAAAAAAACGCACGCGCTCCGAATTCGCACAGCTACTCAACACCGCACTTGAAGGGCTCACCCTCGGGCTCATTCCGCCAACGCTCGATCAAGTGGTCATCAGCTCCGTCGCCCGCTCGCGCGTGCCGGAGTTGCAGGCCGTACTGATCCTCGGCGCGGTGGAAGGCGCATTTCCGCGACTGGTGGCCGAGGATCCGATCCTCAATGATGCGCAGCGTGAACTCCTCAACGAGCTGGGCGGCGAAAACATTGGTATCGACAGCGACCGCCAGCTTCTCGAGGAGCCATTTTTTGACTATGTCGCGCTCACCCGGGCGCGCCGCCATCTGATCCTGAGCTATCCACTGGCGGACCGCGCCGCCAAGGCGCTGCGCAAGAGTCAGTATGTTGGGCGCATCCGCGGGCTTTTGGGCGCGCGCGCCGGCCACGAATCTTTTGATGCGGTTACGTTCTGGAAAGTTCAGAATCTCTCCACGGTGGACGATCTTCTTAGCGGGGTAGCGGCCTGGGTGCGGGATGAAGTTCGGGAACGGCGAGCTCAAACCTTACTGGAGAGCGCTCCGGCTTCCGATGCAAATCCCATGCGCGGTGCTTACAACTGGGTAGTGGCGGCGCAAGAATCCAATATTGCGCGGGCACGAGGGATTGTGTGGAACGCGCTTCGTCCGGCCGCCGCACCCAGCCTCAGCCCCGATGCCGTCGCCCGACTGTACCCCCCCGCCGCGCCGCTGCGTCTCAGCATCAGCCGCCTCGAGAAATTTGCGGCATGTCCGCTGCAATATTTTCTTCATTACACCCTGGGCCTGCGCCCGCGTGAAGAACTCGAACTCGACACCCTCAACATGGGCATCTTTTTCCACCGCGTGCTTGAGCGCGTGTTCACGCGCATCCTTGAGCAAAAGATTTTGTGGCCCACCTGCACTGAGGCGCAACTTCGCGCCGTCATCACTGCGGAAGTGGACGCCACCGGGCTGGAAATTCATGCGGAGCTGGCCGAGCGCACGCCCGGGTACCCTCTCATGCAGGCGCGGGCCAAGCGGACGCTGGGCGCGATTCTCGAATCCGAGCGCCGCCGCGCGGCAGCAGGCACGATGCGCCCCGTCGGTGTGGAAGTGACTTTCGGGGCGCGTTCGGCGCACCCGACATCCTCCGCCAAGGCACTGGCTCACCTGCCCGTGCTCACCATCCAGACCCCGGCGAAGCGCACCCTTACGCTCAACGGGAAAATCGACCGTGTTGATTCCGACGGCACCAAGGCGGTCATACTCGACTACAAAAGCGCCAGTGAGAAAATTTTGAAGTGGCCATGGATCCACGCGGGCATGATGTTGCAGCTTCCCGCGTACGCACTGGTCATCGATGAACTTGCGCACCTCGAGCCCGCGGCGGCGCTTTTTGTGCCGCTGGGCATGTCGCGCAAGAGCATCAGCAGCCTCGCGGAGGTACCCGCGCCGGGCTCGGACGCGTTCTATCAACTTCTGCAACCTTCCGGCGCAATCAATGCGGCCGCCCTTCCGGCGATGGATGCCTCTGCACCGACAAGCGGTTACTCGGACTGGTTCAAGTTTGCGTTCAACAAAGACGGCTCCATAAGAGCCAACACTGACGGGCTCGAACCGGCGCAATTCCGGGCGGTTCTCGACTTCGTCAAAAACAAACTTGCGCAACTCGCCGACTCGTTGGCCGGGGGTACCATTCATCCGCAACCCTATCGCGAAGCGCAACACACAGCGTGCGACAATTGCGAATTCACGTCGCTTTGCCCTTTCGATTCCTCACGCGATCCGTTCCTCGTTCTCGACAAGAAAATGAACAAATCCAAATTTCTTGAGACGCTTGGGCTTCCCGCGGGTCCCGCCAAAAAGAAGAAGAAAGCGGATGGCGCCGGAGCGCGGGAGGAGACATCATGACCACTCCCCGTTGGACCGCTGCCCAACAGGCCGCGATTGATCATCTGGGGGGCGATCTTCTGATCTCGGCGGCTGCGGGCTCGGGCAAGACGGCGACGCTGGCCGAGCGTTGTGCCCGCCTCGTCGCGGGCGGCCACTGCGGCGTTGATGCGCTTCTCGTGCTCACGTTCACTGATGCCGCGGCCAATGAGATGCGTTCGCGCATCGCCTTGGCGCTCGCCTCCACGGAGTCCTCGGCGAATGCTCCGCTCTTCGGTGCCGCGCAAAAGCGCTTCGTGCAACAGGCAGCGCTCGTCCAGCGCGCCGCCATCAGCACCCTGCATAGTTTCTGTGCGCGCATCCTCCGCCAGTATTTTCACGACCTCAACATCGACCCGGCGTTCGAGCTAATCGCCCCGGAAGAGGCCGGCATGCTCCGGCAGGAAATTCTTTCGGAAGTCATTGCCCGATGGCACATCGGCGCGCAGACAAAAGAGCCATTCGCCACACACTTCGCCGATTTCTTTGAAGCCTATGCTCAAAGCCGCGACAGCGCGCTCTCGGACCTCATCGAACGGCTGTACGCCATGCTTGCAAGCACTGCCGACCCCGCGCGATGGAAGCGCGACGCCCGTTGTCGATTTGACGCTGCCGGCATCGAACTCACCCTGGATTCCATTGCGCGTACCACGCTCGCGGGACGGCTCCAGGAGCTTTTCGATCAGGGCACACGGGCGCACGACGTACTGACCGACCGGGCGATCACCGGGCCGCTGCTCACCAATGTGCAGACTCTCTTGAGCATCACCGATAGCGCGGTCCGCGTTCTGCAGGCGGAGGGTTTTGCGGCCTGGGGCAAACTTCCCGGGATGTTGCCTGACGAGTGGGAAACGATTCGCACGCCCAAAGAGGGGCCTGATGATTTTGGTGCTTTGAAGAAGACCTGCTGGGAATCCTGCCGCGATGTTTACCGCAAAATCCTAGAGGGTTTTTTCATTGCTGACGCCGCCACCATGCTGGCGGATCTGCACAACATGGTTCCGCACATTGATACACTTCTGGCACTCGTGGAAGATTTTGATCGGACCTTCACCGCCGCCAAGCGCGACCAGAACCGGCTGGACTTCAATGATCTTGAACGCCTGGCGCTCAGCCTGCTGACTTCCGAGAGTTCTCTAGCGCGCGTCGAGCTGCGGGAGCGCTTCGATTACATCCTTGTCGATGAATTTCAGGACATCAATCCGCTGCAGGCGGCGCTCCTCGACGCCGTGCGCAGCGACACCAAGCACGCGGGCACCGGCAATCTGTTCGTCGTCGGCGACGTCAAGCAAAGTATCTACGGATTCCGCCTTGCGGAGCCTCGACTGTTCATCGAACGGGAGCGCCGCGCCCGTACAGTGCCCAATGCGTTTATCGCGCTGGCCAATAATTTTCGCACGCAGCCAGCGCTCCTTACCATCATGAACGCACTGCTGGAACGCCTGCTCACGCCGACGGTGGCCGAGGTTGACTATCGCCAGGGCCACGCGCTGCAAGGGCCGGAAATTAGCAGGCCCCTCCCGTCCGAGCCGGGGCTCCTGACCGGCGAGCCGCTGGAGATTCTCCTGGTTACCACGCGGGACGAATCGGGCGATGCGGAGTCTTCCGATGCTTCTGCTGATGCCGATTCAGCGGAAGCGCCCGCGCAAAAAGAAAATCTTTCCGCTACCGATGCCGAGGCCCGCCTTGTCGCCCAGCGTATCAAAGCGATCATGACGGAAAACAGACGCGTCGTTGAACGTGATGGCACGACTCGCGCCCTGCATTACAAAGACATTGCCATCCTCCTTCGTGCCATGGCGGACCGCGCTCTCCTGTTCGCCCGCGCGCTCGCTGCGGAGGGCATCCCTGTTCACGCGGATCTGTCGACTGGCTATTTTGACGCCCCCGAGGTTCAGCAGGTTCTCGCCATGCTGGCCGTTTTGGACAACCCGCAGCAAGACATTCCGCTGGCCTCGGCGCTCGTGGGTCCTTTTGGCAGTCTCACCTTCGATGACCTCACGCAGATCCGCCTTGCGTACGATCGGCAGAAATTTTCGTTTTTCGCCGCCGCGCACGCTTATGTTGAAAATGCCGCTGCGGCAGATCCCGTGCTGGCCGCCAAGCTGCGGGCCCTTTTTGAGACCTACGCACGCTGGCGTGTGTGGACCCGCACGCGCCCCCTCCACGAAGCACTCGGCGAAATTTATGCCGAGTCCCGCATCATCCCCTATACGTCGGCGCTAGAGGCCGGCATTCAGCGTGTGGCCAATCTCCAGATGCTCCACCAGCGAGCCCTGCAGTTCTCGGGTTTTCGCAAACAAGGCCTGCACCGTTTCCTGCGTTTCATCGATCGGCTCCGCGAGCGCGAGACCGACTTCGGTGAAGCACCAGTTCTGTCGGAAGCCTCCGATGTCGTCCGCATCCTCAGCGTTCACAAATCCAAAGGCCTCGAATTCCCGGTCGTCTTTTTCAGCGGCCTCGGCAACCTTCTCAACCTGGGCCGCGACTCCGTTTCGCCGCTCTCCATCCACCGCGATCTGCACTTGAGCCCGAAAGTCGCGGACGTTGACCGGAATATTTTCTATCACTCCGCAGCGAGCCTTGCGGCGAAGGAGCTGCACCGCTCTTCTGACCGCGCGGAAGAACTGCGTTTGCTCTACGTCGCCATCACCAGGGCGCGGGATCAACTCATCCTCACCGGCCAGATCGCCTCGGCAGATGCCCTCGGAAAAATCCGCGACACATGGACCGGCTTCCCCGACGATCTTCCGAAGGATGTTCTGCTCAACGCCCGCCGCTTCATTGACTGGTTGCTTCCGGCGCTCGCCTCGTCCAACCTCCGCATTCAGTGGCCAGCAGAGTTCGCTTCCGGTTCCCCCATTGCCCAACCGCAAGTCGTCGTGTCGCTGCGCGAAATGAGTTCGCTCCTCCAGGCGCTCTCGCCGCCGCCCGCCGCTCTTGAAGAAGCCACCATTCAGAAACTCCTCGCCGGCGAGCCGATCGACGCCGTGGACGACTCTGCGGTCAGCGATCTTCTGGCACTCCGCCTCACGGCACGTTACGCCTTCGACCCTTACACGCAGCAAGCTGCGGTCGTCACCGTCTCGGAGCTTAAGAAGCATCTCGACTCGCTCGACCCGGAATCGCCGGTCGACGCACAGATTTCTGCGCCCATCATTCGCGCATCCTCCGCGCCCACGCTCAGCTCGGATCAGGCCCGCGCCCGCGGCATCGCGACCCACCGCGTCCTGGAGTTGCTCGATTTCCGCGCGCTGGCCGCGGGTGCCTCTGTCGACCAGCAAATTTCCCGCATGATCGTCGACGGGGCGCTGCTCGACGCCGATGCCCCACTCGTCGACCGCGCCGCGCTCAATTGGTTTCTGTCCACTCCGCTTGCCGCGCGCCTCCTCGAAGCCGCCTGCGGCAAATCCTCCCTCGAGTTGCAGCGGGAAATCCCCTTCACCTGGATTTCGCCATCGCTTCCCCTCACTTCCACGGATCCCGAGGATTGGCCGACCGTCCGTGGCATCATTGACGCACTTCTTATCCATCGCGATCAACGTACCGCCGAAATTTTTGACTACAAAACCGACGCCCTCCACGCCTGGCAAACGCGCGTTCCGGAATACCGCCGGCAAATGCGCTATTATCTCCGCGCGGCCGCCGACATCCTCGGTTTTCCCGTCACGCGGGCCTCGCTTATTTTTCTGACCGCCCGGCGTATCGAAACGGTACTACTTTCAGAAATTGAGTAGCGTGCTTATGACCAATCCCGTACCCGCCAACGCGCCCGCCCGCTTCTGTCCGCGCTGTCTGGATGTCTCCAATGCGCTTGACACGTGTTCACGTTGCAACCTACCGCTCGAAATTCTCTTCGATCCCCACGGTGCGCTCACCGCCGCATTCCTCCGCGCCCGCAGATTGTGCTGTTACAACGGTTGTACACACTGTCCTTACAACTCTTCCATCGTGACTTCCTCCTTGCCGCAGCCGTGAAGGTTTTTTTTCGGTCCATCACGCCAAGTGACAAACCTCTTCCCTCATGCCACAATACTCCTCACGATGAAAAATGTTTCCGCAAAAATCTGCAGTTTCCTCTTTTTGCTGTGTGCGTTGGCGCTCGTGGGTTCGCTTTCTGGTTGTCAAGCGTGGTCGGCATGGCTCGATTTCCTCAAGTTTGAGGCCAAGAAGCCTGTTGCCAAAGCATCTTCTGGCGACGATTTTCTTCAGGAAAATATTTCCGCCTCCAAGGGCGTGCCCCTGGAAATTATCCGGCCGGCGCAGTCTCCGCGGATCACGGTGCTCAAGATCACGGTCCCGGTGGGTACGCTTTCGGGCAACGACAAAGCCTGGCAGCAGGTCAGCGAAGACGTTCTTGATACCAAGACGTCCGTCATGCTCGCCCAGAATGGTCTCCGTGCGGGGAGCGCGCCGCAAAATCGCTGGGCAGGGCTCTCCAAACTTCTCGACGTGCCGGGCGCGCGCACCGAGCAGTTCGCCTGCCAGACCGACGGCCGATCCAGCCTTAATGTCGTCACCCGGCCCAACGTCGCCGAGCAGCTCGTCGTCAGCATCGATCACGATCTTCGCCAGACGGTCCGCACCCTCGAAAAATGCGACAACGCATTTCGCCTCTCCATGCGGCTCCTCAAAGGCAAGTCCGAACTATTCATTCAACTGGAGCCCGTCGCCACGCTGGGCACAATCTCCGTCCAGCGTGAAGAACACGAAATGGGCGTCACGCGCACCGGCTTCATCATGGAAGAAAGTTTTTCCGATCTGCGCCTCGGCGCGGTCCTCCCCCAGGACCACTTCCTTGTGATCTCTGCCGCCGACCCTAAAACCAACAAATATTCCGTCGGCTCACTCTGGCTCGCCGAGACCCAGCGCCTTCCCGCCACCGAAACCGTCCTCGTCTTCGTCCCGTCCATCCCATCGGCGACGCCGCCCAAGAAATAAGCTGTACCGGTTCCCCCCTCCCTTCGCGCGATTTACACATGGCGTGTGTACCGCGCCAATATCAACGAACAATAGGCGTAAAAAAACCTGCATTGCTGCAGGTCAGAATACCCCCAACGGGATTCGCACCCGTGTCGCTGCCGTGAGAAGGCAGTGTCCTAGGCTCCTAGACGATGGGGGCTGCTAAGAGAATCATACCTTAGAAGCCCACTCTCCCCCTGTCAATCACCCCGCTCACTCTCTTACTTCCCCGCCGCCTCCACTGCGTTGATCACCCGCTCGCGCGAATACAGATCGCGCAGCACCACTGGCCGCCGCGGTTCCTTCGGTGAAAACACCGCCAGCAGCGGTATCGCTGCCGAATCCAACTTCCGCAACAGCAGCTCTGCAGTGGGATGACCGCTGGAAATATCCGCCTTCAGCAGCAGAACATTCCGCTTGCGAAACTCCGCTTCCACCACCGAGCTGCGCAGTACCGTGGCCTCCACAAAGCGGCAGTTGATGCACCACGTCGCCGTCCAGTCCACCACCACCGGCCGCCCCTCCGCGAGGCCCATCTCCAATGCCGCCACGCTGAACGGCTCCCACTGCAACTGCTCCGCCCGCTCGGCGGGCTGATACAACAAGAAGCGATACGCCCCGAACATCAGGCCCGCCGCCAGAATTACGCTGACGATCCGGATCGTCCACACCTTTCCCGCGAGCATATCATAGGTCGGAATCTGCCCCCAGGCCCAGCACAACATCGCCACGAGCAACATCGCCGCCAGCGCGAACGGCCACACTCCCGCATCCGGTATCGTCGTCACCAGATATAACGCGACCCCGATCATCACCAGCCCCAGGAACTGCTTCACGAGTTCGCTCCAGCGGCCGGTTCGCGGCAGCCGATTGAGGCCCGCCGGAAATACCGCCAGCAACACATACGGAATAGCCATCCCCAATCCCACGACTGCCAGCACGGAGGTCGACAACCACATGGGCTTGGTAAACGCCCACGCCAGCACCGGCCCGAGAAACGGCGCACTGCAGGGCGTGGCCAGCAGCGTCGCCAATACGCCGCTCATGAAACTTCCCACGTAGCCGCCTCGTTGTTGATCCAAACTGTAGACGGCCGCGGGCGGGTTGATCGACCACACCCCCAGCATGGAGAGGCCCAAGGCGAGCACAATCCCGGACATCGCCACCATGAACCCCGCCGATTGAAACTGCTGGCCATACACCACCGAGGTATTTGTCGCCCAGGCGTAGCCGGTCAGGGCCAATCCGAGCGTGACAAACAGCGCCATGATGCCCAGCGCAAAGACCCCCGCATGCAACAAGGCCACGCGCCGATCCCCATGCGCTGCCTGCACGAGGCTCATCACCTTCAGCGGAATCACGGGGAGCACGCAGGGCATAATGTTCAAGATTGCACCGCCCAGCAATGCAAATACCAGGTACCGCCACAGCGCCATCTTCCCCTCCTCTGCATTTCCGGGCGCAAAATCCATCCCTTGCAGGCGTTCCAACTCATCCCCCGCCGACATCGTCGCAGTCGTCGCGCCCCCTGTCGCCGTCGACGGTGTCGTCACACTGCCCTCCTCCAACGCCTGCTTGCTCAACTCCGCAAACACTTCTTCATTTATCCCCTGCCCTCCCGCACCCACCGTGAACTTCACCGTCGCCAGGACCTTCACCAGCGGGAGGCATGACTTTTCATCGCACATCTGCATCGCCACCGTCACGCGCAACGTCCGCTCCCCGGACGTCGCCCCTTCCGCAACTTTCACGGGAATTTCTCCCCACACAGTCCCTTCGTACACCGCCATCGTCGCCGCCCCCGACAACCCCGGCAAGGTAGGAATCTCTTTAGCCACCGGATATTTTACCCGGCCAAATTCCACCCCGCCTCCGTCGACCGCCTCTACCGTGATGACCGTCGGCAGCAAATTTTTATCCAGCGGTCGATGGCCCTGCGCATGAAAGCTCGCTGGCACCACCATTTTCACCGCAAGGCTCGCGCTTTCCCCTGGCGCCAGCGCTGATCGAGCCATATACACACTCACGCGCTGCTTCGTCTCTTGGCCCCCGAACGCAAACTGTCCCCGCACCACCACGGCGGCACAACAAATGACCAGTATTCCCACCCACATCCTTACCCAGCGCCGGTGCATCATATTCGTTCACCTTTCTTCGGCTTATTCTACGCCTTCGCCGAGGCGTCCGCCCAATCATACTCGCGCTGGGCAAGAGCAGGAACAAATTGGTGTGATTTCAAGGACGCGTACACCTTGGGTCGTAGGGATCCCCCAAATACGTCACTGCCGCCGCATTTATCATTCCTTCGCCAGCCCGTATAATCCTTCTCCCCGAAGCCTTCATTCGTCCCCGTTTCCCTTTCCCAGGAGAATCTCTCATGGCTGGTAATGCCTGCATCGGTCAATCGGGCGGTCCCACCGCCGTCATCAATCAATCACTCGTGGGCGCTCTCGAAGCCCTGGCCGTGGCCCAAAAATCGGGCAAAATTGGCAAGATCCTGGGTGCCAAGCATGGCACTTCAGGCATCATCTCCAATAGTTTTGTACCGCTCGACAATCTTCCCACCGATCTTCTGGAGCGCGTGGCCGCCACGCCGTCATCGGCACTGGGTTCGACGCGCGACAAGCCCGACGCGGCGTACTGCGAGAAAATCTTCGAGTCCTTCAAGAAGAATAACGTCGAATATTTCTTTTACATTGGCGGCAATGACTCGGCAGATACGGCCCGCATCATTTCTGAAATGGCCAAAGCTGCGAGCGTCAACCTGAACGTCTATCACATCTGCAAGACCATCGATAATGACTTGCGCACGACGGATCACTGCCCGGGCTACGGCTCCGCCGGGCGCTTCGTCGCCTTGGCGCACATGGGCGATGATGCCGACAACCGCTCGCTCAAGGGCATCAAGATCAACGTCGTCATGGGGCGCGACGCGGGCTGGTTGACTGCGGCGTCGGCCATGGCTCGCGTGGGCGAGAATGACGGCCCGCACCTTATTTACCTGCCCGAATCGAACTTCTCGGAAGATGCATTTATCGCCGATGTGGACCGCGTTTACTCCAAGCTCGGCCGATGCGTGATCGCCACATCCGAAGGCATCCGCTATACGGCTGGCGATAAGAAATCATTGCTGGCGGAGAAAATTATGAAGGGTGGCGAAGTTGACGCCCACGGCAATCGGCAGCTTTCGGGCTCGGGCGCGCTGGGCGATTACCTGGCGGACCTTATCAAGGACAAGTTGGGGAAGGCGATTGAAGCTCGGGGCGGGAAGGCCAAGCTTCGCGTGCGGGCCGACACATTTGGATATCTGCAGCGTTCGTTTCCCACGATTGTTTCGGAATCGGATGTTTATGAAGCCCGCGAGTGCGGTCGCCGCGCTGTGCAGTACGCTCTTACGGCGTCGGAGGGCCTTAACAGCGGGTCTGTGGCGATGAAGCGGATCAGCGAGTCGCCTTATAAGATCGAATTTTTCCCGACGGCGCTCGTGAATGTGGCCCGGCAGACCAAGCCGTTTCCGATCGAATGGATCGTCAACGGGTCGGACGTCAGCGCGGCGTTCATCGCGTACGCCAAGCCGCTGGTCGGCACGTTGCCCATTCCGGGCCGGCTGATTTAACGGTTGCAAGTGGCTCGGGCAACCGATAGTCTAGAAGTCCCTCGCGGAGCGGCATTGCTTCGCGAATTGGAGAGATGGCCGAGCGGCTTAAGGCGCCGGTTTGCTAAACCGGTGTATGCAACCGCTCTGCCACGCCTCCTAGCGGACGAAAACCCTATAAACATGGACGATTCTGGTATCGCTACCGAATGCACCTTACCCGACCACCGCCCTAAATTCCAGCGAAAGTGGATAGAGTTTTTAATAAAAAGTGGATAGAGTTTTTCTGCTACTAGAAACTGCCGCCGCCGCCGCTGCACGGCACTGTGATAATCACATCGCCGCTGGCTGGCTCCTGATCACGGCTGGCGTGCCGCTGGCTTGCTGTGCCTCTGCCTTCCTGCATCTGGACACACCACCGCCGCGTCTGGCTCCTGATCAGCGACTTGCTGGCTGGCTTGCTGGCTGGCTGGCTGGCTGGCTGGCTGGCTGGGCGAAGCCGCCACTGCATCTGGACACACCACCGCCGCCGCCGCTGTCAAAATACCAATTCGTCGTCGGGGTCTTCAGTGATGGCGGGGGCGGAAGTAAGGTCTCTTATCATGCGTTGCATCGCTGCGCCTGCTTTCGTCCGGATGACGAGAAACGGATTGGGACTCTCCCAGCCGTTTGGAAGTTTTATTACCATTCCATTCTTGACCACATTTTCATGGGCTTCCTCCCATTCCGCCCACTTCTCGCTTAGCAGATGCATCGAAGGAGTTTCGGCGTCGGTTAAGCGTGGCCAAAAGAGAAGGAAACGGTTCCACGCTTTTGCCGCACGCGGGGATAACTCTTGGGGTTTTTTCATTTTATTCTCCATGTTATTTATTCCTAGAGTTTGATCGACAGACCTTTCGACCCCCCCCCATGAAATATTTCGTTACAAAATGTGTAAGAGATGCCACTGTGGTCGGCGGCGGCATGGTCGGTTTTATACCCCCCCACCCCCCACCCCCCACCATGCCCGCCAAACATGCCTAAAATGC
>JBBRWV010000061.1:0-21294 GCA_038248985.1 Phycisphaerae bacterium
CGCCTCCCTCACCCCACCGCTGCCCACCCCAACCCCTCCCAACTCCTCGACGAATCCCGCTTCATCTCCGACACCGTCTGCGACTTCGCCGCACGCCAGGCCGCCATCGTCCGTAAAGCCAACCCCAAATGGCTCATCACCCACAACCACCTCTTCAACAACGTCAACGGACCCGACCTCGTCTCCCAAGGCGGACTCGACTTCTTCTCCCACGATCACTACCCCGCCTTCTGGTCCGAAGGTGACTGGACCAGCTTCTCCCAGCAACTCATCCAGTCCCGCTCCCTCTCCTTCCCCTTCGCCGTCCTCGAACAGCAGTCCGGCCCCGGCGGCCAGCTCGTCTACCTCCACCGCACGCCTCGCGCCGGCCAGATCCGCCTCTGGACCTGGCAATCCATCGCCCACGGCGCCAAAGCCTTCTCCTACTTCCTCTGGCGCACCTGCCCCTTCGGCGCCGAACAACACTGGCACGGCCTCCTCGACCAGGACGACCGCGACACCCGCCGCCTCGCCGAAGCCTCCCGCGTCGCCCAGGAACTCTCCACCCTCCCCAAAGCACTCTTCGACGCCCCCGTCGCCCGCGCCGCCGCCGTCCTCAAAGATTTCGACAATGACATCAATGAGTTCCGCATCAACACCTACAACAAAGACGGCCAAAACGAACACCACCGCTGGATCGTTGAATTCGCCCGCCGACAAATCCCCGTCGACAACGTCTGGCCCTCCTCCGATCTCCGCGGCTACAAAGTCCTCGTCCTCCCTCACCTCCGAATCGTCGACCAAGCCCTCGTCGAAAAAATCCTCGCCTTCGCCACCGCCGGCGGCATCGTCGTCCTCGGAGCCCAGTCCGGCCTCAAAGATAAAAATCTCCACATCGTCCAGGAAACCCTCCCCGGCCTCTGGCGCAAACACGCCGGCGTCGAAGTCGAAGATTGGACCACCCTCGGCAAAGGCGAAACCCGCACCGTCAAACTCGGCGAACGTACCTTCCCTCTCAACACTTTCGTCGAACGACTCAAACCCGCCCGCGGCACCGAAGTCCTCGCCTCCTGGCAAACCGACGACACCCTCCTCGCTGGCTCCGCCGCCATCACCCGCGCCAAAATCGGCAAAGGCTCCCTCATTTACATCGGCGGCTACTGCCCCAACGAAGCCACCGACGCCCTCGTCGACGAACTCCTCGACTTCGCCAAAATCTCCCCCCTCCTCGACGCCACCCCAGCCATCGAAGCCATCGCCCGCGACGCCGGCAAAAAACGCTACCTCTTCGTCATGAATCACTCCAACAAAAACGAACCCGTCCGCGGCCTCCCCGAAAAATCCAAAGACCTCCTCACCAACACCAAAATCACCGCCGGCACCCTCACCCTCCCCCCCTACGGAGTCGCCATCATCGAATCGTAAATCGCAAAAGAATCAACAATTAGTTCTTGCCAAATCTTGAATTGGAGATATATTTGCCGTATTATAGTTTATGATGGCAGATATACCTTAATTAGGTTATCGCCGGCGGCGGCGTAGAGGAAACTGCCCGAGGCCAGAGAGAGCGTACTCGCCTGATCGTATTTCAGACGACCCTTGGAGGCGCTCTTGAGACCCCCTAACACTTTCCCTGCCTCTTCCCTATCCAAATTCAATCCCGCCCGAAAACATCTCCTCCTGCATGCTCGCCCTCGGTACCTCCCTCGTCGCCAACTCCGCCTTCGCGGATAACCCCGTCACCCCCGCCTATAGCAGCAGCCCCGGTGCCGCCTACACCCTCTACCTCGATTTCAGCGGCTTCACATTCAACGGCACCTGGGGCAATACCGGCAAAACCCCCGGCACACTCTCCCCCTTCAACACCGACGGCAACGCCACCACCTTCAGCACGACCGAACTCTCCAGCATCAGCAAAATCTGGACCCGTACCGCTGAAAAATACGCCCCCTTCAACATCAACATCACCACCGTCGACCCCGCCGTCGCCGCCGGACAGGCCGCCAATGACACCCTCCGCCAGCAATACTACGACCACACCTCAAGCGTCATGCATTCCATCATCACCCCCTCCAGCGGTTGGTACGGCTCCGCTGGCGGCGTCTCCTACGTCGGCGTGGTTCCTAACTACTACAGCAACGGGGGCTATAAAACGAATTTCATCTTCCCCAATAAGCTCTCCAACAATAATACCTACATCGCCGAAGCAGTTGCCCACGAAGATGGACACGCGCTCGGCCTCTGGCACAAAGCTGTCGTCAGCGGCGGCGTAGTCACTGGCCAATACAGCGAAGGTCATTCCAGTCCCTCCCAGGCGCCCATCATGGGCAATTCCTATTACGCCTCCCGCGGCCAATGGAGTTCCTCCACCACAACCAGCGTCAATAACTCCACCACCCCCACCGCCCAAAACGACGCCCAGATTCTCGCCAACAACCCCGGACTCGATTTCATCAACGACGGCGTCGGCCGCTCGTTCAGCACCGCCTCCGACCTCTTCCTCACCGGCACCTCCGTCAACTACAACCTCGCCAAAGGCGTCATCGTCCCCGCCAGCCAAACCGCCCCTAACCCTACCGGCGTCGCCAACTACACCGCCGGCTACTGGGCCTTCGCCACCGGGGCCGGCAACATCTCGCTCTCCCTCCAATCCGGCCGCTCCACCATCAACCCCGGTACCGCCGATCCCGGCGCCATGCTCGACGCCACCCTCGAACTTCTCAACTCCAGCGGCATCGTCATCGCCTCCTCCGGCACCAACGCCAACTTCTCCGAAACTGTCTCCGCCACTGTCGCCGCAGGACGCTACACCCTCCGCGTCACCAGCGCCGGCGACCCCCTCTCCCGCGGTTACTACGATATGGGCTCCTACTTCCTCACCGGCAATGTCCTCGCCGCCGCTGCGGCCAACCTCACCGCCACTCCCTCCGGCACCCATCGCACCACCGCCCAAACCGTCACCCTCCTACTCGCCAATCAAGCCACCACCTACAACATCTCCGCCACCTCCGTCACCGGCTCCGGCTGGTCCCAATCCGGCATCGCCAATGCCACCCCGGCCTCCGGAGACAAAACTGCCACGTTCGCCCACAGCACCGTCAACGCCATCAACGGCAGCAATCAAGGCCGCTTCTCCTTCTCCGTCGATAGCGCCGCCGCAGGCAATGGCAGCTTCGCCTACACCCTCGCCAACAATGTCGCCGGCATCATCACCACGTATGCTTCCTCCTATATTTTCAGTTCCACTTTCGGCCAGGACCAATCCGCCACCATTCTCCAAGAGAACAAGGCCACCAGCTACAACGTCCGCGGCACGCGCAACCTCAACTCCAACCAAACCGGCAGCACATTCACCATCCAAGACTCCCAAATCCTTGGCGGCGATACCGACACGAAACTCACCATGGCCATCCGTAAACGCATCAACGGTCCACTAAACAACGAAGTCAGCATCACCGTCACTTACCCGAAAAACCCCTTTGGTGGCGGCGGAAGCGATAGCCCAATCATCACCTACAACTCCGCCAACCTCGTCTCCGACGTCGTCCGCATCACTGGCCTCGATACCAAACTCTTCGTCCTCTCCATCTCCTACAACCCCAACGATCTCCACCCCGGCTTCGAAGAAAAATGGCTCACCCTCGGCTGGCTCAACGATGACGGAAATTGGGTCAATGCCGTCAATGGAAATTACGGCGGCACCTCCTTCTTCCGCGGCGACATCGACTGGCTCACCGGCATCGACGGCTCCCTCGACTCCACCGACCTCGGAAAATTCGGCGTTTACACCAACGACCTCGGCGGCAACTACGTCTGGGCCGTCCTCAACCACAATTCCGACTTCAGCGCCATGATCCCCGAACCCGCCAGCCTTAGCCTCCTCTTCCTCGCCTCCTCCTCCCTCCTCCTGCGGCGCACCACGCCATCGCAACGCGACCGTCGAGTTTAGCACTAGCGCCGCACATTCAAAACAAACCTGACAACCGCCGCGCTTTCGCGTACCATCCAGTGCTCGAATTTTCGTATGGAGAAACGACTATGGACCGTACCCTCATCCTCCTCAAGCCCGATGCCGTTCAACGGGGCCTCATGGGCAAAATCATCACCCGCTTCGAAGAAAAAGGCCTCCAGGTAATCGGTGCCAAATTTATGAAAATCCCCATGAATCTCGCCGAAACCCACTACGCCCCCCACAAAGGCAAAGGCTTCTACGACGGCCTCGTCAAATTCATGACCTCTTCCCCCGTACTCGTCCTGGCCCTCCAGGGTAAAGGCGTCATCGATATCTCCCGCAAAATGATGGGCGCCACCTTCGGCTTCAAAGCCGAACCCGGCACCATCCGCGGCGACTTCGGCGTCTCCTCCTCCTTCAATCTCATCCACGGCTCCGACAGTCCCGAATCCGCCCAGTCCGAACTCGCCCTCTGGTTCAAACCTGAAGAACTCGTCGAATACGAACTCGCCTCCCGCGTCTGGACCTACGACTACGCCAAGGGCAGCCCCGAGTAATACAACCAGGCACCCCTTCGTGTCTTCGTGCCTTCGTGGTTAAAATCAGTTCGCCGCAGACCGAGGACTTCGCATGACCACCGAAACCGCCCCCTCCCAAGTCGCCCAGCCCCCTGCCGGACGCGAAGAAATCGTCCGCACCATCGACGTCATCAAAGAATACCGCATGGGCGAAGAAGTCCTCCGCGTACTCAAAGGCATCAGCCTCACCATCCTCAAGGGCGAATACATCTCCATCATGGGCCCCTCCGGCTCCGGCAAATCCACCCTCTTCAACGCCATCGGCGGACTCGACAAACCCACCTCCGGCAAAGTCTTCATCGACGAAGTCGACATCGCCCAGCTCGACGCCCTCGAACTCGCCTGGCTCCGCTGCCGCAAAATCGGCTACATCTTCCAAACCTTCAACCTTATCCCAGTCATGTCCGCCCTCGAAAACGTCATGCTCCCCATGATCTTCGCCGGCATGAACAACTCCGAATGCCAGGACAAAGCCGCCGAAATCCTCAAGCGCGTCGAACTCGGCCACCGCCTCCTCAACAAGCCCGGCCAACTCTCCGGCGGCCAGCAACAACGCGTTGCCATCGCCCGCGCCTTCGCCAACGACCCCGCCATCATCCTCGCTGACGAACCCACCGGAAACCTGGATTTGAACACCGGCAAGCAAATCATCTCCCTCCTCAAAGACATGAACCAGGAACGCCAGGTCACCGTCATCGCCGCCACCCACGACTTCAAAATGCTCGACGTCTCCGACCGCATCATCTGGATCCGCGACGGCCTCATCGACAAAATCCAACGCCGCGAGGATGTCAAAATCGAAGTCGGGGAAATGCACTGATTATCCAACTGACACCGTGGGTGCCAGTTCACACCCGTATATGCCCATTCCCCAACACCACATACTTATACGTGCATAAATCCGCCGCCCCCATCGGCCCGCGTGCGTGCAGCTTATCCGTGCTGATCCCAATCTCCGCCCCCAACCCATACTCCGCCCCATCCGCAAACCGTGTTGAGCAATTCACCATCACGCTCGCCGAATCCACCTCCGTCGTAAACTTCCGCGCCGCCGCCAAGTCACTCGTCACAATCGCATCCGTGTGCTGGCTGCCGTACTTCGCAATATGCTCAATCGCCTCCTCAATCGAATTCACCTGCTTGATCGCAATAATGTAATCCAAAAATTCCCTCCTAAAATCCTCTTCCTTCGCCATCTTCGCATCCTGCAATAACCCCATGCTCCGCGCATCCGCCCGCATCTCCACCTTCTTCTCCCGAAACGCCGCCGCAATCCGCGGCAAAACCTTCCCCGCGATGTCCTTATGCACCAGCAAACATTCCTCCGTGTTGCACAGCGACACCCCATCCACCTTCGCACTCACCGCAATGCTCACCGCCATGTCCGCATCGGCAGCCTTGTCGATATACACGTGACAAATCCCGTTGTAATGCTTGATCACCGGAATCGTCGCAGACTCCGCCACCGCACGAATCAAGCTCTCCCCACCGCGCGGTATAATCAAATCGATCAGCCCGTTCGCCGTCGCCATCGTCGGCACAACCGCTCGATCCGTCGTCTCCACCAACTGCACCGCATTCTCATCAATCCCCGCCGCCCGCAAACCCTGCCGAATGATCGCCACAATCGCCTTGTTGGAATGTATCGCCTCTTTCCCCCCGCGCAAAATGCACGCGTTGCCGCTCTTCAAACAAATCCCCGCCGCATCCGCCGTCACGTTCGGCCGCGATTCAAAAATAATCGCCACCACCCCGATCGGCACCCGCCGCTTCTCCACCCGCAAACCGTTCGGCCGATCGTATGCCTCGATCGTCTGCCCCACCGGATCCGTCTGCAACGCAATCTCCCGTAACCCCTGCGCCATCGCCGCAATCTTCTTTTCACCCAGCGCCAGCCGCGCCACCATCGGCCCCGCCAGCCCCTCCCGCTCCGCCTCTTCCAGATCCTTCCGGTTCTCGGCAACCAGTGACGCACAGTTTTCCAAGAGCGCCTCGGCCATCAAATTCAGCGCCCGATTCTTCTGCGCCCCCAACACCGTCGCCAACTGCCGCGCCGCCACCCGCGCCCTCAACCCCATCTCCTTCACCATCGCACTCGCCGCTTCTGAACTCATGACCTACCTCTCAGCATTTCCAGAACGAAGATTGTAGCAAGTTCGCCTCCGTTGCATCACTCCCCGTTTTCACCCCCTCGTTCACCCATTCCGGAGCGACATTGACCTCCATAAATATACCTCCACTACACGCAATTGCGGAGTACCATCAGCAAAA
Organism: Phycisphaerae bacterium; assembly: GCA_038248985.1. Taxonomy (GTDB): domain Bacteria; phylum Planctomycetota; class Phycisphaerae; order WQYP01; family WQYP01; genus JBBRWV01. The sequence continues at coordinate 6,781 of JBBRWV010000061.1, forward strand.
TCACTATTCCTGGTGGAAGCCAGCGTTGATCTCTAACCATCTGCCGCTTAATTGACATTTATAGTATATATAAAAATCATTATTTTATACAACACATAAGACTAGACAAGTAGGCCACTTATAACCAAAAATGTCAAAAATATTGAGCGGTCAGTTGAATAACGCCATGCCCCAGCAGTAGAATTGAGGGATACTTAAATTTCCACTCGAAATGCATACTCAATCATCTCCATATCATCCGAATGTCGGCACACACGCCCTCGAACAAGTGAGCCAAAACTTTGCACGTAAAACGCCCACAATCCTCCCCCCCCGGCGCTACCCATCGCGGGTTCACGATGGTCGAATTGCTCGTCGTCATCGTAATTATCATCATCCTCATCATCATCCTCATCCCCGTCGTCTCCAAAGCCCGCGAGTCCGCACGTCGAACTACCTGCGGAACCAACCTTCGTTCCCTCGCCCAGCAGTTCCGCCAGTACAGCATCGAGTTCGGAGAGCCCCCGCGCGCCCTCTATACCAATCTCGGCCTCACATCAGGGATTTACCAGTCCCCCGAAACGGGCGGAGCCTCCGCTTTCGCTTTCTATCAAACCTGCACCTTCGCATTCACCTGTGCCGAAGGAGATAACCCGTTCAAAGGGTCTGGCACCACAAACCGGCTTGGCAGCAACGGCGGCGTGCCTATCACCAATGACGTGACCGCCACCCTCTTCCTGCTGGTCCGCAACAACATGATGAACGTCAAACAGTTTATTTGCCCCAGTGATTTCAACGCCTTTCCCGACAAAATGCTGCGCCAAAATCCCTTGCCCGTCGTTCCTGAAACCGCAGCCCTTCGCAGCAATTTTACCGATCGACGCAATCTCTCCTACAGCCTGACGACACCCTATCCCTCGCAATCCTGGCTCGGTGACTTCGGCCAGTCCGGCAATCCCTCACCCGGTGGCGTGCGCTCCGGCATGTCCAGCGGATACCGCTACAACATCCAGGTCTTTCCCAACCTGGCGCTGGCAGCTGACCTCAATCCTGGCAACAGCGGCACAATCCCGCTGACCTCTCTCACCCTAAATTCCTCTTCCGCTGACATGCTGCAAGGTAACAGCAAAAATCATGCACGCGCCGGCCAAAACGTGGCCTATGCCGACGGGCGCGTCGAATGGGCGAAAACGCCCTTTGCCGGGGGAGAACAAGACAACATCTATACCCGCGCGGCGATAAATCCCTCGGTCCCCCGTAAACCCATGAGCGACCAAGCCAGTGATACCGACCCTCTCTCGGCCTTCGGCGGCCAGCCGCCCACCAATTCCCTCGACAGCATTCTGTTGCCCACCGCCACGGTGACCCCCGGCAAGGAATCCCTCCCGTGGTGACTTTCAACTGGCCGTCGAATGTCCGGCACTCATAGGAGTACCTAAATGCAAGCTCGTCTGAAAAAGGTGCGATCCGGTTTTACGCTCATTGAGTTGCTGGCAGTCTGCGCCTGCATCGCTCTTCTTCTGGTAGTGTTCTCTTATGCCATTATCGCCGCACAGGAGCGCGCCCGCATAGCCTTGTGCGCAATGAATCTGCGCCAGAGTGCCCAAGCCTACAGCGCCTACGCGATGAATAATGAGAATTGGTACCCCTTAGTCGCGATTGACAACACCCGGTATCGCGGCATGGGTACATGGAAAGGGCCCGGATATCCCACGGGGGCGCTGAAAGTGTCGTTGCTCCCTTTCTTGTGGAAAACCCCCGGCGGAAAACTGCCCAACGACGATCCCAATCCCTTTGAATTTCCCAAGTATTTGTCGGATTTCCGTACGTTATATTGTCCCAATACTACCAAGGGCAAAGGCTTCAACACAGCCGTGGCCGCATATGCTTATAACAAGGTGGCCAGTCAATGGGACATACACAGATATCCCCCTGATATTGGCTACAGCGCGCCCAATGGCAATTCGCCCGGTTACTATAGTTGGAGCCCGTCCTATCAATATTTCGGAAAACGCATCGAGTATCCAGGCAGTCCGGGCAACTTTGCTGCGGACTCGACCGCCGACCACTTTGCTGCCGGCTTCATCCACGACGCCCCCAACACCATTATCATGGCCGATATCGCCATGGTGAAAATTGCTGACAATACGTGGGATCTCGATGGCCTTGATGAAGACAGCGAAACTTTAAACGTCAGCCATCGCGGTGGCATGAACGTGCTTTACAATGATGGACGCGTCGCATTTAGCACTTTTCAAGACAAAGTCGTCCTGTCCCAATATTACTACACCAACCTGAACAGCAGTATCAATCTCGTTTTCGGCCCCAAGTAGCCGCGACATTCCCCCTACCTAAAACTCCCCCGCACATTCGGCCGCGCCAGCACCACAAACGTAAAAATGCCCAGCACCGTACCCAGCGGAACGGATAAACACGCCAACGCCGCCACCACATAAATCAGCACAATGTGCCGCCGCGTCACCAGCGACCTGGCAGCCCACGCCATCAACCCTGCAACGCCCCATCCAATCAAAAGAGTAGCCAAGCCCAGCCCTATGAACATCCATCCCATAAACGCGGGCAGCGGAGGACTGCCGGAACCAAATGTTCGGGGCGAAAAAACCATCACCCCGCCCATTCCAATGTAAATCACCGCAGGGCACGATGACAGGGCACTCAACCCCGCCATCACGTACCAGCAAATAGACAGAATCCGCAAATGCTCCTGATCCTGCGTCGACTGCGGCGCATACGAAATCACAGGATAGGGCGACTGCGGCTCGGCCATGCGTTCCTCCCGATTCACTGCCCCCGTTGCACCTGACCATCAAACACCACCCGCCCGCCCACCAGCGTATACCGCACTTTCCCCGTTACCTGCCATCCCCCAAAGGGCGTGTTGCGCGATTTCGAATACGACTGCTGCGGATCAATCACCCACGCCTGTTGCGGATCGATCACCGTCACATCGGCATCGGCACCGATGGCCAGCGTCCCCTTGCCGGGCAACTGCATCACCCCCGCCGGCGCGATCGTCATCTTCTCAATAAGCTGCGCCCACGTCAGATGCCCCGGCTGCACCAACGCCTTCACATACAGCGCAAGCGCCGTCTCCAATCCAATAATTCCAAACGGTGCCTTGTCGAACTCCAGCTCTTTTTCTTCGCGCGTGTGCGGCGCATGATCCGTCGCCAGGCAGTCGATCGTCCCATCGACCACCCCCTGGATGCACGCCTCCACATCCGCTTGCGTGCGCAGCGGTGGATTCATTTTGGTGTGCGTGTCGTACCCGCCCCCGCCGCCCAGCGTGGCGCACGCCTCATCCGTCAGCAGCAAATGATGCGGCGAAACTTCACATGTCACCGGCTGCTGGTCGTTCTTCGCCTGCCGCACCAGCTCCACCGCGTGCGCTGTGGAAATATGCTGCACGTGATACCGCGCCCCGATTCGTTTGTTCAGCAGCAGATCCCGCGCGATCATCAATTCCTCCGCCACCGGTGGCAGCCCCGCGAGGCCCAACTTCGTCGCCACCAGCCCCGCCGTCATCGGCCCGCCCGTCAGCGTCGGCTCCTCGCAATGCTGCGTCAGTACGCTGCCGATCATCTTCACGTATTGCAACGCCTTCAACATCACCGCCGCCGATCCCACACCCACCCCATCATCCGAAAAACCCACTGCCCCCGCCGCGTGCATCAATCCCATCTCCGCCAGCTCCGCCCCTTTGCGCCCCTTGGTGATCGCCCCGATCGGCAGCACGTGACAAAGATTCGCCGCCCGCGCCTTGGTGTATACAAACTCAATCTGCGTGTCATCATCCAGCGCCGGCTGTGTGTTGGGCATGCAGCACACCGTGGTAAATCCGCCCGCCACCGCCGCCGCCGCCCCCGTGGCCACGGTCTCTTTCGCCTCCTGACCCGGCTGGCGAAAGTGTACATGAATGTCGATCAGCCCCGGCGTCACGTACCGGCCCCGGGCATCGATGACCGTGGCATCCCCCGAAACCTTCGACTTCAGCCCCGCCCCAATCTCCGCGATCTTCCCCTCCACAATAAGTACATCCGCAACCTCCTGAAAGTTGCGTGCCGGATCGATGACAGTGCCGCCGGTAATGAGAATAGTGTTCATGGACGCGAAGTATAAGCGACAAACCCGCCTTCACGGAACTGTCCCCCAAAAACCGCCCCGGTTGCCTCCCGCACGAACCCGCCGATTCACGGTAAGATGCCCTCCCCCATCCTTCTTTCCAATGGAGCATTCATGGACAACCTCTACCTGCGCGACAAAATCGAAAACTGGGTCAGCGACTTCTGCACCTCCGATTCCCTTCGCCCCTTTTCGTCCCCCCTCCGCGAAATCGCCGGCGAAATACTCGTCGTCTTCCTCGCCGGCGCGTGCGCGGTCCGCGACGTTGATCCTGCGGAGATCGAAGAACCCGACGTAAAACACTCCCTGCTTGGCCCCGTCGCCCGGCTGGCAATTCCCGAGGCCGCCCGTCGAGATATACCCGCCCTGTGTGGTGCCCTGCTCACCAACCTGCAAGCCGAAGGACGCCTCAGCGGAGGTCGCTCGCTCGGTGCTTTCGCCTGCGCCCTGACCAACGCCTATCTCGCAGCGTCCTCCGGCAAAATCCAACCCATCGTCCGCCCCGGCAGCAAAATCGGCCGCAACGATCCCTGTCCTTGTGGCAGCGGCAAAAAATACAAAAAATGCTGCATGACTTCGTAACCGCTCCTCGCCCCATCACGAGCCCGCGGTCGCTCCCTCACCGAATGTCTGCGCCATCCGCGCCGGCTCGTTCTCCAGCCGACCGATCAAACGCAACAACCCATCCAAAATCGTCAGCGGATGCGGCGGACACCCCGGAATATACAAATCCACCGGCACCAACCCCTCGGCGCCGTTGTGAACTTCCGGATGACCCGCGTATGGCCCGCCCGAAATCGCACACGCCCCTACCGCAATAACAATCTTCGGCCCCGGCACCGCCTCGTAAGTCTTCTGCAGCGCCACGCGCATGTTCTCGGTGATCGCCCCCGTGATCAGCAATCCATCCGCATGCCGCGGCGAAGCCACAAACTGGATTCCGAATCGGCTCAAATCCCAGCCCACCGTATTCAGCACGTTCACATCCGATTCACACCCATTGCACCCTCCCGCACTCACTTGCCGCAGCTTCAAAGACCTCCCCAACAATTTGCGCAGCTTCCCCTCCAGCGCCTGGGCCAATTCCAGTTCCTTGCCCGGCTCAATCTCCAGATGCGCCCGTTGCCGCACCGCCAGCGCATAATCGCGAGAATATCGAATCGCCTGCTCCGGACACGCCTGCTGGCAATCCGTACAGAAAAGACACCTTCCCAGATTCACCCTGACCGTATCCGTAATCGTGATCGCCTGCGTCGGACACGCCGCCTCACACGCCCGACATCCTTCCGGACACTTCGCCCCATCAATCACCGGACGCCCGCGGAAACGCGCCGGCATCTCCGGCGCAGGACCATCCGGATACCCGATCGTTCGGTATCCCTGATGCAGCCTTGCCCACAGCACCTTCCACATGGGTGGTCCTTTCTAACGCTACAAATCGTGTCCACAGTACGACAAATTGCAGCTCTTGTTGCACAGCGGAAAATCTGAAACCTGCTGCTTCCGCACCGCCAGCGCCAAACCCATCCAGTTATGAAACGAAGGATCAACAATCTTGTACCGCTCAAACTTGCCGGCTCCATCCGTCAACGCCACATGACACAACTCCCCGCGCCACCCTTCGATCAACGACACGGCAATCTGCTTCGCCGACAACGATTTGCACCCACTCATCACCAGCCCCGAAGGAAACGCGCGCAGCTGCTCCCTCACAAAATCCAACGATCGCTGAATCTCCAGCCACCGGACGAACGCCCGCGCAAACACATCCCCGCTCTCCCAGGTGGAAATCGGAATGTGTACAAAACGAAATATCCCCGAAGGCTGATCGTGCCGCGCATCCCGCACCAGCCCGCACGCTCGCGCCATCGGCCCCACCAGCCCCAGTTCCCGCGCCGCTTCCGCGCTCAACCGCCCCGTATCCTCGAAACGCGCCATCACCGACGGCGAATCCCACAGCAAGTGAATCGCATTCGCACTTTCCTTCTCCGCCGTATCCAACCGCCGCAGTAAATCGTCAATCATCGCCTGATCCAGATCAAAACGGACGCCCCCCGGCCGCACCAACCCGCGCCCAAATCGGCTCCCGCAAAGCGTCGCCGTCATGTTCAGAAAATCCCCCCGCAGCCTCCCGCAAAAAGAAGCCGTCGGCAAAAAACCGATGTCCCCGGCCATCGCCCCCATATCCCCCACATGATTGGCCAGCCGCTCCAATTCCAACGCAATGCCACGCAACGTCTGCGCCCGCGCCGATTTCCGCCCGCCGCTCAGCGCCTCAACAACCTGGCAATACGCCGTCGCGTGCCCCACCGTCGTATCTCCCGCCAACGTCTCGGCATAGTGAATCGTCCGCGCCGTCGGCCCCCCGATCATCGCCCGTTCCACCCCGCGATGCTGATACCCCAACGCAATCTCCAAATGAAATACCGTCTCGCCATGACACTGAAAACGAAAATGCCCCGGCTCAATCGTCCCCGCATGCACCGGCCCCACGGAAACTTCATGCAACTCCGCCCCCTCCACCCGATAAAAATCCATCACCCCCGGCGCTGGCGGTTTTCCTGCCAACTCCCGCCCCCACGCATCATGCCCCGCCCGGCAAGAATCATGAAAACGCACCGGCTTCCACCACGGATGCCCCTCCGCACGCAAACCAAACTGCTCCCCAATCTCACGCTCAAACAAATGCACCTGCGGACAGCGCGGCGTAAGCGATGGAAATCTTTCTCCCACAATGCGCGTCCGCGCAAGCCGCAGCCGGCTCTGCTGATCATCGGCCAGCACCACATAAAAATCTGTCGCGTCGCTCGACTTCTCCGGCAACGCAAACAACGCCACCACCCGCTGCCCCCGCGCCACCGCATCCACAATCGACTGCTGAAATACCGCCACCGGCAACTCCGGCACCAGCGCGCGATCCATCGCCCGCCCATTACCCAGTATGGCAAACTGATTGCTCGACAATGAATCCGCAGAACTCATGGCCGCACCTCCAGATAATGCACGGCTTCCACCAGCATCCCCTGCAACGGTGCCGGTATGTAAACGCCCAGCATCAGCACCAGCAACAACGAAACCACAATCGGCAATCCCGTCAAAACCCCATCCCGGTAGACGGTGCGCTGCCTTGAAAGCGGCCGCCCCTGAACCACCGTCAGCACCGTGCGCCCCATCCCGATAAATATCACCAGCAGCAGCAGCAGGAATGCCGCCCCAATCAGAAACCGCCCCTTCGTAAACGCCCCATTCAAAATCGTAAACTCGCTGACAAATGGCCCAAACGGCGGCGAACCCGTGATCGCCAAAAAACCCAGCAGAAAGCACGTCCCCGAGAGTGGAAACCGCCGCATCGCCCCGCGCACTTCATCGATATTCTTGCTCCCATATCCCAAATTAATATTTGCCGCCGACAAAAAAAGTACGCCTTTCGTCAGCCCATTGTTGAACATATGCAGCAGCGCCCCGTACAGCGCCGGCCCGCCAATGCCCACACCCAGCACCAGAATCCCCATGTGTTCGACGCTCGAATACGCCAGCAAACGCTTGAAATCCCGCTGCCCCATCATAAACACCGCCGCCACCAGCATCGAAAATAATCCCAGCATGATCATCAGCCGATCCGCATACACACTCTCCCCCGCAGCATGGCACAACTGATGCATTCGCAGCAGCGCCAAAAAAGCACAGTTCGTCAGCCCCCCCGCCAGCAATGCCCCCACCACTCCCGGTGCCTCCCCATAAGCGTCCGGCTTCCAGTTGTGCATCGGCGCCAAACCCATCTTCGTGCCGTATCCCACCAGCAACAAAACAAACGCCACCTGCAGCCACGTCTTGTTCAACTGCGGTGCCCGCTGCAGCAAATCATCAAACAGCAGCGACGCCTCCTGCCCCTGCCCCAAAGAAGCATAAGCCAAAAAAAACGATCCCAGCAACGCAATGGCAATGCCCACCGACCCGATCAACAGATACTTCCAGGTCGCCTCGATCGACCGCGCCGTCCGCTTGAAATAAATCAACGGCGCCGTCGTCAGCGTCGCCGCTTCAATCGCAATCCACATCAAACCCAGATGGTGCGCGCACACCACCAGCGTCGCCACCCCAATAAAACACAACATGCACGCCACAAACACCCGGTTCGACAACTCCGCGCGATAACGCAGATACCCCACCGCATACACCGCGCAAATAACGTACAGCACGCTCAACAACAGCAACACCAATCGCCCCAACGGGTCCACCACAATCCACCCGCCAAACAGCGGCTCCGTCCCCTTCACCAAAATCGCCAGCGTCATCACCACATGAAACACCGCCACCGGCACCAGCATCCACGGCCGCCACCGATTCGACGGAATCACCAGCGCCACACCCGCCGCCAGCAGCGGTATCAGGATGAGCAAAAGCACCATGACCCTATTCCTTCAAGGAGCTCAGCAATCGCGTATCCCGCGACTCGAACTCCCGGTTAATGTGATGCAAAATGATGCTGACCACGAAAATTCCCACAAACAAATCCAGCAGGATCCCCAGCTCCACCAAAAACGGCACCGACTCCAATAGCAATATTCCAAAAATGTAAATGCCATTCTCCAAAATCAAATATCCAATCGTCTGCGTGATCGCCTTCGCCCGCGTGGTCAACAACAAAAACCCCGTCAATATTGTCGAAAAAGACGCCGGCACCACGATCAACTCCGTGTGACCCGCCAGCAGCGGCAACTTCGAAGCAAACGCAATCGACACCGCCGTGCCGATCGCCCCCAGCAACATCGTCGGCACAAACCCGATCAGCGGCTCCACCTCCCGCTTGATCTGCGCATCACGCAACGCCTTGTGCAACATCTGCGGAATCAAAATGCCCTTCAACGCAATCGTGGCCACCGCCACCAGTGCCGGCATCGCGCTGATGTGCGGATTCACCAGCAATGGCAAAGCGCCCAGCAGCGTCCCCTGCAGCGCCGCCCCCTGCACCAGCGCCCGGATACGACTGGTGCCCAGCAAAAACAGGTTCAACAGAATCACCACCACCAGCAGCGCGTTTGCCCACGTGTCCAATCCATCACCTCAACATCAGAAAAAAGCCAAACCCGCACAACAGAATCGCCCCCACCAATAACGTCGGCACATGCCGCATCTGCAGCCGCGCCATCACCGATTCGACAACCCCAATGAGCACCGCCACACCCATGATTTCCAGAATGAACAACGTCCAATCCAGCAGGACATGGCCCGTCTGAAACGGAACAATCAGGTGCAGCAACACCGCCGAAAGTACAAAAAGCTTCATCGCCGCCCCATAAAGTATCAGCCCCAAAAGCGGGCCGCTGTGATCCAGCACCATCACCTCGTGAATCATCGTCAATTCCAAATGCGTCGCCGGATCATCTACCGGTATCCGCGAATTCTCCGCCAGCAGCACCACAAACAATCCCGCCGCCACCAGCACCAGCGACGCCACCGGCAACGAGGGCATGGCCATCGTCATCGGCGCATGCAACATCGGCGTAAGGCTCCACGTGCCCGACAACTTGATCAATACCAGGAATCCCAAAAACAACGCCGGCTCCGAAAGACACGCGAACGTCACCTCCCGCGCCGCCCCCATCCCCTCAAACGATGACCCCGTATCCCACGCCGCCGTCGTGGTGAAAAATCGCCCCAACCCCAACAGGTACGCAAACAAAACCAGGTCGCCCGCAAACTGAATCGGCGCGCTAAATGCCCCCAACGGCACCAGCATCCCCGCCATCAACACCACCGCCAGCGTAATGATCGGCCCCGCTTGAAATATCCAGCTCGTCGTCGTGCTGATCACCATCCCCTTGCCCATCAGCCGCAACAAATCAAAATATAACTGCAGCAGCGGCGGCCCCCTCCGCCCCGCAAACCACGCCTTCGTCCGCCCAATAATCCCCAATAGCAGCGGTGGCATCACCACCAGCAGCACTACGTGCATCGCGATATTGATAAAGTACATGTCCATCGACCAGTCCTTTACGATCCGCCGCTACGCCGCCACCGGCGCCGCTCCTCGAGTCGTCGCCTCACGCGCTCGCATTTCCTCTACCAGCAGCACCGCTTGCGCCACCGCAAATTCCAGGTCCGGACACAAGTTCCGCGCATCCATCTTCCGAGCCACGCCCAGCTCGTCCAACGCCGCATAATGGGACGGCGTGATCCCCCCGATAATCAGCGTGCGCCCCTTGGCTTTCAATTCCTCCACCGTCGCCTGCAAATCCATCACCGCGTTCGAATTGAACCGCATCCACGGACTGATCGCAAAAATCACCACCCTGCAATGCTCCGGCACACGATTCAGCCACAACTGAAAATTCGGCGCCCGGTGCGCCTTGTTCCCCCCCGCACACGCAAACCGATACAGCGAAACTTCCCGTGGCAACAACTGCGCAAACATTCTCTGGATCGGCAACTCCGGATCATTCAAAAGATCCAACTCGCGTATGTCCGCAATCGGCTTCCGCAAATCCACGTAAATGATCACCAGCAAAAACATCGCCGGAAATGCCAGCGCCATCGACGACCAATGCTTGTACGCCACCGTCCCCGCCACCGCCCCCAAACTGAACGACAACGCAATACTCGCCAGCACCGCCAATCGCTGCGCGCTCGGGTGCCGCCGCGATATCCGCAGCAACCGCCCCGCCCGATCACTCCGCCCCTTCACCAGTTTGTCCTTGTACCAGTAAAGAAATTGCACCCCTTCCAAACCCAAATCCGTAAAGATCCCCGACACATGCGTCGTCCGCACTATCGCCCCCGATATCTTCGTGATCGTCGCGTTCTGCAGCCCCATCGCCAAACACGCAATGCACGCCATCCCATACGGCAACTGGCCCGCCTCCACCGGATACGCATTCAGCCAGCACGCCAGAAAACCCAACAAAATAGCTTCCACCGTCATCGGCAAAATATACTTGGATCGCCAACCCGCGCGCCGCGCCCCCTCCAACATCACCGCCGACAAAACCGCTCCGCCCGAAAACGACCCCAGCAACGCTGCGAAAAAACAAATATGCCGCGTGTCGCCCACGCCTATGCTCTGCCCCAACAGCGTCGTCGTCCCCGTCACATGCGATACCAGCGCCCCCGCACCCCACAACGCACACACGTTCGTGTAACCGCCAATCCACGACAGCGAAATCGCCAGCCGACTCTTTTGCCTCATCGAATACGCGCGTGCGGAAAGCATAAACCAACTGGCCTTTCGACCTAAACTCGGGCCATCAACAACAAAATCACAATCCCCAATAGGATGTACAACAAGTACAACTGCACCGCTCCCAATTGCAGCGGCCGCGCCAGCGCCGACAGCCGCTCCGCCCAACTCAGTCCCGGTAGCAACATCCGATCCAATACCGGGTCCGGCACTTCACTCGCAAATCGCGACCGACCCGGAAATAACTTCCCCAACACCGGCAGCCAACGCCGCGGCCACAACAACCACCCAAAAAGCTCCACCAACATCTGCGTAAAGGATGTGACCGTGTACTGCATCGTCGCTCGCGGCTGCACATATCCGCAATCCCACGTCCCCGCCGAGGTCGACGGCCGCCGTCTCCGGCAAATCCACACCACCGCCCAGCCCAACATCCCAATGACCGCCAATGCCCCCGCCATCAATCCCATCCCCTGTATCGGCACCATCTCCGCAATCGACATCGCCCCGCGCGCCATCTCTGGATCCCACCCCGCAACCGCCCGCTCAATAAGCCCCATCAACGCACCCGGCCACACCCCCATCAATAGGCATCCGCCCGCCAACACCGCCATCGGAAAAATCATCGCCCACCCCGGATCATGCGCATGCCGCGTATCCTCCGTCCGCGCCATCCCCCCAAAAACGCTCCCCAGCAACTTCACAAAACCGCTCACCGCCAGCGCCCCAATCATCGCCAACACCGGCACCGCCAAACCCGCCCACACAAACGCCATTCCCCCCTCCGGCTTCATGCTCCGGAAAAATCCCACGTACAAAACCAACTCGCTCACAAAACCATTCAACGGCGGCAACCCGCATATCGCCACCGCCCCAATCACCATCATCATAAATGTCTGCGGCATCACCTTCGATAGCCCCCCCAACCGATCCATCTGCCGCGTATGCACCGCATGCAGCAAACTCCCCGCGCCCATAAACAACAGCGGCTTGAACAAACTGTGATTCAACACATGCAACAACGCCCCGCCCATTCCCAGCATCACCAGATCCGCCCGCCCCACCGACCGCCCAATCAACGCCAAACCAATCCCCATCACGATGATGCCGATATTCTCAATGCTGCTGTACGCCAGCAAACGCTTGAAATCCTGCTGCGCCAGCGCAAACACAATCCCCGCCACACCCGAAACAATCCCCACCGCCAGCAACAATCCGCCCCACAACAGCGGCGGGTGCGGCACAAATCCCACCGTCCGAATCAACCCGTATATCCCCACCTTCAGCATCACCCCCGAAAGCATCGCCGATACATGACTCGGTGCGTTCGCATGCGCACCCGGCAGCCACACATGCAACGGCATGACCCCCGCCTTCAAACCAAAACCCGCCAACCCCACAAAAAATAGCGCCGGCGTCACCCACGTAGCCATCCCCTCCGGTGCCGCCGGCCACAAATCAAACGCTCCCGTCGTATACCGCAACAATCCAAAATAGCCAAACAAACACAGCGTCCCCACATGCGTCGCCACCAGGTAAACCCACGCCGCCTGCCGCACTTCAATCTTCTTGTCTTCCGTCGCCACCAGAAAAAACGCCGCCAGCGCCATGATCTCCCACGCGATCAAAAACAGCACCCCGTCCCGCGCCAAAATAATCATCATCAGCGCCGCCGTCAGCAGCCCCCAGCACAGCCGCAACTTCCGCCCATTCCCCATATGCCGCGACTGCTTCCAGTACGACAGCCCATACACCGATCCCAACGCCGATATCACCAGCATCGGTATCAAAAACACCACGCTGATCCCATCCACCGCCACCGCAAAACGCCCCCACGGCAACGACCACGCACACTCCCAATTCTCCCCCTTCGACTCCCCCATCATATAGAGCACCAACCCCGCCATCCCCACTACTGAACCCGCCACGTTCAACCCCATCGCGATCCACTGCCCCAGCGCCCGCCTGCGATCAATGAACAATCCCGGCACGCCGCTCACCCCCACCATCCCGGCTGCCCAAAGTAGTAATACAACGCTCATAGTCACTCACACTCAGGGGAGAGCATTCAAATAGGTGCAAGTCAAATGCTGGCCGGTGCCGAATTCTCTACCGCTTCCGGCCGCGCCACCACCCCTTGGCTCAGTGACCGCTCCGCACTGTCCAACGCTGCCAGGATTTCTTCCCGCGGTGCCTGCCGCGTGATCGCCGACCGAAACGCCGCATCACGCAACGCAAATCCCAATCGCGAAAGTAAGTGCAGATGCGCCCGCACCGTCGGACTGATAAACGTAAACAAAATGCTCACCGGCAGTTTATCCAACGCCCCAAAATCCACCGGCCGCTCCAAAAAACACAGCGTCACCATCGGCCGCGACAAATGCAAAACAATCGGATTCCTCACGTGCGGTATCGCAATCCCCTCCCCGATCCCCGTCGATCCCAACGCCTCCCGCGCCAGCAACACCTGGTACAAAAACTCCTCATCCACTTCGTCCGGCAATTTCATCGTGTCCACCACCGCCCGCAACACCGTCGCCTTGTCTTGACCCCCTATCCGATAGTACACACCCCCCGCACGCACCGCCTCACCCAACGTCGGTGGCGGAGTGTCACCCCCCTCTGGCTCGGCAAAAATCTCCGGCGACACGCTGATCTTCCGCGAGGTCGCCCACTCCAAAAGCTCCGCCCGGTTGAACCGATACTGATCACTTATCTGATACGCCGGTATCACCCCATCCTTAATCCAGCGATAAATGCTCTTCTCAGAGACGTTCAACAGACGTGCCGCATCCCGGACAGTGAGCTTCATAGTCCTTCACCCTTTCTGACATTCATTCTAATTATCGACACCGTGGGCAATAAAGTCCATTGAATGCCCAAGAAAACACACGTCCTATAATATATAACCAGCACATTACGAATGACCGGGTAAAGCCTCCAAAAGCCGATCCATCTGCTCCAGCGTGTTGTAAAAATGCGGACTCGCCCGCAAACGCCCTTCCCGCATCACAATAATGATATTCTTCGCCTCCAACTCTTTCACAATCGCAAAATGATCGTGCCTCCCCGAAATGAACGACACAATCCCCGAACACCCCCCCTCTACCCCCCCCTGACCCCCCCTCGTAGACACCACTTTATACCCTTTACCCCTCAATCCCTCGACCAAATACCCCGTCAACCCCCACACCCCCCCCCAAAAACAAACCAAC
>JBBRWV010000062.1:0-21248 GCA_038248985.1 Phycisphaerae bacterium
GGCGCCGGTCGGGGGAAGAATCGCCGGGTCGCCACGCAGATGCGCGTCGGTGATCACAAAATCGGGATCCAACACCGTCACGCGGTAACGGATCAAGGCATCCGAGGCCCCGCCGCCGGCCTGATCGAAAAACGCGCCCTGGAAGCTGATGCCCCAGAGGCCCGTTTCGAGCAGCGAAACAACATTCACATCCGAAGCGTTCGGCATGTCGCCGGTCTTGGAATAGGTGAAGTTGCTGAACAGCTTGTCGCCGACGGTGATGGTGGCACCATCAACCAGGTTCTGCAACGTGGGCGTGGCAATGACACCAGCCTGTGCGCTGGAAGCCGTAAAGGCTGCCGCAGCTGCGACTACCAAGCCCAAAAGGGCTGTCTTGGAAACATTTACCATTTTCTCTCTCTCTTTCCAACAAGGGAACTATTTAATGCCGACACACTACAGTGCGTCTGCTCGCATTCAAGACTACGTTCGCAGTGGGCAAGCGATAAACCACCATAAGTACCCCGTCTGGCTTGCGATAGGACGTATCGCCTGCAGTGACAATCCATTGAGGATCGAAAACCACAGCTTGCAAAAACCGATCAGGGAGTTTGCAACGCAATACGCATTCACGATGCGTAGACGGCTACAGGCCGGTTAAGGCTTGACTGCAACCAAAATTGTCACTTGATTCCACAGCAAGGCGGGGTCTCTCTCTCCCTTCTTGCCAATGTATTCACTCCACGGTCTGGAGAAGAATACTTTGGAATCTACTCCCCAAATCTATCCCCAATATCAGCTTAGTCAAGATTTATTGTGCAACTTTCTACACATTCGTCTTTGTGTATGATTTTAAGCCGATAAAGTGCGATGGAACACTACTGATTTCAATAATCCAACCTTAAGTCGGGCAAAGGTCGGCTCGATACTTGAAATACGTAGTCCTAACCCCAACCAAAAGGAGGCCCTTTATGAATACGATGGTGCTATCACGAGAGCAAACCCATAAATTGCGGGCAGTTCTGCAAGACTTGGATCCCACCGCGCCGCAGGAACAACGCCTCTGGCCGCGCCATAAAGTGTCCCTGGATATGTGGATACGAACAATCTCCCCGCGCGGACGCACCGGCGTCTTCAAGATCATGGCGATGAATCTGTCCAAGCGCGGCGTGGGCCTGCTGTCCAAGAAGCTGCTTTCCGTCGGCGAGAAGTTCGCCCTGCCCCTACGGTTTGATGAGGGCGGCGGCAAACTGGTTCTGTGCCAGGTACGCAACTGCCGACGGCTCGAAAACGGCCATTGCAGGGTCGGAGCGACGTTTTTGGCGTGGGCCGAGGATGAAGACGGCACGACGGCGATTCCGGCGGAATGGTCGCGGTAAGGGGGTCAAAAACCAGCTTTTGGAGCTCGCGAACGGGTTATCTGGGCGCGGGGTTCACTATTTATGGGACTGCGGTTAAGATGTTGGTATGCCGGAGTTGCCTGAAGTTGAAGAGGTGCGGCGGGGGTTGGAAGCGGCGGTGATGGGCGGCGAAATCGTCGCAATTGCTGTCCGCAGAAGGGATTATGTGCGCCCCGGGGCGGCGGTGTTTGCCCAACTCTGCGGGCGACGCTTGGTTTCCACCCATCGCCACGGCAAGAAACTGTTCATAACTGTTGATGACGGCAAGACTTTACACGTGCACCTGGGCATGTCCGGCCGGGTCGATATCGTGCCGGCGACGGAGCCAGTCGCGGTGCATACGCATGTGATTCTTACGCTCAAAGACGGCCGTGATGTGCGGTTTAGAGACCCTCGACGCTTCGGAGAGGTGGTGTTTTACCCCACCTTCAGGGGGGCAATCGAGGGGGAGACGGGGGGTCTAGGGCCTGATGCGCTGGGGGTAACGGGGGGGCAACTGGGGGGGTGGAGGGGGGCAAAGGGGTACCTGAAGCAGCGTTTGCTGGGGCAGAAGGACATTGCGGGGCTGGGCAATATTTATGTCGATGAGGCACTGTGGATGTGCGGCCTCCACCCGCGCCAGCGCGTCGGTCGCATTCGTGAAGATAAGTTAGGGGAATTGGTGCTGGCAATTCGGGAGGTTTTGGAAAAATCGATTGCCTCGGGCGGAACGACGTTGCGCGACTATCGAAACGTGTCGAACCAACCGGGGGCGTTCAAGTTGCAACTACAGGCCTACGGCCGCGGCGGCGAGGCGTGCCGGCGATGCGGCAAGGTGATGCAGGAGGGACAGGTGGCGGGCCGAACAACGGTGTGGTGTGCGGGGTGCCAGAAGAAAAGATAGGCGTCACGGATGCAGCCCGATGGGGCCGCGCGTTGCCGGTCGCGCGAGCGGCGTGAGTAAATTATTACAGTTTGAAACGTGCGATATTGGTGAGGGGGATGACGGCGCCCTCATCTTTTGTCGCATGATAAATCTCCGGGGCAAAATGAAGTTGCTGCAGCGACGTTAGCGGGTAAGAAAAATGGCGTCAATCAAATAAAAAACGGGCCGCCCTTTGGAGGGAAGGCCCGTTTGATTTTGTGGCGCTCGTGACGCGGCAAGCAACGATGCGCGTCGGGCTCGGGTTGTGGGATTAGGCGCTGAAGGAACTGCCGCAGCCGCAGGTGTGGGTGGCGTTGGGGTTTTTGAAGACGAAGCCGCGGCCCATGACTTCATCTTTGAAGTCGATTTCGGTTTCGTTGAGATAGAGGTAGGACTTGCGGTCGGCGTAGATCTTCACGCCTTGGGACTCCATGATTTCATCGCCATCGGGCTGGGCTTCGGTGAGATCGAGGACGTAGGAGAAGCCGGAGCAGCCGCCGCCTTTGACGCCGACGCGCAGAGCGACCTCGCCGGAGAGGCCCTGGTCTTTGATGATGGATTTGATTTCTTTAGCGGCGGATTCGGAGAGGGTGATGGCCATAAGTAAAAAACTCCTGTCCTGAGTTAAGGACGTACGAGTAATAAGTTCATGCACTACTATAGACAAGTGGGAGGTGAATGAGCAAGGTAAAGATGCGTGAAGTGTAGAAATCCGGATTCGAGATAATATGAGAGTAATATCGTTTTTTTAGCGGTTTTATGGGGGTATTTGATGCAAAGGGAAAGAGCGAGAGGTGCTTTTGAGCGCGGTATGGCATAGAATGTGGGGCTTGTAAGGAGTGCAAATATGCCGACATCGACCGAGACACTGGAAGAGATTGCGGGGCAGGAATATCAGTGGGGATGGAACATCGATATTGAGGCGGATGAAGCGCCGGCGGGGTTGAACGAAGACATCATTCGATTCATCTCTTTGAAGAAGGGCGAACCGCAGTGGATGCTGGATTGGCGTTTGAAGGCGTACAAGCACTGGCAGACGATGAAAGAGCCGAACTGGGCGCGGGTGGGGCATCCGCCGATTGATTACCAGGGGACGAAATACTATTCCGCGCCGAAGGCGAAAAAGAAGTCGATGGATGAAATCGACCCGGAAGTGCTGGCGGCATTTGAGAAGCTGGGGATACCGCTGCATGAGCGGGCGAAGTTATTGGGCGTGGAGGAGCCGACGTCAGAAGGGGCGGCCGCGGGCGGCGAATCGCCAATTGCGGTGGACGCGGTTTTTGACAGCGTGTCGGTAACGACGACGTTTCAAAAGAAGCTGTTTGATCTGGGGATCATTTTTTGCGGGTTCAGTGAAGCGGTGAAGAAGCATCCGGAGTTGGTGCGGAAGTATCTGGGGAGCGTGGTGCCGTACTCGGACAATTTTTTCGCGACGCTGAATTGTGCGGTATTTACGGATGGAAGTTTTGTATACATTCCCAAGGGGGTGCGATGTCCGATGGAGTTGTCGACCTATTTTCGCATCAACGCGCGGGGCACGGGGCAGTTTGAGCGGACGCTGATCATTGCCGATGAGGGGGCGTATGTGAGTTACCTGGAAGGCTGCACGGCCCCGCAGCGGGATGAAAACCAATTGCATGCGGCAGTGGTGGAACTGATCGCGCTGCCGGGGGCGACGATCAAGTACAGCACAGTGCAGAACTGGTATCCGGGCGATCCGAAGACGGGCAAGGGCGGGATTTACAATTTTGTGACGAAGCGCGGCAAAGCGTTTGAGAATTCGAAGATCACCTGGACGCAGGTGGAAACGGGCAGCGCGATCACCTGGAAATATCCAAGCTGCATTTTGCAGGGGGATAATTCGGTCGGGGAGTTTTACAGCGTGGCGCTGACGAACCATCATCAGCAGGCGGACACGGGGACGAAGATGATCCACATCGGGAAGAACACGCGGAGCACGATCGTGAGCAAGGGGATCAGCGCGGGCGTGGGGCAAAATACGTATCGCGGGCTGGTAAAGATCATGCCCAAGGCGGAGAACGCGCGAAATTACACGCAGTGCGATTCGATGCTGCTGGGAGATAAATGCGGGGCGCACACCTCGCCATACATTGAGGTGCGGAACAAGACGGCCCGCGTGGAGCATGAAGCGAGCACGAGCAAGATCGGCGAGGATCAGTTGTTTTACTGCAAGACGCGGGGGATTTCGCTGGAGGACTCGATCAACATGATTGTGAGCGGGTTCTGCAAGGAAGTGTTCAAGGAACTGCCGATGGAATTTGCGGTGGAGGCGCAGAAGCTGCTGGGGGTGAGTTTGGAAGGCAGCGTGGGGTGATGCCGCGGAAAATTCGGGAGTTGAAATCAATGTTGAGTCGCGCGGGTTTTTTGGCACGGCATGGGAAAGGAAGTCACGTGAACTGGTATCATCCGAAATATCCCGGGCGCGTGACCTTGTCGGGAAAGGACGGCGATGATGCCCATCGCTATCAGGAGAACCTGATCGAGGCGGCGATCAAACATGTGGAGAAACAACCATGAGCGTTGCACTTACGTACAGCATGGTGATTGAGTGGTCTGTGGAGGACCAGCTTTTTATTGCACGGATGCCGGAGTTTGGACCGGGGGCCAAAACGCATGGATTGACGTATGAAGAAGCGGCAAAGAATGGCCGCGAAGTGCTGGAAATGCTGATCGAATCGTGCATTGCGGATGGCGAAAAGCTTCCGCTTCCACAGGTTTATAAGGACAGCAAGGGGGTTGCGACTTCGCCGGTGGTGAAGTCGCGGAGCGCGCGCCCTGCGGCCAGAAAATTTAACCAAACCATTGAGTCTAAAAACCGAGGATCGAAAAAACATGTCACTGCTTGAAGTCAAAAATTTGCATGCGGAAGTCGCGGGCGGCGGGCGGAAGATTTTGAAGGGGGTGAACCTGTCGATTGAGAAGGGGGAGATTCACGCGATCATGGGGAAGAACGGGTCGGGCAAGAGCACGCTGTGCCAGGTTTTGGCGGGGCGCGAAGTGTACGTGGTGACCGAGGGGCAGGTGTTGTTCAACGGTAAGGATTTGCTGGCGATGGCGCCGGAGGAGCGGGCGCGGGAGGGCTTGTTTTTGGGGTTTCAGTACCCGGTGGAAATTCCCGGCGTGAGCACGAGCTACTTTTTGAAGGCCGCGGTAAATGAGATTCGCAAGCACAAGGGGGAGCCGGAACTGGATGCGATGCAGTTTTTGAAACTGGTGCAGTCGAAGATGGATCTGCTGAGCATGGACAAGAGCTTCATGAACCGGGCGATCAACGAGGGCTTCAGCGGCGGCGAGAAGAAGCGTAACGAAGTATTTCAGATGGCGGTGGTGAACCCGGTATTGGGGCTGCTGGACGAGACGGATTCGGGGCTGGATATTGATGCGCTCAAGACGGTTTCGCACGGGGTGAATGCGATTCATCAGAGTGACAAGAGCAAGGCGATTTTGCTGGTGACGCATTACCAGCGATTGCTGGATTACATCGT
Source organism: Phycisphaerae bacterium (assembly GCA_038248985.1). Classification (GTDB taxonomy): domain Bacteria; phylum Planctomycetota; class Phycisphaerae; order WQYP01; family WQYP01; genus JBBRWV01. The sequence continues at coordinate 5,790 of JBBRWV010000062.1, forward strand.
GCCGGACTTTGTGCATGTGATGATTGACGGCCGGATCGTCAAGAGCGGGAAGAAGGAATTGGCGTTGGAGTTGGAAAGCAGGGGCTATGATTGGGTGGAGGATGAGGTCGCAGGTGCGGTTTGATTTTTCGCACGCTCCAATTCGCGTAAGGTGTTAGTCAAAGGATTTAAGAGAACGGTATGACGACCGCGACAGAAACATTGGATGGAACGATGAGCAATGCTGAGGCGACCGTGACCGAAGGCGGCGCGTGGATAAACGGGCTGCAGGAACGCGGGCGCGAGGTGTGGGCGCGGAGGGGTTTTCCTTCGATGAAGGACGAGGCCTGGCGCGATACGAACGTGAGCGTTTTGGAAAAAACGCCGTTTGTACCGGCGGGCGTTGCGCCGGCGAAGGCCGCCGCGGAGTTGCATGCGCGCTATACGTTTGGTAATGCGGCGGGGGCGGAGATTGTGTTGGTAAATGGGCGGTTTGATGCGGCGCTCAGTGCGCTGTCGAAGCTGCCGGCGGGGGTGAAGGTGATGACGCTGGCGCGGGCGTTGGCGGAGGAGAACGGGCTGGTTGAGCGGCACCTGGGGGCGTATGCGAAGATCGAGCGCCATGCGTTTGCGGCGCGCAATACGAGTCATTTGGCGCGCAATCTCGAGGCGGGAGTTTTGGTGCATGTCGGCAAGGGGAAGACGTGCGCCAAGCCGCTTCATATTTTATTTTTGACGGTGCCTTCCGGCGAGGCCGAAGTGACGGAACCGCGGGTGCTGGTGGTGGCGGAGGAGAACAGCGAATCAACGATTGTGGAAACGTTTGCCGGCAATGATGGCGCGTTGTATCACACGAATGCGGTGACGGAGATCGTGGGGGCGAGGTCGTCGCGGATCGATCACTGCAAGCTGCAGCAGGAGGGGCGCGGGGCGTATCACACGGCGCTGATGAACGTGGAACTGGCGGAGCAGGCGAGTTTCATCAGCCACTCGCTGAGCGTGGGCAGCGCGGTGACGCGGAACGATCTGGAAGTCCTGTTCAATGGGGAGCGGGCGGAAGCGACATTGAACGGCCTGGTGCTGGCGAATGGCGAGCAGCACATTGATAACCACACGCTGCTGCATCATGAGAAGGGGCAGTGCCCCAGCCATGAGTTGTACAAGCATGTGTTGAATGACAAGGCCGTGGCGGTCTTCATGGGGAAAATTTTCGTGCAGAAAGATGCGCAGAAAACGGACAGCAAGCAGACGAGCAAGGCGTTGCTGCTGACGGACACGGCGTTCATGAACAGCCAGCCGGCGTTGGAGATTTACGCCGACGATGTGAAGTGTACGCACGGGAGCACCGTGGGGCCGGTGGACGCCAACGCGGTATTTTACCTGGTGAGCCGCGGGCTGAGCCTCGAGCAGGCGACGCACTTGATGACGTATGCGTTTGCGGCGGATATTACGCGGCGGATTCGGGTGGCACCGGTGCGGGCGCGGATGGAAGATTTCATGACGGCGCAGCACGGCTTGCCGCAGGATTTGCGGATCACGGAAGATGCGGCGCACGATGTGGCGTTGCTGTAAGGGGTGGATGGCGGGGATCGAGCTCGGTGCCTTTGCGCAGGGCTTTGTGCAGGGGGGCGGTGGTGAGAGTGGTTAGCAGCGCCATCTTGACGAGCGGAAAAGTTTTGCCGCATCGCTTAGAATGCGCCGTATCATCACCCCACCGATGCATTCAATTTGGAGAAACGAATGGCGCTCTCGTATGAAAAAGCCGGCGTATCCATCGATACGGCCGATGCGGCAAAACAACAGATGGCGGAAACCATGGCGGCGAAGGATCCGCGGATTTTGCATCGGCCAGGAGCGTTCGCGGCATTGTTCGAGGCCTCGTTTCCGGGCATCGAGCAGCCCGTGCTGGTGATGAAAACCGAGGAGCCGGGAAGCAAACAGAAAATTGCTTTCGCCAACGGGCGGGCGGGGTCGATCGCATTCGACATGATCAATCATCTGATCAACGACATCCTCGTGATGGGCGCCCAGCCCGTGTGCGTGCAGGATTGCATCGTCTGCGGCAAGCTGCAGAAGGATGTGGTGCTGGAACTGGTGCGGTCGATCAATGCGGCGTGCCGCGAGAATGATTGCTTCCTGCTGGGCGGAGAAACCTCCGAACAGCCGGGGGTGCTGGAGGCGGGGCTGTATATTTTGTCGAGCTCGATTGTGGGCGTGGTGGACAAGAAGAAAATTATTGATGGCAGCGCGATCCGCGTAGGCGATGCTGTCGTGGCGGTGCCGAGCAACGGGCTGCATACGAACGGGTACTCGCTGGTGCGAGCCTTGATGGCGGAACATCCGACGCTGGTGACGGAGCAGATTGTTTCGCCAGAGGGCAAGAGCGAGACGTTTCTGGATGCCATCCTGCGGCCGCACCAGTGCTACTATCAAGCCTTTAAGGGACTGCTGGAAATGAGCGGCCTGCATGGTATGGCGCACATCACCGGGGGCGGAATCGCGGGGAATTTGAATCGCGTGCTGCCTGCGGGGACCGATGCGCTCGTCGATGCGGCCGCGCTGCGTGTGCTGCCGCTATTCAAACGAATCAAAGCGCTGGGGAACGTCGCGGAAGCAGATATGCTCAAGACGTTCAATTGCGGCGTCGGCATGACGCTGGTGTGCGCGCCCAATGCAGTGGGCGAGATCGTGCAGCATCTGAAAGGGTTTGCGATGGATGCGTACAAAATCGGCGAAATTTCCGCGGGCAGCGGCATGGTGAAGTATCGCGGCGGGGTGAGCTGGTAAGACCTACCGCCAGCAACTACTCGCACGCTGATAACCAGCAAAGCGCACAAAACGCCCCGAGGGTTTGCCCCGGGGCGTCTTCGTTTTAACAAACAATTGGATCGGGCGGGTTTACGTGCCCATATCATGGCTCGAGAGATACTTCACTTGTTCCTTGGTCAGCGTGTCGATGTCGATGCCCATCGATTCCAACTTAAGCTTGGCGACCCACGCGTCGATCTCGGCGGGTACGTTGTGGACGGTCGCGGAAAGTTTGCCCTTTTGCTTGAGCGCCCACTCCGTGGCGAGCGCCTGCACCGCAAAGGACATGTCCATCACCGAGGCCGGATGCCCGTGCGCCGCAGCGAGGTTAATCAGGCGGCCTTCGCCGAGAACCATGACGGTGTTGCCGCTGGCCAGGGTGTAACCATTGACGAATTCCCGCAGGCCCTTATGCGTTTTCTTGGCGAGCTTGGCGAGGGCGACGAGGTCGAGCTCGACGTCGAAGTGCCCCGAATTGCACACCAGTGCGCCGTTCTTCATCACGCGGAAATGCTCGCCGCGGATGACGTGAATGTTGCCGGTGACGGTGATGAAGATGTCGCCCACCGGTGCGGCCTCTTCCATCGTCATGACCTGGAAGCCATCCATGACGGCTTCGATGGCCTTGATCGAATCGATTTCGGTGACGATGACATGACCGCCGAGGCCGCGGGCGCGCGAGGCGACACCCTTGCCGCAGTAGCCGTAACCGGCGACGACGACGCGTTTGCCGGCGATGAGATGATCGGTGGCGCGGATGACGCCGTCGAGGGTGGATTGGCCGGTACCGTAGCGATTATCGAAGAAGTGTTTGCACATGGCATCATTGACGGCGACGGTGGGGAACTTGAGGGTGCCGTCTTTTTCCATGGCCTTGAGGCGGATGACGCCGGTGGTGGTTTCTTCCATCGAGGCAACGATGTTCTTGGCCAGATCCTTGCGTGTAGAGTGCAGCAGCGAAACCAGATCGCAGCCATCATCCATCGTGACGTTGGGCTTGATATCCAGGGCCGCATTCATGTGCCGGAAGTACGTGTCGCGGTCTTCGCCCTTGATGGCGAAAACATTGATGCCGTACTCTTTGACGAGCGCCGCGGCATTGTCATCCTGCGTGCTGAGCGGGTTGGACGCACACGCGACCACTTCCGCCCCGCCGGCGACCAGCGTGCGCAACAGGTTGGACGTCTCCGTGGTGATGTGCAAACAAGCCGACATGCGGTAGCCCTTCAGCGGCTTCTCTTTGGCGAAACGCTTGCGCACGAGCTGCAAAACGGGCATGTCCTTGTCGGCCCATTCAATGCGTTTCTTGCCTTCGGCCGCGAGGGAGAGATCTTTAACATCATACTTCTGGGACATGAGGGAGTTCCTTTCGAAAAATGGTCAACGAGTAAAGTAGTCAAGTAAAAGTAGCTAAATAGTGGATTGGAAAATCGGGCCCTTCCGCCGGCATTTCCATCTGCCGGCAGGTCCGCTCAAACGGGCGCAGCCTCCGCCCGAATGGCAAATAGATCGGGAACCTGCGTTTGGCTCTCTTTGCTGCGCGACACCTTCGGCGTAAGCGGATGCCACCGCGCAAGCGTGAAGTGTGCTTCCTTCAGCCACTTTTCCAACTGCCCCTGGGCAAACCCCATCCACCGGTGATTGAGCTTTTCCCGAAAGAGCGCCACATCATGCGGCTGCAAATCGATAATCAGCGTGATCCCGCCCGGCTTGAGAATGCGATGAATTTCCCGCAGTGCGGCCGGAGGGTCGGGCAGATAGGCCAGCACCAATGAAACAATGGCGACATCAATAGTGTGATCTTCAATCGGCAGGTTTTCGATAGCCCCCTGGCGCAGTTCTACATTGTGAAGGTGCTGATCGCTCACCCGGGCCTTGGCGTTCTTCAGCATCGCCGGCGAGGGGTCGATGGCGATGATTTTTTCCACATGCGGGGCAAGCAGCGGCAGCATCACGCCGGTCCCCGTACCGAGGTCCGCCACCGTCCACTGGGGGTTGAGCAGACATACCAGCGACTCACTATGGAAGGAATCGCCGAGCCACTGGGCCCGCAGCGAATCCCAGTGCGGCGCGTGTTTGCCGAAGAAATGATCGGTCGCGGAATCGCGCTGCCGCAGTATATGCGACAAGCGCTGGCCGTCGGTCTTGGCCAGCGGATCATGATCGAGGTGCTGCTTGGCCACGCTGCGCAGTTGCTTGCTGGCGTTATGTCCGGCCGCATCTGACAGGCGATACAGCATGGATGTCCCCTCCCGGCGCACATCGGCCAGATGGGCATCGGCGAGCGTTTTGAGGTGGCGTGAGACGGTGGATTGCGGCAGTTTGAGGATCTCCGCCAGCTCCCCCACCGACAGGCCACCCGTCGACGTCGCGCCGTGTTGGGGTTGTTGCTCAAGAAGACGTAGAATGCGCAGGCGAATTGGATCCGCCAGGGTGCGGAGCAGATCAATAAAATGCTCTGTTCCGCCACCGGCGTGTTTTGCTGAGGCGTTCTCTGGCAAATATCCGTTCATCCGGATAGAATGATAGACTGTTGGTCGTTAAGATTCAAGGACCCTGTATCCGGTAAGGATTGTTCTTCAGCGGGCGGGGAAGAAAAGCAAGGAGTGTTTTGCATGCGTGACGTATATCTGATTGTGCTCCGGTGTGCCGACATCGAAAAGACCAAGGCCTTCTACGAACACTTCGGCATGAAGTTCGAAAAAGAAAAACATGCCAACGGCCCCGAGCATTTCGCCTGTCAGGACGAGGTCGGCGTGTTCGAGTTGTACCCGTCGGAAGGTCCGCCGGATCAAACCGGCCTGGGCCTCGTGAGCGATGACATCGAAGCGTTGAATCTGCGCCTCAAGCAGAACCGCTACAGCCCGCGCGAAGTCCGCAAGACCGACTGGGGCCGCGTATTCGTGGTGCGCGATCCGGATGGCCGCCGCATCGAAGTCGCCGAAAGCAAGCCGGAAGAAGGGCAGAAAGATGTACCCGCTGAAGTTTAAGCCGGTATTCCAACAGCGCATCTGGGGCGGCCAGCGGTTGAAGTCCGTGATCGGCAAAGCCGTGCCTGCGGAGCTTGCGCGCGATTCCGCAGGCGGAGGCATCGGCGAAAGTTGGGAACTGGCCGATCTGCCGCCCGGCACCGTCAAAGCCGATTCCGCAGGTGCCGCCGCCGATGGCAGCCTGAGCAGCGTGGTGACCAATGGCCCCCTGTCGGGTAAATCACTGCACGCGCTCTGGAGCAACGCCGAGTTCAAGATCGCCGGCTCCGCAACGGCCGGTGCCTATTTTCCCTTGCTGATCAAATTTCTCGATGCTCAGCAGGATCTGTCCGTGCAGGTGCATCCCGATGAAGCCTATTGCCGCGCGCATCCTGACGCCCATTTGAAAAGCGAAGCCTGGTACATCCTGCATGCCGAGCCCGGCTCGAAAATTTACAAAGGCCTGAAGCCCGGCGTCACGCCCGCGCAGTTTCGCACCGCCCTCGAAACCGGTGATGTGGCGCCGCTTCTCCACGCCATCAAAGTTCGCGCCGGCGACTGCCACTATCTCAAGAGCGGCACCGTTCACGCCCTCGGCGCCGGCATCGTTGCCGCCGAAGTGCAGACGCCCAGCGACACAACCTTTCGCGTCTTCGACTGGAATCGCCTCGGCCCCGATGGAAAATCGCGCACGCTGCATATTGAACAAGCCCTGGAATGCATTCACTTTGGCCCGCGCGAAAATGACGGCGCGGGCGAACGCAGCCACATCGCCAGCTTGTTCACCACCGTGACGCGCCTGGTGACGTGTGACTATTTCACGCTCGAGCGCATCCGCATGGTGGCCGAGTTGGAACAGGATATTCCGTACAGCGAACCGGTGGTGTGGATCGTCCTGGAAGGACAGGGCGTCATTCAATCGGAAGGATACCCCCCCACCGCCTTCACCCGCGGCGATACGCTCCTGCTGCCGGCGGGCATGAGCAAGGCGAAAGTCAAAACCATTGCCGATTGCGCCTGGCTGGAAGCACGACTGCCCGGCGGCCCGGTGGAAATTAATTAATACAAAGGATCACCCGCGTGCCACCGGTTTTCGGCTGCACAGTGGTGAATTGCACAATGAAAACACGATTGCAAAGATTCATGGCCGACTGCGGCGTCGCCAGCCGGCGCGAATGCGAAGAGATGATTGCCGGCGGACGCGTCCGCGTGAACGGCCTGGTGCTCACGGTCATGCCCGTGATGATTGAGCCGACCAAAGACATCGTCACCGTCGATGGCGAAGAGGTAGGCACCGAGAGCGCCGCCCTTACCGAGCAGAAAAAAGTCTACTACGTGCTCAACAAGCCCAAGGGCATTCTCGTCACCAACCATGATCCTTCGCAACGCAAAACCGTTTACGAAATTCTCGAAGGCATCAAGGAACGCGTCTTCCCCGTCGGCCGGCTCGAACTGGATTCACGCGGCGCGCTGATCATGACCAACGATGGCGAGTTGACCAATCGCCTGACGCATCCGCGTTACGGTGTGGAAAAAACGTATATCGTCGAAGTCGAAGGCCGCCTGTCCCCCGAGGATCTCGAAAAGATCAAGGCCGGCGTATGGCTGGCCCCCGAGCGCGGCGCCGCCCCGGGCAAGACCGCGACCAAGTCCGAACGCTTCCGCGCCAAGATCGTCGGGCGCGAACGCGGCCGCACTATTCTCGAAATCAAAAGCAGCGAAGGCAAGAATCGCGAAATCCGCCGCGTGATGGCCCGCATCGGCCACATGGTCCGCGATCTCAACCGCGTGGCCATCGCCGGAAAAATCACCACCCGCGGCCTCGAGCCCGGCGAGCTGCGCGAGCTGACCGAGCAGGAAGTGAAGTGGCTCTACTACGCCAGTTCGCAGGAGTTCCACGACAAGGAACGTAACTCCACGCAGGAATGGTACGAACAAAAAGAAATGGAAAAAGAACGCAAACGCATCGCCGTCGAAGGCGAAACGCAGGCCGAGAAAACCGTCAAGCCCAGCAAGGAGGGCGACGGCTCGAAACGGGCCAAACGCGAGTTCCGCGAGCGCCCGAAGTACAAGGGCAAGAAGCCGTTCGTTCCGCCCTCCGGTCGCAACGCCGGCAAGGCCCTCGGTGGCAACCCGATCGGCCGGCGGCGTTTCGAAGCCGATCAACAGGACGACCTGCTCGACGCCCCGGATACCCCACACGCATCGGATATCCAAGCGGCGCCCGATGCCAAACCCAGAAAAAAAATTGCCCACCCGCTGGGCGATCTAGCGAAGGATGACGAGTAATGGCGTTGGATCTCAAGAACATTCACGACTTGAAAACTCTTGAAACTTACTTCGCCGACAAACGCTTCCTCGAAACCATGAAACCGGGCCAGTCCCCATTTCTGGACTTGCTGCAGCAGCGCGTCATGATTTTTGACGGCGGCATGGGCACGCAGATTTTCACCTTCAACCTCACGTTGAATGATTTCTGGGACAAGGAAAACTGCACGGACGTCCTGGTATTGTCGCGGCCTGATGTCGTGGAAGAAATTCATCACCGCTATTTCGCCGCCGGGTCCGACTGCGTCGAAACCGATACCTTCGGTGCCAACAAGATCGTGCTTGCTGAATTTGGCCTGGCCGACAAAACCTACGAACTCAACATCAAAGCTGTCGAACTCGCCCGCAACGCCGCCAGGCACGCCGGCAAAACGCCCGGTGTCGATGCCTTCGTCGCCGGCTCCATCGGCCCCGGCACCAAGGCCGTGACCCTCGGCCACATCGGCTATGACGAACTTCTCGAAAGCTACGCCGAGCAGGTGCGCGGCCTCATCGACGGCGGCGTCGACGCCCTCCTCATTGAAACCCAATTCGACTTGAACGTCGCCAAAATCGCCACCGTCGCCTGCCTCGACGTGATGCGCCAACGCGGCCGTCGCGTCCCCCTCATGGTGCAAGTCACGATGGAAACGACCGGCACGATGCTCCTCGGCACCGAAATGTCCGCCGCCATCGCCACCCTTGAAGCCCTGCCCATCGACGTCCTCGGTATGAACTGCGCCACCGGCCCGGAACTCATGCGCCAGCACGTCGCAGTCCTCAGCGCGCAATGCACCCGCTACTTGAGCGTGCAGCCCAACGCCGGCCTGCCCGTGCTCCACGAAGGGCACACGCACTTCCCGCTCAGCGGCGCCGAACTCGCCAAGGCCCACGTCGATTTCGTCACCAACTTCGGCATTAATATCGCCGGCGGCTGCTGCGGCACCACGCCCGAACACATCAAACTCGTGGCCGATGCACTGAAAAACCGCGCCCCCAAACCGCGCCCGGCCTTCGGCGCCAAGATCACCGCCGCCACCGCCATGGTCTCCTCACTCTACTCCGCCACCAGCGCCCGGCAGGATCTCTCCATCCTCATCATCGGCGAACGCACCAACACCAACGGCTCGCGCAAATTCAAGGACTTGATCATCCATGGCGATCTCGATGGCTGCGCCGCCATGGGCCGCGAGCAGGTCAAGGAAGGCTCGCACGTCGTCGACGTCTGCGTCGACTACGTCGGCCGCGATGGCGTGCCCGACATGGTGCAGATCGTGCAACGCTTCGCCAAGGATGTGACCGCCCCGCTCATGATCGATTCCACGCAGCTCGATGTGATCGAAGCCGGCCTCAAAGCCGCGCCTGGCAAGTGCATCGTCAATTCGATCAATCTCGAAGATGGCGAAGAAAAACTCGCCAAAATGTGCTACCTCCTCAAACGTTACGGTGCCGCCGTCGTCGCCGGCACGATCGATGAGGACAAGCTCGAAGCGATGGGCAAAACCGCTGATCGCAAAATCGAAATCGCCCGCCGCCTCTACACCCTGCTCACGGAAAAGTACGGCATCCCCGAAACCGACATCTATTTTGATCCGCTGATCTTCCCCGTAGTCACCGGCCAGGAAGAAGTCCGCCGCCTCGCCATCGAAACGCTCGAAGGCATCCGCCGCATCAGCACCGAATTTCCCAATTGCCACACCACGCTCGGCCTCTCGAACGTCTCCTTCGGCCTTAAACCCTACGCCCGCCTCGTCATCAACTCCGCGTTCTACAATGAGTGCGTTCACGCCGGCCTCACCAGCGCCATCGTTCATGCCAGCAAAATTCTCCCGCAAAACAAAATCGATCCGCAGCACTACGAATGGGCCCTTGATCTCATCTACGATCGCTCCCGCGAAGGCTACAGCCCCCTCGGCCTCCTCAGCACCCTCGGCGCACCACCCAAAGATGCCAACGAGGCCCAGATGGAAAGCCTCCCCGTCGAAAAGAAATTGCAGCGGCACATCATTGATGGCGACAAACAAAAACTCGTCGAGCATCTCGAAGAAGCCCGCACCAAGTACAAACCGTTGGAAATCATCAACGATCACCTCCTCGCCGGCATGAAAATCGTCGGCGAACTCTTCGGCAGCGGCCAGATGCAGCTCCCCTTCGTCCTGCAATCGGCCGAGGTGATGAAGTCCGCCGTCGCCCACCTCGAAAAATACATGGAAAAAGCCGAAGGCCAAACCCGCGGCACAATGGTCCTCGCCACCGTCAAAGGTGATGTGCACGACATCGGCAAAAATCTCGTCGATATCATCCTCACCAACAACGGCTTCAAGGTCCACAACATCGGCATCAAGGTGCCCATCCAAACCGTCATTGACAAAGTAAAGGAAGTCCGCGCCGACGCCGTCGGCCTCTCCGGCCTCCTCGTCAAATCCACCCTCGTCATGCGCGATGACCTCCAGGAACTCAACCGCCAGAACCTCCGCTTCCCCGTCATCCTCGGCGGCGCCGCACTCACCCGCAAATATGTCGAAAACGATCTCCGCAGCATCTACCAAGGCCCCCTCTTCTTCGGCAAAGATGCCTTCGAAGGCCTGCACGTCATGGATGCCATCAGCACCGGTAAAACCCAGCAAATGCTCGTCCAAACCGGCGTCACCGATGAACGCGCCGGCGCCTACTGCGGCGGCGGCCTCGTCTCCGTCGAAACGCTCACCGCCCTCGAAGAAGACACCCGCCCCACGCTCGACGAGTTCGCCCCTTCCGATATCGACCGCGCCGCGCCCGTCCCCACGCCCCCCTTCCTCGGCACACGCGTCGTCCAGGATATCCCCGTCGAACAGCTCTTTCCCTACATCGATGAAGTCGCCCTCTTCCGCGGCCAGTGGCAATTCAAGAGCGGCAACAAATCCCGCGATGACTTCCGCGAATGGACCGAAGAAACCGTCCGCCCCATCTACCAGCGCGTCAAACAAAAAGTCCTCGACCTCAAAATGATGCACCCCTCCGTCGTCTACGGCTATTTTCCCTGCGCCGCCGACAAAAACGATCTCGTCATCTTCCAAGACGATGGCCAAACGGAAAAACTCCGCTTTCACTTCCCCCGCCAGCCCGACAAAAAACGCTGGTGCCTCTCTGATTTCTTCCGCCCCATCGACAGCCAACAACGCGACGTCGTCGCCTTCACCTGCGTCACCATGGGCCACGAAATCAGCCCCTATGAAAACGCCCTCCGCGAAAAAGGCGAGTACCAGGAATACCTCTACATGCACGGCATGGGCGTGCAACTCGCCGAAGCACTCGCCGAAATGTGGCACAAACGCGTCCGCCAGGAACTCGGCATCGCCCACCACGACGGCCCCTCCCTGCGCGATCTCTTCGCCTGCCGCTACCAGGGCTGTCGCTACAGCTTCGGCTATCCCGCCTGCCCCAATATGGAAGATGAAATCAAACTCTTCCAGTTGCTCCAACCCGAGCGCATCGGCTGCGGCCTCACCGAGAGCCACTTCATCACGCCCGAGCAGTCCACCAGCGCGATCATCACCCACCACGCCCAGGCCAAATACTTCAACGTCGTCTGACCAAAAACAGAAAATGCTTCCAATCCCCATTCCCTTGGCTTATGATCCCTTAATAAACTAGGCTTCAAGGAGTCGGCGAAAATGGACACCCACCAACAAGATGAAATCGCGACCGCCGCCACCGCCCCCGGCAGCCCCACCGAACGCGAACTTGAAATCCTCAAGATACTCTGGGACATCGGCCCCGCCTCCGTACGCGCCGTCTACGATGTCATGCACGCCCGCGAAAACATTGCCCAAAACACCGTCCAAACCTTCCTCCGCATGATGGAAGACAAGGGCCTCGTCGCCCACACCGTCGACGGCCGCAGCTTCATCTACCGCCCCCTCTACTCCAAGCAAAAAACCGTCACCCGCTTCCTCGCCCGCGTCTTTGACGGCGCCGTCGATCAACTCGTCCACAGCGCTCTCCAATCCCAAAAAGTCTCCAAACAGGAAATTTCCGCAATTGAACAGATGATCGCTGAACACAAAAGGCGTCAAGGTCTGTAAACTACAGTCATGTTTCTGCTCAATGACATCTGTCGCTGGTGGCTCGATTCGGCCGTCGCCTCAGGCCTCTTGCTCCTCGCCGTGGCTCTCGCCGTACGCCTCACCCCCCAACCCGCCCAACGCGTCCGCATGATTCAGTGCGGCCTCGCCGCCTCCCTCCTCATCGCACTCGCCAACGTCCTCCCCGGCGTCCCGCGCCTCTCCTTAATGATGGTCGAGCCGCATCCCCAAGCCATGCTCACCGATGGCTTTTTCGAAGAAGCCGTCGCCGAAGCCACCGCGGCCCGCCCCGCCCCCTCCGCCACCCCTTCGCAATCGCCCACACTCTCGCCCGTTTCCCCCCTCCATCCTCTATCCCTCCTCGCCCACTCCCGCCTCCATTGGCGCACCTACGTCGCAGGCGCTGTCATCTCCCTCGCCTCCCTCTCCGCGCTCCGCCTGCTGCGCGCCTTCTTCACCCTCCACCGCTGGCGCAAATCCTCCCTCTCCGCCGATGCCGCCACCCGCGCTCTGCTCAACGAAATGCCCTCTGCCCACCGCATCGCCCTGCGTTTCTCCACCCACATCAACCGCCCCTGTGCCCTGGGAATGCTGCACCCCGCCATCTTCCTTCCCCTTTCCCTGCGCGATGCCTCCCCCGCCACCCTCGCCACCCTCCTTCGTCATGAACTCGCCCACATCCAAAATCGCGACGCCTGGACCGCCCTCCTCATGGCCATCACCCGCATCATCCTCTGCCCCTCCCCTATCCTCTGCTGGCTCGATCGCGAACTCCGCCTCGCCCAGGAAATTCTCGCCGATGCCGCCGCCACCCATCGCCGCGATCGCGCCGCCTACGCCCAAGCACTCCTCTCCCTCGCCCGCTCGCACCCCGGCCGCGTCCCCCTCCTCGCCACCGCCGCCTGGTCCTCCCGCACCGATCTCCTTCGCCGCATGCGCATCCTCCTCACCGACACCCTCGCCGTCGCCCCCCGCTGCGGTCGCCGCTTCACCCTCCTCGCCCTCACCCTCGCCTTCCTCACCAGTTCCCTCCTCGCCGCCGTCTCCCTCTCCGGCACAAAACCCCGCACCCAACTCCTCGCCTCCGAACGCCGCGGCATCCTCTTCCTCATGCAAACCCAGGAACCCAACGGCGGCTGGCTCACCCGCTTCGGCCCCGCACCCACCGCCCTCGCCGTCCGCGCCATCCTCAACGCCGGCATCGATCTCCAACACCCCGTCATCCAACACGCCCTCGCCTACGTCGAATCCACCCGCCAACCCGACGGCGGCTTCTACATCGTCCACGAACCCACCTACCACACCGCCATCGTCCTCAGCATGTACGCCGCCCTCGACACCCCCCAAGCCCGCCAGCGTCTCGTCGCCGGACGCCAGTTCCTGCAACTCGCCGCCTCTCCCGCCAGCAAACCCGGCACCTGGTACCGCTCCGAAAAATCCGAACTCACCTCCTCCTCGCGCAGCCTCGCCTTCGCCGATCCCACCGAACGCGCCTCCGACGCCGTCCTCGACACCTACGGCTCCATCACCTACGCCAAGTGGAAATCACTCGTCTACGCCGGCCTCTCTTCCGAAGACCCCCGCGTCAAACAAGGCAAATGGTGGATCGAACGCAACTGGTCCCTCGAAAAACATCCCGGCACCGGCAATGCCGACGGCCTCTACTACTACTACCTCGCCCTCGCCCGCACCCTCAAAGCCTCCGGTGCCTCCTCTCTCGCCACCCCCGCCGGCCCCATCGACTGGCGCAACTCCCTGCAACACCGTCTTCGCACCACCCAATCCGCCGACGGCTCCTGGCACAACGAAAAATCCGGCCGCTGGCTCGAAGATCAACCCGAACTCGTCACCGCCTATGCCCTCCTAACCCTCCAATCCACCCGCTAAAAAATCCCCTCACTCACCCGCTCCCCCATCGTTTAGCGACGCCGCAACGCGGCGTTCTCACCGCCGCAGCTCCCTGATTTCAAAAAATGAACATTAAAAAAATCGGGCACATCGCCCCCTGCGACATGCCCGATCAATTCACTTTAAACAACTCCAATCATCCGCTGACGATTCGAGTCGTGGCGCACCATCACGGCAGCCGGTTGCCACCACCGCCCCCTGCACCACCGCCCCCTGCGCCGCCACCCGCACCGCCGCCGCCGCCACCGCGACGTCCACCACCGCCGGCACCGCCACCACCCGCACCACCGCCGCCAAACCCACCCCCGCCGCCCATCATCCCGCCCAGCATCTGCCCAACGCCCGCCAACACGACCTTACCGGCCTGCTCTTCGGTCAGCACGTCCGCAATCAGCTTCTTCACCAGTCGGCCATGAATCTCCGCGATCGCCTTCTGGTCCTTCTGATCCTTCAGCGCGATCAGATCCTTGGCCGCCGCTTGCGCCAGCGTTTCCACCTTGGCTTTCTGCTCGTCCGTCAGTTCCAACATCCCCAAACGCAGGGTCACCGCCCGCTTGATCTTGCTCGCTTCCCACGTCAACCGTTGCTCCGGCGTCAGCTCCGCGTTGATCTTCGCCTGATGCTCCCCCACCAGCGTCATGTACTCCTCACGATATTTCTTCGCTTGTTCTTCGATCTTCTTGCGTGCCTCCCCATCCGCCGCGCCGGCCCCGCCGGCATTACGCCCGAAATTTTCCCGCATGCGCGAAAACATGTCCTCCTGCAGATCCGCCAGTTCCTTGTTCATGTCTTCAACCTTCTGCTTGAGCTTCACCTTCTGATCATCCGTCAACTTCAGCTCTCGTTCCATCTGCTCCAATTGATTGGCATTCGGATTGAACATGTTCCGCCCAAAATTTCTACCCCCGCCACCACCGCCCGCCGCACCGCCTCCACCCTGACGCCGCCCGCCTCCAGCCCCGCCACCCGCCGCCGGTGCTTCCTTCTTCGGCGGATCCTTCGGCGCATCGGCCGCTTGGCCAAACGTCATTGGTACGCACATCGATGCGGAAATTACAGCGGCACAAATCAGGGCAATCGGTTTCATAGCGAAAATCTCCAAAATGATTTCGAACTCGCGAGCTCACAGGCCCGCCGCTATTCCCTACGCACACCCCTCCCCAAAGTTGCATCCCCCCAAAAAAATCCCACCCCAACCCCCACCACCTCTCCCCAGCCCCCGCAATCCCGCCACCCCACTCGGCCCCCTCGATTCCCACGAACCTCACCCTTCCCCTCTTCGTAGTTTCGTCGTCCCCCCCGTCTCAATCCTCAGCACTCACCCTCACTCCCCTCACTTTTTCTCCTCCACCCCACCCCAACCCCCCCCCCCCGGGTGTCAGCGAGGGACCCCAACCATTTAATCGCCGTTGACCAAAAACAAA
>JBBRWV010000063.1:0-21014 GCA_038248985.1 Phycisphaerae bacterium
CCTCTCGGCTCCTTCGCCAGGATCATCGCCACCGTCGCCAGCTCCGCCGCCAGGTTCACCGTCGCCGCCAGGATCGCCGCCAGCACCGCGACTTGGCCCCATCTCTTCGCCAGGATCGCCGCCGCCCACCATCTCCCCCCAGCGCCCGAAAAATTCACAAAAACGCACAATCACCTCAACCCGCTCGCAAAAAACCATCGCAACTTGCGATGCTCAAACCCCGTTCAAAGCCTCAAGAATGCGGTTTTGAAGTCCGGCAACCATCGCAAGGTTTGCAGCCCGCTTGCGATGCAGAATCATCCATAACTCCCGCCCCCGCCGCCCTTTACCCCATTCCCCTATGTTCCCCTGTAATGTGCTATGTTCCCCTTCAATTTACACCCTTCCCCATTTTGGCTGGCTTGGTTCCTGCTGGCGCAGGATTCTTTATGCTGGGTATTGTACCGAACGAAATACGAATGTCAAGGGATTTTTGGGGAGTCAAAATGAGAAGGGTGGAGGAGTCGAAGTGGGATGTCAGTGGTGTGGGGAGAGGGGAGGGGTTATATGGTCGTGAGGGGAAAGTAGTGGCGATTAAAATGGAGGTAGGGTAATGGCTACATTGTGCGCGGTGAATGGATGTGGGCAGGCGGTGACGAAGGAGGGATTTTTGCTGTGCTTTCCGCATTGGAAGGCGGAGAAGAATGGGGAGGTGCGAAAGTGCAGGGCGTGCGGGAAGTTGTATGTGATGAAGACCGATGTGTGCGACGGGTGTGCGGAGGCGGTGTTGGATGAGGAGGCGCTGGGGAAGGCGGGGGTTGGCGGGGGTTGGCGGGCTGTTATCCGCCACCAAGATTGGGGAGCATTTTCAGGTGCCGGCGAAGCGGGCCAATCTGTTGTTGGCGGAGTTGGGGTGGATTGAGAAGCATGTGAAAGGATGGCACCTGACGGAAGCGGGGAAAAAGATGGGTGGGGTGATGCGGGAAGCGCGGCAAACGGGGATACCGTATGTTGTTTGGCCGGCGAGCATTTTGACGAACAAGGTGCTTGTGGGAACGATGAAGGAATCGGCGGGAGGCGGGGTGGTGGCGGAAGGGAAGAGTGGAGGATCGGGGGCAGCGAAGAGCGGAGTTGCGACGGTGGCCGAAACATCCATTCAGAGTTTTCGGGAGAGATTTCCGGCGGAGTTACGAGCAACGGACGGGCATATGGTGCGTTCGCGTGCAGAATTGCTGATTGATAACTGGCTTTACATGCAGCAGATCGTGCATGCGGTGGAGCGTAAACTGCCGGTGGAAGAGGATGCCTTGTGCGATTTTTATCTTCCGAAGGGGAAGGTCTACATTGAGTTTTGGGGGATGGAAAGAGATCCGAAGTACGCGGCGCGGATGCGGGAGAAGAAGGCGATTTATGTGAAATATGAGATGAATCTGGTGGAACTGGGGGATGCGGAAATTGAAAGTTTGGATGACGTCTTGCCGCGGTTGTTGTTGAAGTATGGGATTGATTGCACGTGAGGGAGGCGTGTGCGGGGCGGAGGGAGAGGGGACGCAAGAAGACGACGGAGCGTCATGGGTTGGCATCAGGGGGGAGTTCCATGATTTGTTTGATGAAGTCTTTGGACTGTTCTGGCTGAGCGAGTCGGGGAGTGTGAATGCGGGCGGGGGACGGAGCGACGGATTTGGGTTGGGAAGTGACGCGCGCCTGTTCGATCAGCTCGCGGAGCTTGGCTTCCACTTGGGCCAGTTCGGCGGGACTGAGGTGGGGTAGTTCGGAAATGATGTCGGCGGTGCTCATGTTGGTCAATTATAGCAGGCGCGTGAGGGGGCTGATAGAACATTGTGGGGCAGAAGCAAAGAGATGGCGACGCGGGGGTTAGCGGATGTAGGAGGAGAGGGTGTAGGTGAGGGTTTTGGTTTCGCCGGGGTCGAGGGTGAATTCCCAGGTGACGTCGGAGTGGTTGTTGGGACGCATGTAGGATTGGTCGTCCCAGTCGTCGGGACGGAAGTCGTTGATTTTTATTTTGCCTTCGTCGGAGACGTTGTCGATTTTGCCGCCGGTGCTGAGGGAGATGCGCATGGTGGAGGGTTCTTTGCGGAAGGAGGTGAGAGAGATGGTGCCTTTCTTTTTGATGAGGGCGTATTCGTTGCCATCGACTTTGAGGGCGGCGTTTTGGCGGAGGACTTCTTCTTCGTCGGTGGTGGCGCGGAGGTCGACGGCGATGGTGACGGGGACGCAGGCCTTGGAGCCGGGGGGGGTGTAAGTGAGGAGGTCCTGTCCGAGGGGGAGGTTGCCTTTCATGATGAGTGCGGGTCCGGTGGTCCAGGGGGATTTGGAGTTGTTGACGAGTTCGAGTTGATGCCAGATGGTGTTGAGGGAGAGGACGTTGGGGGAGGTGCTTTGGGGGTTGGGTTGATGTTGATTTTGTTTGTAGGCGACCATGCCGCCGGTGGAGCGGCTGCGTTGGGTTTTGACGTCGTAGGTGTAGAGGTGTTTGAGGTCGGTGTTTTGCTGCCAGAGGGGGAGGGTGGCGCGGGCGCCGCGTTTGAGGGAGGTTTTCTGGAGGGGGTAGACGAAGAGGTCTTGTTCTCCGGCGGCGAGGTCAGGGGAGGGCGTGACGGTGTCGCTGAATACGACAGTGCTTCCACTGTGGAATGAGGAGTTGGAAAACCGGTTGCCATTGTAGAAATTTTGGTTGAAGTCATTGCGGGGGAGGTTGGCGAGAGTGGCGAGCATGGTGCGTTCGAAGGTGAGGGGTGAGGGGGCGTCTTTGAAGCGGAAGTTGGGGACGCCGACGACGAGGTCGATGGCGGCATCGTTGATATCTTCGAGGTCGTTGACGATTTCGCCTTGGAGAGCGATGTCGGCTTTGTCTTGGAGAGTGCCGGAGATGCGGTAGGTGGGTATCCAGCGGATGCCGGGGGTGAAGTAGAAGAGTTTGAGGGCGACTTTTTTATTGGCGTTTTCTTTGCCGAAGTCAACGGTGAGGCGTTTGGTACGGGTGAAGACTTCTTCGGCGCGGGTGAGGGTGGTGGTGAGGTTTTCGCCGGTGACGAAGAGGACGCGGGCGGACGGGAGCACGGTTTTGCCGCCGACGTCGGGGCCGTCGAGGACGATGTAATCACCGCCGGTGGGGGAGAGATCGCGGACGAGGGCGGTATCATCGGAGAGAGGGGCGGCACCGGTGACGCGGGCGGAGGTGTGGAAGTCTTCGAAGGGGGAGCGTTGAGCGGTGCTTTCGAGGGTGAAGGTTTGGCCGGTGAGGGTGGTAATGGAGCGTGGGAAAGCAATTTTGGGAGGGGAGGAGTCATCAAGGATTTGGGAGAGGGTGCCGGTGAGGGTGCGTTTTTCGGTGGTGGCGTCGGGGGTGAGGGTTTTATCTGGTCCGTCTTCAAGACCACTTCTTCCAGTGCGTTTTTCGGTGGCGTCGAGAGTGAGGGTGACTTTTTTGCCGACGTTGGCGCGGAGGAGGTCTTTGACGGTGAGGCAGTTGACGGTGCGGGAGCGGGTGGTTTTGGCTTCATCCCATTCGGCGCGCAGGCCGAGGGTTTTTTGATCGGAGATGGCCCAGAAGGTGCCGAGGACGGCGGCGTCGGGGACTTGGGTGGTGAAGGCGCGGCCCTCGGTGTCGGTGGTGGCGGAGGCGGATTTGATGATAAGGGCGTAGCCGTCTTTGTAGACGACGACGCGTTCGGTGGCGAGGGTGAGGGAATTGGCGGGCGGGTTGGGGAGTGGGGCGATGAGGGTGAGGGCCGGGGCGGTGGTCGTGGTGGGAGTGACCAAGTCGCCGAGGGAGAGGAAGGGGAGTGAAGCGAGGAGGGTGGTAGCGGAGAGGGAGGCGAGGAGGATGCGGCGGGAGCGGGAGGTGAGCATGGGAGTCTCCTGGTAGAGGGGAGAGAAATGGGGGCAGAAAGATGCGTAGTCATTGAGACGGATGTGATGGGGGGTTGGTTCACGGATTTCTTTTTTTGCCGGAGGGGCGCGACGAAGCGGGCTTGGGTGAGGGTCAGTGGGTGGAGTGGATGGGAAGGATGATGGGGGGTTATTGGGAGGGGATGAGGTTGTTGGTTTTTTCATTGACGGTCGAGGCGTTGCGGTCTTTGACTTGGACGATTTCGGGATCGGAGGATTTGAAGGTGCGGGCGGAGGCGTCGATGAAGGCGAAGTTGAGTTCGCCGCCGATGCGGGCGTCGTCGGGGGTGGAGGTGGCCATGTACCAGCCTCGGCCGACGGGACTGGGGTAGGTGGAGATGCGGAGGGAGAAGTTACGGCGGAGGTCGGCGTGATTGTCGAAGGTGCGGTAGAGGGGGCTGGCGGGGGTGGTGGTGTTGGCGGGGGAGTAGTAGGCGCGGTCGCCGACGAGGGCGCGCATGGTTTTGCCGTTGTAGGTCCAGGGGGCGTTGGTACGGGTGTAGCGGGAGGTGAAGCCGGAGACGTCGTCGCCGTCGCCGTAGTAGCCGGCGACGAGGACGTATTCGACGTTGAGGTTGAAGTTGGGGCTGGTGAGGAAGGGTTCGGCGGCGGGGCTCCACTTGCGGATGAAGGGGCAGTTCATGTAATCGACGTTGATGTAGGGGGCCCAGACGGGGCGGGTGTCGTTGCTGTTGGTGCCGTTGTAGGTGGCGATGGTGTTGGAGAAGCTGGAAGGGTCAAGCTCGTTGAGGTGGGTGGGGAGGGCGGACCAGTCGGTTTCGTAGAGGAGGGCGCCTTTGGCGATTTGGGAGATGTTGGAGAGGCAGGCGGTGACTTTGGCGCGGGTTCGTGCGCGGGCGAGGGAGGGGATGAGGAGGGCGATGAGGAGGGCGAGGATGGCGACGACGACCAGGAGTTCGAGGAGGGAGAAGGCGCGGGTGGAAGTATGGGGAGAATTCATAAGTGACTCGGGTGAGACGGGAGTGAGGTCAACGACTGGGGGCAGTATAACGGATAAAGGGGTGGACAGAATGGAGGGATGGTCTAGCATAGGGGTTTCGAAGATTTTTCTGGGGGGTTATGAAAGGATGTTGGATGGCGAACGAGCTTGTGGTGCCGACACATCGGCGGTTGCCGCGGTGGCGGGGATTTAATTTATTGGAGAAGTTTACGACGGTGGGGAAGGAGGCGACGACGGGGGGGTATCGGGAGGATGATTTTCGATTTATGGCGGAGCATGGGTTCGATTTTTCGCGGTTGCCGCTGGACTATCGGTGGTTGCTGGAGGGGGGGAAGGCGTATACGAAGAATGAGGAGACGTGGGAGGCGTTGGACGCGGCGGTGGAGATGGGGGGGCGGCACGGGGTGCATGTGAATATTGCGATTCATCGGGCGCCGGGGTATTGCTGCAATCGGCCATTTGAGGAAGTGGATTTGTTTACGGAGGGGGGTGCGCGGGAATTGTTTGTGTGGTTTTGGGGGGAGTTGGCGAAGCGGTATGCGGGGGTGGATGCGGGGCGGCTGTCGTTTAATTTGTTGAATGAGCCGCCGGCACCGACGCGGGAGCAAGCGGTGGCGGAGGTGATGCGGTCGGCGCTCAAGGAGATTCATGCGGTGCGGGCGGATCGGGTGGTGATTGTGGATGGGCTGTGTTGGGGGAGGTGGGGCGGTGCGGGGTTGCCGTCGTATGCGATGGCGGATGATGCGGTGGCGCAGTCGGTGCATTGCTATGAGCCGGCGTGGCTGACGTTTCACAAGATGAACAAGGAGGCGTTTTTGAATGGTCCTGAGCCGACGTGGCCGGGGCGGTTGCAGGTGGGGGCGGAGGCGTGCGCGGAGTACCCGCATGAGTTGTATATGTTGGGGGAAGGGGTGTGGGACAAGGCGGTTTTGCGGGATTATTATTTTGGGCCGTGGCGGGGCTTGAAGGCGATGGGTGTGGGGGTTCATGCGGGGGAGTTGTCGGTGTTCAGGGATACGCCGCATGGGGTGGCGCTGAGTTATCTGGAGGATGTGTTGTCGATATTGAAGGAGATGGAGGTGGGGTGGGCGTTGTGGAATTTGCGGGGCGGTTTTGGGGTGGTGAATTCGCATCGGGGAGATGCGGAGTATCGGGAGACGGGTTTGGGGAAGGTGGATGTGAAGATGCTGGAGTTGTTAAAGCGTTATTGAGAGGCGGGGGCGGGCGAGCATGGGGGAGCGCGGGGGAGGGTGTGGTCAAAAAAAAAGGCCCGCGAATTTATTCGCGGGCCTTTTGGGTTTGGGGTACTGCGATTTACCGGCCGCCGAGGAGGGAGAGGACTTGCTGGGGGAGCTGGTTGGCCTGGGCGAGGATGCTGGTGCCGGCCTGTTGGAGGATTTGGAGGCGGGTAAGGTTGCTGGTTTCGGTAGCGAAGTCGGTATCGCGGATGGTGGATTCGGCGGAGGTGACATTTTCGAGAGCGACCTGGAGGGAGCTGATGTTGGTTTGGAGGGTGTTTTTCTCGAAGGCACCGAGGCGACCGCGGATGACGGCGACCTGGTTGACGGCCTGGTCGATGATGCGGCTGGCGGAGGCGGCTTTTCCGGCGACGAGACTGGAGGCACCGCCGGTGGTGATGTCGGTGAGGTAGCCGTTGACAGCGCTGCCGAGTCGGCTGGCGGAGACGGAGTCGATGGCGATGTTGACTTGCTGGCTGGTTTGGACCTGCGGTCCGAGTTGGAAGATGGCTCCGCCGCCGGTGATGGAGAAGGTTTTGGTACCGACACCGAAGGCTTGATCGAGGTTGAGGGAGAGGGAGAGGGCGGAGGAGTTGAGGGAGATATTGAGGCCGTCGCCGATGGCTTGGGCGCCGTTGATGGAGGCGATGGCATCGCGTCCGGTGGCGCGTTGCTGGGTGGCACCGGTGGAGGTTTTGGTGATGAAGTTGTTGGAATCGCCGAGGATGTTGACGGAGACGAATTCGCGGCTGCCGAAGCCGGTGGTGGTGAGGGTGATGCCGGAGGAGGCGTTGGCGGCGGAGGTGATGTTGGCGGCGACGCCGGTGGAATCGGAGATGCGGTTGATGGCGAAGGCGATGGCGGAGGACTTGGTGCCGGAGGTGAAGGAGAGGACTTCAGTGCCGACGCGTCCCGCGAGTTCGAGGGTGATGGAGCGGGTGACGGCGGAGGCTTCGAAGCGGAGGGCGGCGGTTTGCGCGGACTGGAGGACGTTGACGACGACGGGGATGCTGGTTTGGGTGCCGAAGGAGGCGTTGTAGATGTGAACGTCTTTGAGGGCGCTGGTGGCGACGCCGGAGGAGATGTAGCCGAGGGAGCCGTCGAGAAGTTTGAGACCGGCGAAGGAGGTGGAGTTGCTGATGCGGGTGATGGAGGCGATGGCGGAGTCGACCTGGAGCTGGTTGGCTTCGATTTCATCCTGGCTGAGACCGCCGGTGTTGGCGGCCTGGACGGTGAGGCCCTTGATGGAGAGGAGGAGGTTGGCGACTTCGGAGAGTGCGCCTTCGGCGGTGGCGATGACGTTGCTGGCGCGTTGGGAGTTGTCGATGCCCTGGGCGATGCCCTTGATCTCGCTGCGCAGAGTTTCGCTGGCGATGAGGCCGGCGGGGTCATCGGCACCGCGGTTGATGCGCATGCCGCTGGAGAGTCGTTCGAGCGATTGCCCGAGGGACTTTTGTGAGCGGTTGAGGTTGGTCTGAGCGATCAGAGCGCCAACATTGGAATTGATGCGAGCCATGACAATCCTCCGTGATTGATCGGCTGCGGGGTAGTAGCCCGTTGACATCCAGTGTCAGCGGCACGCAAGTGCGGAAGGCACAACCCGCGGCGATGGGACATAAGTTCAGTGGGCCAGCCCATCATCAGCCCGAGGGGGACAATTCATGCGGCACACCGTACGGGTGCCGCTGGTTTCAGAGCGATTTACTGTTGCGGGTTCGAGTTATGGTTCGAATCCGCGGGATTGGGAAGAGGACCGGGTGCGGGACTGGGTGCGTTACTTTGTTTGGCCGGATTTGTGCTGGCGGGCGAAGGGGGCGTCGCGAGCGGGTTGGCGGCCGGTTTGGGTTCGCCACCGGGTTTAGTGACCAGGTGGCTGGTGCGGTGAGCGCCCGGTGGGACGCTGGAGCGGATAGCGGTTTTGGGGAGGTTGCTGAAATCTTCAGCTTTGACCTTGGCCGCTTCGCGGTTTTCGCGTTGGATGGCCTCGTACACTTCTTTGCGGTGTACGGGGATGGTGTTGGGGGCGGTGATACCGAGGCGTACTTTATCGCCGCGGATGTCCACGATGGTGATTTCGATGTCATCACCGATCATGATGGTTTCGTCGCGTTGACGAGATAGAACGAGCATCTGTGGGATCCTTCCCGGCCAGTCTGATTTCTCCTGAAATGCAGAGTGGCCATAAGTCGGAACAGTTTTCCGGTGATCAGCGAACCGTCCTGGTTCGCCGTGCGGGTCTGAGGGTCCTATTCAGGAGGGGGTCAGACCAGCGTGAGTTCCGGGGTGTTCCGGCCGCCTCCGTGCGGCATCAGATTATTCCTATTCACTTGTACGTTTCACAGTATTTGTTGACGGGACTTAATACCCGGATGAAGTATTCCTGGTGATTACGCGGTTTTGCTGAGGGGTTGGAGCTTGGTGCCGCGTTGGAGCTGGAGGATGGGGTGACGGGTGGCGTATTTTTTCTCGCTGATGACGATCTGGGAGGCGACGCAGGTGGTGCCGTGGATGACGAGGGGGCCTTGGAGGTTGGCGGTGAGGGTATCGCCGATTTTGTTGACGATGACGAGGACGTTGGCCTCGGAGAGATCTTTGAGGTTGAGTTCGGTGCGGGTTTCCTCGCGGAGGGGGACGATGTAGTCGGGGACGAAGAGGAGGGGATCGGTGACGACGAAGGCGAGGTCAGCGGTTTCGATGGACTGGAGCCAGTAGAAGCTGGAGTCCTGTTCGGGCTGGATGAGGAGGTACTGTTGGAACTGGGGGAAGCCGAGGATCCCGCGCGGGAAGTTGATGATGCGCTGGGTGTCCACCTCGACAGGGCCGAACCTGCTGGTTTGAACGATCATGGGAAACTCCTAAGCGGTATTCCATGTGGCTTCTTTCGTTGCGTCCCGAACGACCCTGTTCTGGGCGAGCCGGATGTATGGAGGAAACCGCAGTCCGTCATACATATTTATCGATTGACAAGTGTAGACTTGTCCAATAAATCTCTGCATATCAGCTAAGGAAATCCATCAAACTGAGGTTGGTGGAGGCCTGGGCGACTTTGAGTGATGCTTCATAGGCTGTCTGGAGAAGTTGGAAGCGGGAGATGGCCGCAGTCATGTCGGTATCTTCGAGGAGGCTGCGGGCGTTTTCGAGCTGGAGTTGATCATTGGCGACATCGTCTTTGCGACTTTCGAGGTCTTTGACGCGAGCGCCGACCTGGCCGCGGGCGTTGATGATTTGTTTGCCATCGAGCTCGAGGAGTTGGGCGGCGCGGGAGATGCCGGCCTGGTCATTGGAGAGGAGGGCGTCGCGGAGCATGGCGAGGGAGCTGAAGATGCCCTTGGGCTGAAGGGGGTTGACGTCCTGGCCGAGGATTTGCCCGGGGGTGAGGGAGGAGGCGTATTGCTGAATGCCAAGTTGTGAAGCGACGAGGGAGGAGTTGGTGCCGGAGATTTGGAAAGCGGAGGCACCGATGGAGGCGTCATTGAATTCGAGGCCGTTGCCGACGGAGGCCAGGGAGGCGGTGACTTTATTGAGGGGGTTGTTGTTGCCATCGGCGTTGTTGATTTTGTTGAGGACGTCCTGAACGGTGGTGGCGCCGGTGAGGTTGACGGTGAAGGAGGAGCCATCACGACGGGAGACGCGGAAATCATCGGTGCTGAAGGTGATGTTGGAGCCGGTGAGTGAGGGGCCGGAGCCGGTGGTGAAGAGTCCGAGGTTGGAGCCGTTGCTGACGTAGCCTGAGGCGGCGGCGACGGAGAGGTTTCCGGGTCCTGCGGAGGTGTCGGAGAGGGAGATGCCATTGCCGGTTGCGTTCAAGGTAGCCGTCACAGTTCCGTTGCCCGACGCTCCGTTGATCGCCGCGATCAAGCTGGAGGGCGTCGTGATGCCATCGAGCGTAACAGCAAAGGTCGTGCCATCAGTTTTAGTAACACGGATGGTGCCTTTGGGGCCGGGGACTTGGGAGGAGCTGGGGGTGATGCCGGCGTTGTAGTTGAAGTCGGCGATGTTGGTGTTGGCGTTGAAGCTGCGGATACCGAGTTGTTCTGCGGTATTTCCGCCATTTTCGCCGATTTTGAGGGGTGCGCCGCTGAGAGGGTTGAAGAGATTGAGGCCGTCGGCGGTGGCATTTATTTCGGCGTAAACATTGGTGCCGGAGCCGTTGATGGCGTTGATGAGATCTTCGACGGAGGTGAGCCCGGTGAGGGAGATGGTTGCAGAATTTGCGCCGTTGATGATTTTTATGCCTGTTGGATCGATGCCTGCGCCGCCGTTGAGGCTGGCGAGGGTGGTGATGGCGGTGATTCTGGGGCCGACGGCGGTGCCGGTGAGGGTGGTGGTGGGGGCGGCGGTGCCGGTGAGGCCGAGTTGAGCGGCGGTTTTGGTGGCGGCGGAGACGTCGGCGAGGGTGACGGTTTGGAGGGAATCACCGGTGAGGACGAAGCCATTGGTGCCGATGGCGAGGGAAGCGTCACTGCCGGCGGTGAGGAGGGCGGCGTTGACGAGGTTGACGACGTCGCCGGCGGTGGCGGCGGTGGAGAGATCAACGGTGGAAGTGCCGGTGCCGACGGTGAGGTTGATGTTTCCTGCGCTAATGCCGGCGAGAGTTGCGCCTTGGAGATCGGCGAGGCGGGTGGAGGCGGTGAGGGCGGGGCTGAGGTTTTTGTAGCCGACGACCTGGGAGCTGAGACCGCCGAAGACGTTGTTGCCATTGAGGGTGTATTCGATTTCGCCGCCGGTATTGGTGAGGATGCCCTGGCCTTTTTGGGAGCCGTTGTACTTGTAGCCGCCGCCGACAGCGACGAAAGCGGCTTCGGTGCCGTTTTGGCCGCCGAAGACCGAAGCGCCTTGATACTTGTAGTTAGATAGATCGAGGGTTCGTTGGAGGAGGGAATCGACGACTTGGGCCTGGGCCTTGCGTTCATCGGCAGTGGAACTGGAACCGACCTGGGAGCTGGCGATGCTTTTGGCCTGAAGGATCATGTCAGAGAGAGTGGAGAGGGAAGTATCGGCGGTATTTAGAAAGCTTGAGGCGAAATTGAGATTTTTGTTAAATTGATTATTAGCTTCGATAGCGCGTTTAAGGCGATCGATGCCGAGTGCGGCGGCGGGATCATCGCTGGCGCGGTTGAGTTGTTTCTGGGTGGAGATCTGGTTTTGAACGGTGAGCAGGTCGTACTGGTTACCCTGCAGCGTGCCGAGAAGCAGCGAGCTTCGCAGTTGATTGGAGACACGGGCGACTTGCAGGGGGACGATGTTCATGGGACCTCAGAGACTAGCGAACCAAACCGAGAACTGTTTCCATCATTTGAGTGATGACATTGATGTAGCGAGCGGTGCCCTGGAAGGCTTGTTGATATTTGGTGAGATTGATGGCTTCTTCATCGAGTGAGACTCCGCTGATAGCTTCGCGTTGAGCGTACAGGGTGTCACGAAGCAATCCATGTGCCGTGACATCATCGGAGGCGTTTTTGGCATGGGAGGCAAGTTCACCGATGTAGCTGGAGTAGAAATCTTTGATGCTGCGGCCATTGAGATGGGCGACGGTGGCGGAGCCTGCGAGGGCGAGGGCCTGGGCATTGCGGTTTGAGCCGGTGATGTTGTCGCGGGCGGTGGCAAGGAGATTTGGGGTATTTTTCAGGACGGTGTTGATTTGAATGTCGGAGGCGTTTTTGCCGGTGAAGAAGGTGTTGATGCCGAGGGAGGCGAGGGCGCCACTGGTGTCATCGGAAAAGGTGAAGGAGACGTGGTTATTGTTGCTGCTGATTTGCAGGTGGCCGCCGCTGTCGACGATGGCGTTGACGATGCCGCCGCCGGCGGCGGAGATATCCGCGGCGAGGGAGTTGAGAGTAGATTGCGGGCCGGTGCCGCTGAGGTTGACGGTGATTTGCTTGGTGGTGATCTGGCCATTTTGATCTTTGATGTGGAGATTGAATGTGCCGTTGACGGGGGTGAAGGCGATGCCGGTGGAGGCTTCACCGGCGTTGAGGGTGGCGGTGGGGCTGAGGACCTGGGTGGCACCGGTGACGTTGGAGAAGCCGCTGAGGCCTTGTCCTTGCGAGTGAATTCCATTTACAGTGCTTATTAGGCCCGAGGCGATGCTATCAACGGCGGCGACGGCGGGTGTTACATAGTTATCGCGGCCGTTCACGAGGGCACCGAGTTTTCCGCTGCTGACGGTGAGGGTATCGCCGTTGTCGGCAAAGGTGAGATTGATGGTGACCATGTTACCGGCGGCGTCATAACTTTGGCTGGTGGAGATGCCGCGGGTGGTGGAGCCTTGGACGATGGGGACGCTGCCGACGAGGACGTTGACCTGGCCGTTGCCCATGTCGATGGAGCGGATATCCATGAGTTGCGAGAGTTTTCCGAGGGCGATGTCGCGTTGATCGCGGAGGTTGCTGGCGGAGCCGGCGCCGGCTTCAGAGACGGTGATCTGCTGATTGAGGTTGGCGATGGTGTGGACGAGGGCGTTGGCGGAGGTGGCCTGGGCCTGGATCTGGGCCTGGGCATCTTCGCGGATAGCGCCGATTTGAGTGCGGAGAGACTGAAGGTAGCCTGTGAGCGAGACGCCGTTCTGGATGACGACGCTGCGTTGTGCGGTGTCGGATGGATTGTTGGCGAGGGTGGAGAAGCTATTGAAGAAGTCGGACATGCGTGCGGAGAGATCGTTGTCGTTGAGGATGCCGAAGGTTGTTTCCAGGCGACCGAGGACATTGTCGAGAGTGCCGGCGCCGTTTTGGTCGCTGGTGGCGTCGCGGAGGCTTTCGTCGAGGGCGGCATTGACTTGGCGCTCGATGGAATCAATGGTGACGCCGGTGCCGAGGGACTGGCCTTGGCCAAAGGCGACGGGGGTCGAAGGGGTAAGGCGGACGACCTGCCGGGAATAGCCTTCGGTGCCGGCATTGGTGATGTTGTTTCCGGTGACGGTCAGGCCGACCTGCTGAGCGGCGAGGCTGGACTGGCCAAGTTGTAAGGCACCTATAAGCGTCACAGCAGAACCTCAGAAAATAGAAACATGTGAAAAATGAATGGTTAAGCAGTTACTTCCAGGGTGTGGATGCCGGCAATGGCGGCTTTGCGGCCGTTGCGCATGTAGAGTCCGGCGTGTTGCGCCAGGCCGGTGACGATTTTGAGAATTTTGGCGAAGCTCTTGACGACAGATTCACTGACCTTGGAGTTGATGCGGTTGTAGCGATCGAGCTGTTCAACGGTGGATTTGATCTGACTGGAGAGGACAAGCAGTTCGCTGCGGCGAGGTTCGGCCAGGCGTTTGGCGAATTCGGAGATGGTAGGGTCGACGTTTTTGCCGAGTTTGAGCTTGAGTTGTTCGACGAGGATTTTGCGAAGTTTTTCGATCATGGTGAGGCGTTCGACTTCGGTGCGTTCGCGTTCGAGAAGGGGGTTGAGGCGTTCGACGTCGAAGGTACGCAGGGCATCTTGGCGGGCGGTGGCGATTTGGAGGAGTCGCTGATGGGAGGCGAGCAGTTCCCGCAGGAGGAGGGTGAGGTCATTGGCAAGTTTATCCATTTACATTCACCTTGTGGTCGTTTGCTGGTATTTCCTGAGGTTTTGCAGCCATTGCGCGTTTGAGGATGCGAGCAGCGAGGGATTTTTGGATGCCGAGTTGGGGGCTATGGGCGAGCCGATCTGCAATTTGTATATCAAATTCCGGACCAAACGTTTTTTCCCCCAATCCTCCACCGAAGAGGGTGTTGGTGGCGAGGGAACCTTGCCGAAGTTGCTTGAGCATGGGCAAAATCAGCGCTTGCGCCACCAGATCGCCAGCGACCTTTTCGGCTTCTTTCTGTTTTCGTTGGGCGAGAGTGAGGCCGTCGCCAGTGGTGGCCTGATTGAGTATCTCGTTGAAAGGCAGCGCGGGGTTGGTTGCGGCGCTGGAAAGGAGGCGTTCGGCGGAGCGAACGCCATCAAGCGTGCGATTTGTGGGGGCGATTTGTGGTGGAGAGAGAGTATTCATCGCATCCTCGCGTAATCAACCGACATCCTGTCGGAGTCCCTACCGCAATCCCCATGCCACTGGAAAACGGGCTGATAAAATGAAGCAGGTATCATCTCGGACCTGCGAGCGTATTAGGTTTACGCCATGGAATAATCTACTATTCTATTTCTAGTTCACACTTGAGGACGTTGGAGGAATGAAGGAGTTTCACGATGGCGATGCGATCATCGGAGCTGACTTTGAGAAGATTGAATGCGGCTTCGAGATCGCGCAGTTTGGCCATGCCGGTTCTGTGAGCGTCGAGGACGATGAAGGGCACCTGGCTTCCGGGAGGGTTGGGGTTCTGGTTGGGCGCGGTAACGGTAATGGTGAGTCCGCCATGGCTGATCATGGTCGGGGCGAGTTCCACTTCTTCGGTGAAGATGATGGTTTTTGTTTTAGTGTTGATGGTGACCTTGGCGGGTCCGGGGATATTGGGGAGGGGTAGACTGCGAATGCGGGCGACGAATGCAGTGACGTTGTCGCGTTCAGCTTTGGGTATCAGCACTTCGACGGCGGTGCCGTTTTGTGCTTTGGCAACGGGCTTACCGTCCGTTTGGGGGCTGACGTCTTCGTTGATCTGATCGGCGATGGTGGAGGCGGTTTCGGGGTTGGCGGCTTGCGGTTGGAGGATCAGGGTGAAGCGGTCGATGATTTCTTCTTCAGGGGGCATGTCCATTTCGAGGATGCCGCCGACTTTGACGACGCCGACGGTGGGGATATTTTTGTCATTGAGGGTTACTTCGCCGCTGGCGCGGCCGAGGATGATTTTTTGATCGGGGAGGGGGACGAGCAGGGGGGTGATGAAGAGGCGTCCCCCCTCGAGGCTTTTGGCACCGGCCAGGGCGGAGACGTGAACATCAAGTTTGTCGCCAATGTGAGCGCCCTGGGCGGGAATCTTTACGGAGATGCTGACGAGGGCGACATTGTTGGCGTTTTTCAGTTCTTTATCCAGAAGAACCGGATCATCGAATTTTTTGAGCATTTCGCGAAGTGGCCTCATAGTGACCATGCTATCGCCACCATCACCGGTTCCCTTCAGGCCTACGATCAGGCCGAGGCCGGTGAGTTCGCGTTGTTTTTCATTGTGAAGTCGCGCGACGTCGCGGATGCGGGTGGCGTATGCGGGGCTGGTGATTGAAACCAAGGTCAGGAGGCATGCGACGCCGCAACTTACGGGCCATTTGAACATGCGGAGTATGGAGTGAGGCATAGTAATGTTCCTGATTTATGACAGATGGGGCGGCAGAGGGAGCAGTTGGCCTATTCAGGTGGGGGTTGAATCAGAACGGGTTGACGGCGTCGATGAATTTGTTCAGCCAGCCGCGTTTGACGCCGTCGCGAACTTCGCCGGTGGTGGTTTTTTTGAATTGAAGGTTGGCGAGTTGAGTGCTGAGGAGCGTGTTGTCGATGGTAATGTCATCGGCGCGGCAGATGCCGCTGAGTTTGAAGTCCTGTTCTTCCTTGTCGAGTGTTATATGTTTGGTAGCTTCGATGACGAGGGTACCATTGGGTTTAACGTCGACGATTGTGGCGCTGATCCGGGCCGAGGCTTTGTCGGTACGTTGTTGGGAAGCATCGTTGGATCGATCATTTTTGAAGGAGAATTTTACCTTGGGGAGGGAGCTGGGATTGGCGGTGGAGGAAACCTGAAGCTTGGCAAGGTTTACATTGAGAAACTGGTCGAGGGAGAAATCTAGATCTTGTTTCTTGTTACTATCGCCCTTGCCGGAGGTACTGGCGTCGGAATCTTCGCGAACGATGATGGTGATGATGTCGTGTTTTTTGTATTTGCGGGGCTCTGGGAGGGAGACGCTGATGTGGCTGGAGGTGGGTGAAGCCGCAGGAGTTGCGCTAGCGGGCGCAGGGATTTCACCGACCGTGAAGGAAGGTCCGCGATAGACTTTGGCCTGGCGGATGATGACGGCGTTGCGATCGACGCTGGTGTGAACTTCCGGGGCAGGGGGCAGAGGCTTGGCGTTGTCTGCTGGGTCGACGGAGGGAGTGGCATCCATCTCGACGGGCGTTTCAGGCCTATTTTCAGGGGTTGTCTTGATGGGATGACCCGCCCAAAGGGGGGTGATGAGAGCGAGGGTCAGGAGTGTGATGGAGGTATGGCGGGCGAGCGGGTGAAGGGGGCGCATTGAGATCTCCTCAGGACAGTTCGAGCGAGGTCGAGTTCGTGTCGAGTTACTGATAGCAAGTTTCGTGCCGGGTTGTGTGGTGGCTAGGGGGCATCGGGCGAGCCGACGGTGGCGCGACCCTTGGCGACGAGGACGGCTTGATAGGTTTCGCCAGTGGTCTCATTGCGAACGCCGATCATGTCACCGAACTTGCCGGACTGGGTGGCCCGGCCCTTCATTTCTACCTTTAGAGAGCCGGTATGATAGAGGACGGTAATCAATTCATTCTTAGATGCAAAGATGACGGGCTTAAGATCACGTTGATCGAGGTAGGCGCCGGGGGAGACGGAACGCACCAGTTCCATCCCGATGACATCTTCATCGCGGGTCATGAGCGTCGGAAGCTTTCGATCGAGCCAGGCTTCTTCGTGTTTGATGAGGTTGCGAGTGACGGTATCGCCGCGACTAATGGCACCTGCGGCGACGAGAACTTCGGTTCGTTTGAGGACCTTGGCTTGGATGTTTATTTTCTGCACGACGTGCGTGCCTTCCAGAAGCTGAGTTTCGAACTGGAGCGTTCCGAGGGTGGCGCGGGTGAGGGGGCGGAATTGCCATTTATGATTTGCGGGCACCGAAGAATCGAGCCAGGGCGTGATGGTTTCGAAAGTGATGCGGAGGTCATCGATATCGCACTCGTTATCGAGCAACAGCTTGGCGGTGAGGAGGCTGGCGAGAGTGACTTTGTTGCTTTCAGCCTTGGCGGGACGAGCCGCATTGTCTCTGTTGGTGGGTTTAGGCGGGGTCTGGTTGCTGGGTGCGGCAAAATCCCCACGTTTGGGGGCTTCCACGGCGCTGAGGGCGGCCATTGCGGAGGGCTTTTCGTGGGGAAGATTTTCGGTGGAGAGAGGGGTGATCGAACTGCCGGCGATGCTCACGTCGCACACCGCGGCACCGCTTACTTGAAGGCGACTGGCGACACCACCGGTGCCATGCTGGGCGATGACGGCCATGAGGATGCTTTCGGCTTTTACCTTTTGTGTGCCCTGGGCCTGGGCGAGGACGACGGTTTCGGCGAGGCGTTCGGCGGTACGGGCGTCGGTGCCGGAGATGGAAGCGATTTGGCCAAGGCGCACTTCGTCGCCGGCGGGGACGGTGGCGCGAGCGTTGATGCGCACGGTTTGGGCGGGGGCGGCGGCGGCGATGCAGAGGGGGGTGATCGCGGCAGCGGAGCAGAGGAGTTTGTGAATCATCCTGATCATGTTTACGAACCTCCGGTTCGTCAGCGCGGGGTTGGATTACCTGCGAAGGTTGCCGATTTGCTGCAGCATCTGGTCGGCGGCTTGTATACTTTGGCTGTTGAGTTCGAAGCTTCTTTGGGTTTTGATCAAATCGACCAACTCTTTGACAGGATCGGTATTGCTGGTTTCAAGGAAGTTCTGACGGAGGTTTCCGTTTCCGTCGGCGGCGGGGTTTCCGACGATGGGTTCGCCACTGGCATCGCTGCGTTGGTAGAGGTTTCCGCCGATTTGAATGAGCCCCTGGGGGTTGGTGAAGCGGGTGAGCTGGATTTGTCCCTGGTCCTGGGGGGAGGTGCTGCCGGGGACGGTGGCGAAGACGCGGCCATCCTGGCTGATGTCTATGTGGGTGGCGTCGGTGGGGATGGTGATGGGGGGATCGAGTTTATAGCCGTCGCCACTGTTGAGGACGAGGTTTCCATCCTTGTTGGTGAAGAATTTTCCGGTGCGGGTGTAGGCGAGGCCGTCGCCCTGGCCGGAGAGGACACGGACGCCGAAGAAGCCATCGCCTTCGATCATGACGTCGAGTTCGCGCCCGGTGCCGAGGGCGGAGCCTTGAGTCATATCGAGTTGGGTGCCGGAGACCTTGGTGCCGAGGCCGATTTGAATGCCGACGGGGCGGATGTCGTTATTGGAGTTTTGGGTGCCGGGGGCTTGGAGCGTTTGATAGAAAATATCTTCAAAGTTTACACGGCTGGATTTGAAGCCGTCGTTGTTGACGTTGGCGATATTGTTAGAAATAACGTCCAGCTGCTGGCTGAGGGCTCTCATGCCGGTAGCTGCGGAGTTTAGCGCCATGATGGCCATAGTTAAGCATCCATTTGCGAGGTATTGAGTGTTCTTGAGCGTAGCGTTTCAGGCGGAAAAGTGGAATTAATTAGGCAACGCGTCCGATCTGGTTGAGTTGTTGAAGGGATTGATCCTGGAAGGAGATCATGCGGGCGTTGGCTTCAAAGGCCCGCTGGTTTTCGATCATGTTGACCATTTCGACGACGGGGTCGGCGGAGCTGTTTTCGAGCGTGCCCTGGCGGACGAGGGTTTGCGTGGTGACGGGCTGGAGATCGGCGGGGTCGGAGACGGTGAGCTGGTTCTGGCCGAGTTTTATGAGTTTGCGGGCGTCGGTGACGTTGACGATGCCGAGCTGGGCGGTGGCGGCACCGTCGCCAGACTGGCTGATTTCGCCGCGGGCGCTGATGACGACGGGGAGCAGGGGATTGAGGCGAATGGGTTGTCCGTCGGCGGCGAGGACGGATTTACCGTTGGCGGCGGTGATGAGGTTGCCTTCGCGGTCGAGGAGGAAGCGGCCATCGCGGGTGAGGGTGGCTTTTTGATCTTTGCCTTGGATCTGGAAGAAGCCGGGGCCTTCGAGGGCGAGGTCGGTTTTGTTGCCGGTTTGAAGGAGGGAGCCCTGGGTGAGGTCGATCTGGGTGGGGTTGAGGGTGACGCCGCCGCCCTGATTGAGGAGGGCTTTGGGTGCATCGAAGCGGTAGGGGGCGAGGGAGGAGTCTTCTTTGAAGGCGTTGAGGCGGGATTGGACGATGGCGAGATCGCGTTTGAAGCCGGTGGTGGAGGTGTTGGAGAGGTTATTGGTGGTGATGGCCTGACGGAGTTCCTGGGCTTGCATGCCGGCGGCAGACATATAAAGACCTACTTGCATGAGGAACTCCTGCGGGGGTTTCAGTTATTGGCGGGTGATCGGCGGTGGGGTATCTGGGTGATTTTCGACGGGTGGAAGCGGGGGTGGTCATCCCCTGAGAGGGCCAGAAGGGTAGCGGCCTGGGTGCGGAGGAGGTCGTCGATGTGTTCGAGGGCGGCAATCTCGGCGAGTTTGTTGATTCGCTGGGCGATCAGTTGGAGGTCGATGGGGGGGGAAATACGTGGCATGGATGCTCCGTTGAGAGAGGTCTTTCGGAGTGGGTATGGCAAGGCGAGTGCCAGAGAAGAAAAGTGGAGATTTGCGGGGATTTTCGCGGGGCGGGCGGGGAGGGAGGGCGCAAAAAGTGCGGGAGGGAGCGCAAAGGACGAGTGGAGGGGGAAGATCAGTGACGAAGGCGTATGGACGCATAATTCGCCGACGATGAATGTGGTTCATCCGGGAAAAGCGTAGGCAGAACCTGAAAATGTGTGGACATGACTGTCTTTTCTAGAGTTACGAAACTTCAGAAGAGACAATCGCATGTCCACAAGCCTGTTGTATCACGGAGGTTGCCTGCGCGACTAACTTTTCCGATACGGATTCTGTTGGATTTTGACATGGCATGAGACTCCGGTAGAGAATCTTCGCGCTACAAACCGGTGTCTCTGAGACCACCCCAGAAATGCAAGCGCCCGTGGTCCCTACACTTAGGGATCACGGGCAACATGAAATGCGGAGAGATAGGGATTCGAACCCTAGTCGCACTTGCGCACGAACCGGTTTTCGAAACCGGCGCCTTCAGCCGCTCAGCCATCTCTCCGAGCGCGGACCCTTGTTGAGGATCCAGACCCACATCATGGCAAGCATACTGCGCGAGGTCAAGTGTCTGTGTGGGGGGCGATTCGCTTGTATTTGGCCTTCCCTGCCGGATACCATGTGGGACTACGATTGGCTGGTCTGAGTCTTCTATAGAACGCGTTCAATCAGGATCTATGCAGGAATTTCTCACCAATATCATCAGTCACTTCACTTACGTTGCCTTGATGGCGGTGCTCATTGTAGCGGGGCTGGGCGTGCCTATTCCTGAGGATGTGCCGCTGGCGCTGGCGGGGTATACGTGCAATGAGGAATACAGTCCGATTGCCAAGGCGTTGCAGGATCCGGATGCGGCAGCGACGGGGCGTTTTAGTCCGGCGAAGCGCGTGCCGAACCTTTATTTGATGATTATTTCGGGGATGATTGGGGTGTTGTGCGGGGATTCGATTGTTTTTTCGATCGGGCGGAAGGGGGTGAATGGGGATAATTTTGTGTGTCGGCATATTCGCAAGGTGATGCACTCGAAGCGGCGGGAAAAGGTGGAGCGGCATTTTGCGCGGCATGGGAATTTGACGGTGTTTATGGGACGTTTTGCGCCGGGATTTCGGTCGCTGGTGTTCGCGTTTGCGGGGATGTCGAAGATGTCTTATGGGCGGTTTTTGTTGATTGATGGGCTGGCGGCGTTGATTTCGGTGCCGACGTTTGTGATTTTGGGGTACTATTTTGCGGCCAATATTGAGCAGTTTTTTGGATTTATTCATCGGATCAAGGGGATTATTTTGCCGGTGGTGCTGGTGCTAACTGTTGGTGCGATAGCACTTTATGTTGTTCGTAGACGGCGGGCGCGGCCGGTGATTGAACAGGGGTGAGCTGGTGCGGATTGAGTACCGATGGCTGGCGCTGCTATTGCTGCTGGTGGGGGGGGGCGGGGTGGCGCGGGCGGTGGAGGTGACGGCGGAACTGCCGTACCAGGATGGGGTGAGGGTGCAGGGGTGGGAAAGTGTGCGAATTACGGTGAAAAACGGGCCTGCGACGGGGGTGGTGACGGTGGGATTGCAGGATGCGCG
>JBBRWV010000064.1:0-20982 GCA_038248985.1 Phycisphaerae bacterium
AGATGGTGGGGGTTTGACGGAGCTTTTTGCCGGCGAACTGGGGGAGCCAGGGGCGCTGGGCTTCGAGGAGTTCGGCGGTCATGTCGCGGATTTCTTTAAGGGTGCAGACGGCACCAGTGAGGGGGTCGAGGGCGACGGCGTGGACGAGATGCTCGGGATCGCCGGTGAGGGCGGCCTCGGCGGCGAGGATTTGGACGTTGATGTTGGTCATGCAGGCGGCGGCACATTGAAGGGGGAGGGCACCGACGACGGTGGGGCGGAGGCCGGTGTCATCGGCAAAGGTGGGGACTTCGACACAGCAGCCGTTGGGGAGGTTGGTGATGAAGTTGTCATTTCGGACGTTGCCCATGAAACGGAAGGGTTTGCCGGTGACGACGGCTTCCATGATCCAGGAGCAGTATTCGGCGCTGCGGGATTCGATGGCGGTGGTTTCGAATTCGAGGGGATCGTGCTGGGCATATTTTTCGGCCATGGTTTTGCCCCACTTGTAGTAGGCACCGGACTCGCCGCCGAAAGCGGGTTCGTCGCAGTAGAGGGCGAGTTCTTTTTTATTTTTGCGGAACCAGGGAAGATATTCGGAGAGGTGTCCGGTGGATTCGGTCATGAAGAAGCCGAACTGGCGCAGGACTTCGCCGCGGACTTTTTCGTTCTTGTAGTATTCGGATCGTTCGAATTTTTCGCGGAGTTCGGGGTAGAGGTCGCGGCCGTTATGTTCGAGGCGGAGGAACCAATCCATGTGGTTGATGCCGCCGCAAGTGTAGGTGATTTCGGATTTGTCTTTGATGTTGCAGTAGCCGGCGATGAGGTCGAGGGTGGTTTGGACGCCGTGGCAGAGTCCGACGAAGGGGATGTTGGCGGCTTTGCCGAGGGCGAGGCAGTTGGCGGCCATGGGGTTGGCGTACTGGAGCATGATGGCGTGGGGCTTGGTGAGTTTTTGCATATCCTGAGCGATACCGACGAGGACGGGGATGTGGCGTTGTCCGCGGAAGATGCCGCCGGGGCCGAGGGTGTCGCCGATGCACTGATCGACGCCGTACTTGAGGGGGATTTCGTAATCGAGTCCGAAGGCGTCGTTGCCACCGACCTGGATCATGACGACGACGAAGTCGGCATTGCGGATGGCTTCCTGGCGGTTGGTGGAGGCGGTGCATTTGGCGGGGAAGCCGTTGTCTTTGATCATGCGGTTGACGAAGGTTTCCATGCGGCGGAGTTTGGTTTCGGTAGGGGCCATGAGGGCGAACTCGCTGTCCTGCAAGGCGGGGGTGGCGAGAATGTCGGAGATGAGCGTTTTACAGAAGACGACGGAACCGGCACCAATCATGGCAATTTTACGGGGCATGGGGATCTCCTTTTGTCCGCCAGAAAACGAAGCGACTGTTGCAGGAAAAGCAGGCAGGCGCGTGAATGATGGGAGTCTACGAACCTTCGTTGAAGAATACATGGAGGCCGTCTTTGCCGGGGGCGATGATGTCGAGGCGGCCAGTTTTGCGGAGGTCGGCGAGCCAGAAGTGAATGCCGCAGCCGGCACCTACGCCGTGGGGGCCGTAGTCGATGACTTGCTTGGCGAAGCCGTCGCCGGTCCATTTGAAGTAGAAGATGCCGAGGTCGTCGGCTTCGCCGGCTTCGTTTCCGCAGTGGGCGCGGTAGCGCTTTCCGGTGATGAGTTCGGGTTTTCCATCGCCATCGATGTCGGCCCACTGGAGGTCATGGTATTGGGCGACGAAGGGATCGATCTGGTGTTTAGTCCAGGAGCGTTTGCCGTTGGCGTCGCGTTTTTGTTGGAGCCAATAGAGGCCGTAGGAGTGGGCGTGTCCGACAATGATGTCGGCGAGGCCGTCGCCGTTGACGTCCACGACGAGCATGGGGCAGGAGGCATCCCAATGGCCGAGGTCGAATTCGGGGAGGTGCTCCCATTTGTCGGTGAGGGGAGTGCCGGTGGCCTTGAGGATGCCCTTGATGAAGACAAATTCGCCCTGGCCGTCGCCATCGATATCGCCGAAGCCGTAGCCGTGGCCGATGGGTTTATCGAAGAGGGTGTGTTTGGAGAATTTGCCGGTGCCTTTGCCGGCGGCGTCGCGGAGGAGTTTGAAGGCGACGAGGGGGTTGTTGGGAGTGTTGGGGACGATTTCGATTTCGCCATCACCGTCGATGTCCCAGGCGCGGGTGGTTTCGACGTTGCCGACGTCGGTGGCGAGAATGTGTTCGGGCCATTCGTGGGCGAGATCTTGTGGACATTGGCGCCAGCGGAGGCTGTTGCCCCACCAGCCGCCGGTGATGAAGTCAATTTTTTCATCGCCATCAATATCGAGGGGGATGGTGGAGAAGTCGTCGTAGTATTCGCCGTAGCGGACGGGGTGATTGCCGATCTGGCGGCGTTTGAAGAAGTCTGGGCCTTGATACCAGAAGGCGCCGGAAACGATGTCGAGGACGCCATCGCCATCGACATCCCAGGCACCGGCGGATTCAAAGGTTTCGGCGGAGATGAGGACTTTGCGGAATTTGACGGGCATAAATCACCTTTGGAAATTGGCCAGCGGATGGAGGCACACAGAAATATGCGCGGCGCGATTACTTGTTGGCGTCGCGAATTTCGACATAGCGGCGGGCGACCTTGAGATCTTCGAGGGCGTCCTGGGGTGAGCAAAGGTGGGTGGGGTCGCCGCGAACGGCCTTGATGAAACTGGCGGCCTGACTGCGCATGGCGTGGATGCGGGGGAGAGTGGGGGAGTAGGTTTTGCTTTGCTCAGGGGTGTTTTGCGGGGATTCGTGGATGGTGGCTTTGCCGGGCTGGGTGATGGTGAGGGGGCAGGGGAGTTGGAGTTTCATCCAGCCGTTCTGGAAGGCGACGAA
Source organism: Phycisphaerae bacterium (assembly GCA_038248985.1). GTDB lineage: Bacteria > Planctomycetota > Phycisphaerae > WQYP01 > WQYP01 > JBBRWV01. The sequence goes on from JBBRWV010000064.1 coordinate 2,851, forward strand.
GGCTTCTTCCTGCCAGTCGATCGTGGTGGTGAAGGTGCCAAGTTCCATGGTGACTTCGACGCCGGAGACGGATTTGCCGGCGGCGATGGTGCCGGATTTGCCGACGTAATCGAGGGAGTAGGCTTCGCCAAGGAGGTAGCGGGTGAGGTTGATCTGGTGGATGTAGTAATTGACGAAGGAATCATACTGCTGGGAGAATTGAGCATCGGGGCTTTCGGGTCCGTCTTTCTGGATATCGGGATATTTTTCCTCGGAAGAGATGCATGGGAAATAGCCGTTGCCGACCCAATCGCCGGGGGGCATGACGACACGGACGTGGGTCATTTTTCCGAAGGCGTGGGATTTTTGCCAGGCGGCGATTTGCTGTTTGAGGTAGAGGGAGGCGAGGTCGGAGCGTTTGTGATAGCCGACATAGAGTTTACCTTTGCCAGCGGTGGCGGATTTGAGGATGCGTTCGCCACCGGCGATGGTGCTGGCGAGGGGTTTTTCGGTGATGACGGGGATGCCATATTCGAGGAGTTGGGGGATGAGCTGGCCGTGGGTTTGGAACTGCTGGATAGCGACGATGCCATCGAGTTTTTCCTTGGCGACCATATCTTTGTGATTGGTGTAGACGCCGGGGATGCCGTAGCGTGCGGCGACTTTTTTGCCAAGTTCGGGGCGAAGTTCGGCGAGGGCGACAACTTCGCAGTCATCAGTGAGTTGGGAGTAGTTGATGAGGTGCGCGACCTGGCCCATGCCACCGACGCCGACGAAACCGATTCTGACTTTGCTCATGATGATCCTCAAAAAAAGAAAACAGGTGCGAGGTGATGGGAGCATTATGGAGCGGATGGGGGTGGGCGGGGAATGGCGGGGATTGCGATCATTATGTCATTTATTGCTATGAAGGATTGTCAAAGATGCAGTATAGGAGAATATTCCTACAAATCGAGTATCGTTTATTGCTCTGAAGAAGGAGGTTTGGCGGGCTTACTTGAGAAGAGGAGCGGGTTTATACTTTGGGGCTACCGGGTGTCTACAAGTTTGGATAACGATGGAATATTGCGTATGAATATTGTTGTGATTGGTCCGCATCCGGATGATCAGGAGTTGGCGATGGGGGGGACGATTGCGTTGTTGGTGGCGCAAGGGCATCGGGTGACGCTGGTGGATATGACCTCGGGTGAGCCGACGCCGTTTGGCTCGGAGGAGATACGCGTAAGGGAGTCGTCGTCGTCGGCGGCGGTACTGGGGGTGACGCGGGTGCAGGCGGGGTTTAAGAATCGCGAGGTGGTGTATTCAGTGGAGGCGCGTCATCGGGTGGCGGCGATTTATCGACTGTTGCGACCGGATATTTTATTTTTGCCTTATCCCCAGGATGCGCATCCCGATCATCTGGCGGTGACGCGGATTTGCGAGGATGCGCGGTTTGACGGGAAGTTGACCAACGCGGGAATTCCCGGCGAGCCTTACTACTGCAAGCGGATCATTCATTATTTTTGCTCGCACCTGCGGTTCAATTTTCCGGCGACATTTTGTGTGGATATTTCCGCATTCTGGGAGAAGAAGCTGCGGGCGATCAACTGCTATGAATCGCAATTTCATACAGGGCGGCAAGGCGAAGAGCGTGGCGCGGTGCCACGGTATATCGAAGCGTTGAATCGCTATTTTGGCGGGACAATCAATCGGCCGCTGGCGGAGCCGTTTTCGACGGTGGAATCCCTGGGGCTTTCGTCATTGGATGCGATCATTACGTGAGTACGATTGGGGGAGTTGGCGCTTGTTGCCATCAAGGCATTACCGGATACTATGGGCGTCAGACCAAAAAGATGCACGTGGCAGGTGGAAAGATGTCTATACCAGCGATTGCGGGCGAATCAGCAGGTGTGCCGGGAGAACTGGCGGCGAAGAAGCCTCGTTTGCAAACTTTTTTGAAGACGGTGGGGGCGGTGAACGGATCTGATCTCCATTTAAAGGCGGACACGGTACCGCGGGTGCGGATTGCCGGTGAACTCAAAGTGCTGAAGACCGAAGCGCTGAGCAATGACGAGATCGAAGCGATGGTGCGGGAGATACTTACTCCGGCGCAAATGGATGAATTTATGGCGCGGGGCGCGCTGGACGTGGCGTATGCGATAACCCGAAATGAGCGGTTTCGCATCAACATATTCAAGCAGCGGGGATATACGTCGCTGGCGGCACGGCGCATTAATCCGCGTGTGCCTACGTATGCGGAGTTGCATCTGCCGGAGGTGTTGACCCGGGTGGCCAATGTGGAGCAGGGGTTGGTGCTGCTGGCGGGCATCACGGGGTCGGGCAAGTCGACGACGATTGCGTCAATGATCGAACAGATCAATGAGAATAAATCGGTGCATATTGTCACGGTGGAAGATCCGATTGAATTTGCGTTTACGGACAAGAAGGCGTTTATCAATCAGCGGGAAGTGGGGCTGGACTGTGAAAGTTACGAGTTGGCGATTCGCTCACTGATGCGCGAGGATCCGGATGTGATTTTGATCGGCGAGATGCGCGATCGGAACACGGTGATGACGGCGATCCAGGCGGCGGAGACGGGGCATCTGGTGTTTTCGACGATTCACGCGTCTTCGGCGTCAGGAGCGATCACGCGAATATTGGAGTTGTTTCCGCAAGATCAGCACAATCAGATTCGGATTGCGCTGTCGCAGAACATACAAGGAATCGTGTATCAGAAATTGGTGCCGGCGATTGATCCGGCGATTCGGCGGGTGCCGGTGGTGGAGGTGCTTTTGCAGTCGCCGAACACGCGGAAGTACATCATGGAAGGCCGGGAAACGGAGCTGACGGCGGTGATTCGCGGGGAGAAGGGCGCGGGGATGATCGATTTCAATGATATGCTTACCGAGCTGGTTTTGAAGGAAGTAATTTCGAGCAAGGAGGCGTTGCTGGCGTCTCCGAACCCGGATGAGTTGAAGATGCGGATGAAGGGGATCAAGACGAATACATAGCATGGATGCTGCACCGCAGGATGACGTTGATCGTTGAGTGAGCCGGATCGCGGAAACAAGACTTTTTCTGGAACCCGTATGTTCGAATTTTTGAATCCCATCGTCTGGCTAATCGCGCTGGCATCGTTGATTGCATGGGCGCGTTTCACCACGTTCATTTCAAAAGACGTGGATGACAATCTGCGGAAACAATCGCCGCTGATGTGGCGTTCCCTCAGCTTGGGCATTTTGCTGTTGATGTTCATCGTATTCGTTTTCATTCCGTCGTTCTGGCTTTCATTTCCGTTGAATATTTTGATTGCCGGGGGCGGGGTGGCGGGTTATTGGGTGGTGCGCGTGGGGGAACTGGGCAAGCGGGGGCATCTGTTTAAGAAGGCGATTGATACGGCGAGCAAGGCTTCCAAGAAAGTGGAGGATCGCAGGATCGCGCGGCAGGTGATGCTGACGTACCTGCGGCATGATGATTCGCCGATGCCGTTGCCGCGGCCCGAAGACCCGGTGGCGGCGGGGCTGGCGACGGCGGATCAGATTGTGATTCAGGCGTTGACGCGGCGCGCGGAGCAGGTGGATCTGGCACCTTCGGCGCACGGTTACGAGTTGAAGTTCAGCATCGATGGGGTGCCGTCCCCGCAGCCGCAAATGGGACGCACCGCGGCCGAGCCGGCGATCCAGGCGATCAAGATATTGGGCGGTTTGTCGCTGGAAGAAAGGCGTCGCCCGCAGGTGGGAAAGTTCAAGACACGCGACGCGGATGGCGTGCAAACGGTGTGGACCGTGCGGACGTCCGGGACGACGGCGGGGGAGCGGTTGAATTTGTCGGCGAACGAAAAAGGCAAGTGGGATATGGGGGTCGATCAGTTGGGGATGATCGCGGACCAGTTGTCGGTGATTCGGGAGGTGGCTGCGGATACGGCGGGAGTAGTGCTGGTGGCTACACCGCGCGGAGCGGGCAGGACGACGACGTTGTATGCGTTGCTGCGGCAGCATGATGCGTTTACGAATTCGGTGCAGACGCTGGAGACGAATCCGCAGGCGGAAATTCAAGGGGTGACGATCAACCGATTCGATACGCGCAATGCCGATGTTTCTTACGCGAAAACTCTCAATTCGCTATTGCTGAAGGATCCGAATGTGTTGATGACGGCGCAGTGTCCGGATGCGGCGTCGGCGGAAGTGATTGCCCGATACGGCGCGGGCACGGGGGGCGATGCGCGGCGGATTTATGTGGGATTGCCGGCGTTTGACACGATGGCGGCGCTGGAGATGTGGCTGAGCCTGGTGCCGGACAAGGCGGTGGCGATTGATTCGCTGCGGATGATCATGTCGCAGCGGTTGGTGCGTATTCTTTGCCCGACGTGCAAGATTCCGTATCAGCCGGATGAAAACACGTTGAAGCGGCTCAATTTGCCGATCGGCAGGAATTTGCAGTCATTCAAGGGGAATTCTGAGCCGCTGGTGGATAAGAAGGGGAACCGGATTATTTGTCCGGAGTGCGGTGGGGTGGGATATCGCGGCCGGACGGGGATTTTTGAAGTGATGGTGATCACGGATGAGATCAAAAAGGCGCTGGCGGCGAATGCAAACACGAACCAGGTGAAGGCACTGGCGCGAAAGAACAACATGATTTTGCTGGTGGAGCATGGGATACGGAAGTTCGCTTCGGGGGTGACGGCAATCAATGAAGTGACGCGCGTGTTGGCACCGGAAAAGGGTGCGCCGGCTTCGGCATCATCGGGCGTGATGCCGGCGCAAAAATAGTGGCGGCATTTCACAGGCGAGGTGTGTTCACAAGCGTACAGGAAACTGAAAACCCGAAACTGGAAACACGTATGATTCTCAATATCACGGCTCTCCTGCTGATCGTGCTGCTGACGCTTTACCTGGCGAATCAAGGGGCATTGACGGCGATCCTGTCGCTGGTGACGGCGACGTTTGGCTCGTTCATAGCGATGGCGTATTTTGAAACAGCGGGCGGACTCTTTGTAAACTGGCGTCCGGAGTATGCGCGGGGGTGTGGCTTTTTGTTGTTGTACCTGCTTACGTTTGGCTTGATTCGGCTGATCGCGGATGTGGCGGTGCCCAAGACGGCGAAGTTGCCGAAGTGGCCGGATCACCTGGCCGGCGGGTTTGCGGGCTTTTTTGCGGCGATGATCGTCGTGGGGAATTTGATCATCGGGGTGGAGATGCTGCCGCTGGGAACGAGGATTCTGGGGTTTGATCGTTTTCCCACGGAGCAGCGGATGACCCCCGATGGTTACGGGCAGATTACCGGCAGTGCTTCGGTGTGGCTGGCACCGGAGCGATTCGTCACGGGGATGTGGTCGCTGGCTTCGGGTGGATCGATGGGTGGGGCGAAGGCGTTTGCGCAGGAGCATCCGGATATTTTGACGGAGTCGTATGGCTATCGAAATACGGTGCAGCCGGGTGCGAATACTACGTTGATTCAGAGTATGGCCAAACTCCGGGGGATTTATGAAGTTGCGGATGCGAAGACGGCACGCACGTGGGTGGGGTCGGATGCGGATATGCGGGTGATCGTGGTGCGGGTGCAGACCGAGATGGGCGAAAAGGCGCCGACGCGGGCGGCAGATGCGGATTCTCATTTCCGCATCACGCCGACGCAGGTTCGGCTGGTGGCGTCGAAGGGCGGAAGGATGCATCAGTATTATCCGATTGGGTACATGGATATGGGCACGACATTTGTGCCTCTGTCGTTGGCGACGGGGCATTTGGTGGATGATTTTCCGTCCGAAGAACTTTTCAAGAAGGCAGTGGATAAGAGCAGGGTCACGGATGTTGATGCGAACAAGCCATCGATTGTGCATGACTGGGTGTTTGCGATACTGCCGGAGGAGAAGCCTGATTTCATCGAGGTGAAGCAACACACACGATTTGACTTGAAGTTGCCGGAGAAAGCGGTGGCACTGTCGACGATTGATCCGACATTTTATTCCCCGCACATATATCGCAAGAATCCGGCGGTAATCACGGTGTCGGTGTCGCGGGTGAATGCGTTTGATAAATCGAAATCGCCGATTGTCAAGGCGGATATCTGGCTGCTTATGCCGGTGGTGCCACGGAGTCACGTTTTGGGGTTGGCGGATGTGGCGTACGACAAGTTGGATCAAATAAGTAAGGATTACTCGGATAACACGGGAGGTTGGGGTGATGTGATTGCGCGGGAGAAGAACCTACCGAGTTCGAACGACTTCAGAATTGGCGCGAGGCATGTGCGGGAGAATGTGAAGTTGCTAAAGGGGCTGAACGAAGAAGTGATCTGGTCCAACTTTCTCATCGACTGCCTGCTGAGTGAAATGACGCCCCGACCGGCGCAGAATGTAGATGTGGTCAACCGTTATTTTGATGACACGATTGTGCCGCTTTTTAATTCCAGCAAGACCGTGGTCGAGCGTACCGGCACGGGAACTGACGGTTTGGTGCCGATCAAGGTTGCCAAGGGCAGTTACGTGGTGGTGGTGCGCGTGAAGAATGCGGATGGACTTTATTTCTGGGTGCGGGTGGCGAATGCGGGCTATAATGAGAAGGTTCCGCTCAATTTGTCGACCGAGGACGCGGACTTCAAGGTGGAACTGAAAAAGCCCAACTAGCAGGTCTTTTTCTTGACCAGTTGCACATTGACCGCCTATAAAGGTGATCCACAATCAACTGATAGATGCACATCTGTAGGAATGCTGGATAACTGTTTGCCCTCGTCATTTCCGGAGAGATTATTATGCCACACACACTGCCTGCCCTGCCGTACGCTGCCGACGCACTGGAGCCCGTCATTGATACCGCCACGATGAACATCCACCATGGGAAGCATCATCAGGCGTATATCACGAACCTCAACGCCGCGCTGGCCGGCAAGGCGGATCTGGAGGCGAAGAGCGCGGAGGAACTGATCAATAATCTGTCCAGCGTGCCGGAGGACATTCGTCCGGCGGTGCGGAACAATGCGGGCGGCCATGTGAACCACTCGCTGTTCTGGACGCTGCTGGCGCCGAAGGGCAATGGAGGCGGCGGAGAACCGAGCGGGGCGTTGGCCGAGGCGATCAAGGCGTCGTTCGGTTCATTTGCCGATTTCAAGACGAAGTTTCAGGAAGCGGGCACAAAGCGATTTGGCTCGGGCTGGGCGTGGTTGATTGTTAAGGATGGGAAACTGGCCATTACATCGACGGCCAACCAGGACAACCCGATCATGCCGGACGCAGTGCTGGCACCGACGAATGCGGCGTCCGGGAAGCCGATTTTGGGTGTGGACGTGTGGGAACATGCGTATTATTTAAAGTACCAGAACAAACGCCCGGATTATCTCACGGCGATCTGGGATGTTATCAATTGGAGCAAGGTGGCCGAGCTTTACGGAGCGGCGAAGTAAGCTCGCATAGTTAGCGACTAAATTCGGCGGGTTCAATTGACGATCGAGCCCGCTTTTTTATGCGCCACATCAGGAGACGAGCGAGACGGGGATTTTGCGGAGGTAATCGGCTTCGGAGATGAGCGCAGCTTCAAGCAGGAATTGGCTGGGACGGACCTGTTCGAATTTCACGCCTTTGCCGCGGACGAACGTGGTCTGGCGTTGCTGGCAATAGCTGACGAAGAGGTGTTTGCGGGCGCGGGTGAGGCCGACGTAGCAGAGGCGACGTTCTTCGGCGAGGCCAGCGTCGGGGCGCTCCATAACGGCCTTTTTGTGGGGCAGCAGGTTGTTTTCGACACCGACCATGAAGACGACATCGAACTCGAGACCTTTGCTGGAGTGGAGGCTCATGAGGCGCACGGAGTCGCCCTTGTCCCGGTCGTCACTGGAGGTGAGGAGGGCGACGTAGCCGAGGTAATCGCCGATGGTGGAGCCTTCACCGCGCGCGGAATGATCGCGACACCAGAGGGCGATGGAGTTGATGAGTTCATCGACGCAACGCTTACGCTCATCAATTTTTACGGGGCTGTCCTTTTCGTTTTCTTCCAGATAGGTCTTGTAGTTCGATCGGCTTATGCATTCGGCAAGGATGTCGGCGGCGGTTTTACCGGTTTCGTCCATTTTATAAATGTAGTGAATTTGTTTGACGGTGTCGGCGGTTTGGTGGTCGAAGAGGTCATCGGCGTGGCCGCAGGCGGAAACGAGATCGATCGTCTTCATGGCGGCGTAGTTTTCGATCTGGCCGATGGTTTTGTCGCCAATGCCCCGCTTGGGTTTGTTGACGATGCGGGTAAACGCGGCGGCGTCCATGGGGTTGGAGACGAGGCGGAGCATGGCGATGCAATCGCGCACCTCGGCGCGGTCATAGAAGGATTGGCCGCCGAAGACTTTGTAGGTAATTTCGCGACGGGCGAGGGCCTGTTCGATGGGGCGCGACATGTCGTTGAGTCTATAGAAAATGGCAATCTCATCGGCGGGAACTTTGAGGAGAGCGATACACGCTTTGACCTTTTCGGCGACGGCATTGGCCTCGTCTTCTGGCGTGTTGTAGGGGTCGAGACGCGGGGGGCGGCTGATGGACGGGTTGGCGGCGGTGAACTCCACGGCGATGCGATTGGGGGAGTGTTTGATGAGCTTGTCGGCGGTGGCGATGATTTCGGGAGTTGAGCGGTAGTTGGTGGCGAGCTGGTAAACGGCGCAGCCGTGCTTGCCTTTGCCGCGGTTGATGAACTTGGCGATGCCTTCGGGGTTTGCGCCGCGCCATTCATAAATGGATTGATCCTGATCGCCGACGGCGAGGACGTTGTCGGAGGCGCCGGCGAGGAGCTCAACGATTTCATTCTGGGCGACGTTGGTGTCCTGGTATTCGTCGACCTGAATGAAGCGGTATTGATGCTGCAGCCTTGCGAGGAGGCGCTCGGCGGGGGGGACGTCTGATTGGGGCAGGCGCAGGAGGCGGACGGCTTCGCTGAGGAGGCCGGAGAAATCGGTGGTGTTGTTGGCGTGCATGCGGCGAAGATATTCCTTGATGACGACGAGTTCGGAATCAGCCATTTCCTCCTCGTAGACTTTTTTCTCCAGGAGGCTCATGGGTTCAAGATTTTCCCGCCAGTTGTTGACGGTGAGGAGGAGTTGGCGGAGTTTGGGCTTGGTGAAATCGACGTTGTGATCATTGGCGAAAACCTGGCGTGCGACCTGGGCCATGAGGTCTTCCTGGTCTTCGCTGTCGAGGATGGTCATTTTGGGGGTGTAGCCCAGGAGGCTGCCGTATTTCCGCAGGAGTTCACCGGCGAGGGCGTGGAAAGTGCACACTTTGACTTTCTTGCCAACGGCGTATTTACAAGTGATGCGTTCACGCATTTCCTGGGCGGCCTTGTTGGTGAACGTGATGCAAAGGATCTGGGTGGGCGGAAGGCCGCGCAGGAGGAGCTGCCCGATGCGGGCGGTGATGGTGGAGGTTTTGCCGGAGCCGGGTCCGGCCACGACGAGGGCGCGGGCGTGGAAATGTTCGACGACTTGTTGCTGCTGGGGATTGAGAGCCATCGAAACCATCCTTGGACGACTGGGAGAGATTTTGGGGTAAATACGGGGAGGGGGAGTGATACCCGTTCGGAGGGGAGGTTCGCAAGGGAACGGGACAATTATTGGCTGGGCGGGCGGATTGGGCGCAGATGGAGATCGGCGTTATTCTGAGCATGTGCGAACGACGAGTGATTTTGCAGGAGCATAACATGCGTTATCCAGCCATGTGGTTATTCATGATTACGGTTGCCCTGTGCGCGTCGGGCTGTACGCAAGTGGCGGGAGAGGTGGTGGATCCGCGCGGACGGCCGCACACGAGTGCGGTTTTTTCGATAGGGCATCCCGATGGATTGGGTGCGTTTGCGCGGCATAAGGTCGATGCCCACGGCCGGTTCAAGTTCACGCTCATGGGGTCGGATGAGAGTTACCTGTACGTGTACGATGGATCAGGCGATCCGATAATGACGACGCGGCGCGTGGATCGATCAGAAATTAGTCAGTCGATGCGAATTATTTTGCCGGTGGCGGTAAAGGGCAACGACACGGGCATTCGATATGATTCGAAAATGATGGAACGCTGAGGGCTTCCCTTTTTGGGGATTCGCGAAAAAACCGATTAAAATGTCCCTCATTGGCTTGCTGGGAATAGATTTATTCACTATCATCTTTGAGCCGTTGTTTACCTCTAGATCTGCTGCGGAGTTCGACGGTTTCCTTCCAGAAAGGATTGTTAACCGTGAGCACAACCGTATCCCCTCCTAACGAATCCAACCCTGAAAATTCGGCATCGGAAGCAAACGGGAGTTCGACCGCTCCGGTGAGCTATGCAAAACCGAGTGGCCAGATGCATTTTTGGATGCGCCGCCTGCATTCCCTGCTGGGGATATTGTTTGGCGGATATATTGCAGTCCACCTGACGGTCAATGCAGCGGGGCTGTGGCCGCAGCATTACCAGGCGATGGTGAATAAGATTCATGATCTTGAGCCGGCATTGCCGGTGATCGAGATCATGACGATTTTTCTCCCGTTGATTTTTCATATGGTGTATGGGATTTGGATTGCATCAGTCGGGAAGAGGCATAACACCGTGGCTTACAACTATGGCGGAAATATCCGGTATTCGCTGCAGCGTTGGACGGCGTTTATTCTGCTGGCCTTCATTGTTTATCATGTGGGCACGCTGCACAAGTGGGGTTTGGCGATGTTCGGGGTGAACGGATATCCCTTGTTTGAATCGGTTAGCAAGGAGGGGGACTACGTGGCGTACCAAACGACCGTCAGTGCGATCCAGACCAACTGGTTTGTGCGGATATTTTACCTGGTGGGGATTTGGTCGGCGGTATTCCACTTTGCCAACGGACTGTGGACAGCGGCCATCGCCTGGGGGCTGACGGTAACGGCGGCGGCACAGAAACGCTGGGGTCATGTCTGCCTGGCGTTCGGCATCGGCCTCTTCCTGATCGGGACGACGGCGTGGGTGGCGTTTGCGATTATGGGCGATAAGACGCTCGATCCTGAAAAGACCAAGCCCGAGAGCCATCATAGTCTGTTGATTGTACCGGCAGAGCATTCAGCATCCGAATTGAACGCGAAGTAAAAAACTCAGTTGAGGTTAATTCCATGGCGCAGAAAAGAGTGATTGTTGTAGGCGGGGGATTGGCCGGTCTGGCCGTGGCGATGAAGCTGGCGGAAGACAATATCCCCGTGGATTTGTTTTCGCTGGTACCGGTGAAGCGGTCGCACAGCGTCTGCGCGCAGGGCGGGATTAATGCGTGTAATGAAGTGGCGCGGCAGCAGGGGTATTCGGAGTGGGAACATTTTCACGAAACACTGAAGGGTGGGGATTTTTTGGCGAACCAGCCGCCGGTGCTGGAGATGACCCGCGAAGCGCCGAACGTCATTGATTTGCTGGACCGTTTGGGCGTGCCATTCAACAGGACGGCGGAAGGTTTCCGCGATTTGCGTTTGTTCGGTGGATCGCTTTTCAAGCGGACGCATTTTGCCGGGGCGACGACGGGGCAGCAGTTGTTGTACGCTCTGGATGAACAGGTGCGGCGGTGGGAATCCGAAGGGCGGATCACGAAGTATGAATTCTGGGATTTTCTCTGGCCGGTGCTGGATGACAATGGCAAGAGCGTGGGGATCGTGGCGCAGGATCTGCGAACCATGCAGATACGGGCGTTTCGCGGGGACGCCGTGGTGATGGCGACGGGCGGGAACGGATTGATTTTTGGACAGTCGACGATGTCGGTGATCTGTACGGGATCGGCTTCAGCGCGGTGCTACGCGGCAGGAGCACGGCTGGGCAATCCCGAATTTGTGCAGGTGCATCCGACGGCGATACCCGGCGAAGACAAGTGCCGGTTGATGAGCGAATCCGCCCGTGGCGAAGGTGGGCGTATTTGGGTTCCGAAGAAGAAGGGGGATGTGCGCATAGGCAATGATGTGCCCGAGGACGAACGGGACTATTTCCTGGAGCGGATGTATCCGAAGTACAAGAACATTGTGCCGCGGGATATTGCGACGCGGGAAATTTTCTACGTGTGCGAGCAGGGCTACGGGGTGGGTGGCGGGCAGATGGCCTATCTGGATTTGACGGAGAAGGCCACGGGGATTCCGTACGAAGTCTTGAAGAAGAAGCTGGGTGGGATTCTGGAGATTTACGAGAAGTTCGTGGGCGTGGACCCGTTGCGGGAGCCGATGAAAATTTACCCGGCGATTCACTACACGATGGGCGGGCTGTGGGTGGATTTTGCGAAGGATATGCGGCCGGTCGCCCAGGGCGGCGGCGGCATGGAGAAGGGGAATCCGCGAAATCAATCGACCAATATTCCGGGCTTATATGCCGCGGGCGAAGCGGACTACCAGTATCACGGGGCGAATCGCCTGGGTGCGAACTCGCTGCTGAGTTGCATATTCACCGGCGTCCACATGGGCCCGAGCGTCAAGAATTACATTGACAGCGTCAAGGGCGCTGCGGCGGATGTGTCGTCGCATGTGTTCGAAGCGCGGGCGCGTGATGAACAGAAAAAATACGAAGCGATTTTGAATGCGAAGGGGGATCAGAACCCCTACTTGATCCACAAGGAGCTGGGCAAGAGCATGTCGGACAACTGCACGATCATTCGCGTGAACAAGCGGATGAAGCAGACGCTTTCGCTAATCGAAGATCTGAAAGAGCGCTATCGCACCCGGTTGGGAACGCCCGATGGAAGCACATGGTCAAACCAGACGTTGACGTTTACGCGGGCTACGTGGGATATGTTGCTGTTGAGCGAAGCGATCACGAAGGCGGCCATCGCACGCGAAGAATCGCGCGGTGCGCACTTTAAGATTCCCGATGAGCTGGAGACACGGAAAGATATCCCGCTGGATAGCCGGGCCTTGCCGCGGGATGATGAGAACTGGCTGAAGACGACGATTGTCACCCTGCGGGACGGCCGTGCGGAGATTTCTTACGAGCCGGTGGACATTGAACTGGCGGCGCCGGTTAAGCGCGATTACGGCAAGCAGAACCCGGGCGTGAGCACGGCGACGACGCCGGTGACGGCCGGCCCGAAGTGAGCGGCGTAATTTCTGGAATTGGGACTATGGCTGAGACACGGGCATATCGACGGACGCGGGTGGGGCAGGTGCGTTTGGTTATTGCGTGGCTCTGTACGATCGGAGCAGTGGCGTACTGCACCCTCGGCCTGGTCAATCCCGCATGGGTGGGCTTGGCGGGCAATCGTGGCATTGTGTATATGACGGCACCGGCGCTTCTGCTGGCGGCGACAGCGCATTTGTATCTGATAACCGTGGGTACGCGTTTGCCGACAGACGAAACGGTGCCCGGTGAAGACACAAACAATGAAGCGGGCGGCGATAAACCTTCCGCAAAGCTCAGAAAGGTTTGAACGCAATGACGGCTCTTTCCGAAAATCAGGCTCCGATTGTTTTGAAAATTCAGCGGCAGGACAAACCTGACGCGGTGCCATACTGGCAGACCTTCAGCGTACCGTATCGCCCGAACATGAACGTGACGAGCGTGCTGCAGTTCATCTCGGGCCGGCCGGAAACCGCCGACGGCAAAAAGACCTCGCCGATCAATTACGATGCGGCTTGCCTTGAGGAAGTGTGCGGATCGTGCACGATGCTGATCAACGGGGTGGCCAGGCAGGCGTGCTCGGCGTTGATTGATCCGATGCGCAAAAAAAATGGGGCAACGGCGGTGATCATCCTGGCACCGATGAGCAAGTTCCCCATCGTTCGCGACTTGATCGTGGACCGGCAGCGCATGTTCGACAATTTGAAGCGGATCAAAGGGTGGATTCCGGTGGACGGCTATTACAACGCCGGGGCGGGGCCGAAGCTGGATCCGAAAACGCAGGACGAATCCTACAATCTTTCCCGCTGCATGACGTGCGGTTGCTGTTTGGAAGCGTGTCCGCAGTTCACACTGGATAACGATTTTGTGGGGGCGCAGGTGCTCTCGCAGGTTCGCTATTTCAACATGCATCCCACCGGCAAGGTGGATGCGGGTGAGCGTCTGGAAGCGGTGATGGGCGATGGGGGAGTCACCGATTGCGGCAACGCGCAGAATTGCGTGAAGGTCTGCCCGAAGGAAATTCCGCTGACCGATTCCATTGGGTGGGTGGGCCGCGCGGCAACGATTCACTCGATCAAGAAGTTCTTTTCGAAGTGAAGCGCCGAATCCGCCGATAAGTAGTTCTACGGTGCTCGCAACGTCTATCGGCGGAGGCTTTCATGTCCCAGTCCCAGCAAGGGGGCGCGGCACCATTTTTGATTGCATCGGTCACTCCCGCAGATACAGTGGTTCGAACGCTGGGCGTATGCCGGGCGGATTCGCCGCTGGCGACGCTGCTGAGCGATTCGCAGGCGGGCGTGCAATACATTGGTGACACTGACCGCGTGTTGATTCAGGACACGCTGGCGCAAATTGGCTCGCTGCAGGTATCGCTTGATCGTTTTCCCAGTTTTGAACTCGCCGGACCACGGCGCAAGCTGTTTTTTGATGCGTCGAAAACCCGCGCCGGCATCGTCACCTGCGGCGGCCTGTGCCCGGGTCTTAATGATGTCATCCGCGGTTTGGTGCTTAATCTTTCGCTGATCTATGGCGTCAAGCACGTCTATGGTTTCAAAAATGGCTACGCGGGATTTATTCCGAGCTACGGCTACGACGTGCTCGATCTCGATCCGGAAATGGTTTCGGAGATCAACGAGCGCGGCGGGACTATCCTCGGCTCCTCCCGCGGTGAGCAGGATCCGGTGGAAGTCGTCGACTGCCTCGAACGCATGAGCATTAACATTCTGTTCGTCATTGGCGGTGATGGCACGATTCGTGGCGGACGGGCGATTGTGGCCGAGATAGAAAAACGCGGCCTGAAGATTTCCGTCATCGGCGTTCCGAAAACGATCGACAATGACATCCAGTTTCTCGATCAGTCGTTTGGATTTCAGACGGCGTATTCTTCCGCCACGCATGCGATTCGCGCCGCTCACCAGGAAGCGAAGGGCACGCATAACGGGGTCGGGCTGGTGAAACTGATGGGGCGGCACAGCGGGTTCATCGCGTGCTATGCGTCCCTGGCGATGAGCGATGCGAATTTTGTTCTGATTCCCGAGATTCCTTTCACGCTGGATGGTGAGAAGGGTCTGCTGAATGTGCTGCGCAAGCGGCTTGAGCGGCGTAAGCATGCGGTGATCGTAGTGGCGGAAGGAGCGGGGCAGGAGATGCTGCACGGCGACCCATCGCAGAAGGATGCATCAGGTAATCTGAAATTGCAGGACATTGGGCCGTACCTGCGCGATGCGATCACCGGGCACTTCAAGGAACTGAAGTTCGAGTGCAGCGTGAAATACATCGACCCGAGCTACATCATCCGCAGCGTGCCGGCGAGCCCGCCGGATTCCGTATTCTGCTTGCGCTTAGCCCACGCCGCAGTGCACGCCGCCATGTCCGGTCGAACAGAAATGGTCGTCGGCAGTTGGCACGGCCGCTTCGTACACGTGCCGATGGCACTGGCAATTCGCGAACGCCAGAACGTAAATCCGGACGGCGATTTGTGGCAAAGCGTGATTGAGAGCACCGGCCAGCCACGGGAATGGAAGTAGCGACAATTTAGCTTTGTTGGTCACTACTCCCTCCCCTTCCCTGCCGTGTTTGCGCCGCGAGCAGCGCTGCGGAATTGTGTTAAGGCAATCCACCGACTTGCATCAGGAGCAGGAACGACGCTTCGGGCGTCCTCGAGCATTCCGCGTAAATCGGCCGCATTGAAGTTGCGTTGCTCCATGCGAAGTAGCAGATGATCGGAAAAATGGAGTTCCCAAAATCACCAGTCGGGCCACGTCTGCATGTTCGCTTACGCTCCCATTCAGGTCAGAAGATCAATACTCTACGAACGGAAAATTTGCGCTGTGTGTCTCGATGTAACCGCTGGGCGAACTTTTTTCCAAGGTATCTTTGGCCATCCCCAGGGCCGCAAGAATGCTCGGTACATCATCGGCTACCTTGAGCGGCTTGTTGGCCCGCGTGCCCCAGGTGGGTTCGGCGGCAGGTTGTTTGGCATCCTTGGTTTTGATGCCGGTGTGGTAGTGGACGGTCGCGTCGGGATCTTTGAGTCCGTGGCCGGTGAGTATGCAGGCCACGCGTTCATTGCGGCCGATAGTGCCGTTTTTGAGCAGTTGCTGCAGACCGGCGATGGTGGCGGCCGACGCGGGTTCGCAACCGAAGCCGTAGCGGCCGATGAGGGCCTTGGCTTCGAGAATTTCTTCGTCAGTAACTTCGGCGACGACGCCGTTCATGACCTCTAACGCACGCAGCGATTTTTTCAGATTGACGGGACGCGAAATTTCGATCGCCGATGCGATGGTGTGCGGATGGTAGTTGGATTCATCCATGCCAGCGTAGAGGCCCTTTATTTTGGCGTTGTCGACGCGGCCGCCATTCCAAGAGACGCCGAGGGTGTTGACGACGGTGGTAAGGGTGTTGGCACCGTGGGCGTTGATGATGGCCAGGCGTGGGGCTCGTTGAATGAGGCCAAGGTGAAGGAGTTCGGCGAAAGCTTTGCCGAAGGCGGAGCAGTTGCCGAGGTTTCCGCCGGGCACGACGATCCAGTCGGGGATTTGCCAATTGAGGCTTTCGAGGATGCGGTACATGATGGCTTTTTGGCCTTCAAGGCGGAAGGGGTTGACGGAGTTCATGAGGTAAAGGCCAAGTTGGGTCGAAACGTCGCGGACCCGGCGCAAGCAGGCATCAAAATCGCCCTCGATTTGCAGGGTCAGTGCGCCGTAGTCGAGGGCTTGTGAAAGTTTGCCGAAAGCGATCTTTCCGGTGCCGATGAAGACGATGCCCTGGAAGCCATTTTGCGCTGCATAGAGTGCGAGGGAGGCGGAAGTGTTGCCGGTGCTGGCGCAAGCGACGCGTTTGGCACCGACGATGCGGGCATGGGTAAAGGCCGCCGTCATGCCGTTGTCTTTGAAGGAGCCCGACGGGTTCATGCCTTCGTACTGAAGGTAGAGTTGTCCCGGCCACATGCCGAGTTGGTTGCCGAGGCAGGTCGCGTTTTGCAGGAAGGTTTGTCCTTCGCCGATGGTGCAGACCATGGCATCGGCGGCAAAGGGGAAGAGATCGCGGAAGCGCCATACGCCCGAATGATCCAGCGGGAAGCGGCGAGTTTGCCAGCGCTGCTCGAAGTGCTTGAGCGATTTGGGAATGGGTGCCTTGTCCCAATCGTATTCGATATCGAGCAGTTCACCACATTTGGAACAGGCGGTGAGCGTCTGCCCCACATCGTACGTGGCTGCACAGTCGGGATTCATACACTGTTGACGAGCAATCGTTTTCATGGGTGGGATTGTAGCGGGGGGAGATCGGTTTTGATAACCAGTCGGCCCAAACGAAATTCAGCCCAAAATAGTTTCGTAGGTTTCCACGCGGGGCGGATCGGCCAGAAGTTCTTCATATTCCGCCAGGAGCGACATGGTGTAAGGCTGATAGAGGTGAATATCGAAGGACTTTTCAGATGCGAAGCGGGAGAAGAGAAAGAAAACATGATCGTCCGTGCGGGAACGGTAAAGCCGGTAATCCATGATCCCAGCTTCGGTGCGCGAGATGGGAACGCGCTGGCGCAGCGCGGTCTCGAGTTCGGCGGCCTTGTCCGGCTTGGCGCGAAGACCAATCGTGACGATAAATTGTTTGGGAACCTTTGGCATTCAACCCGGCAGTATAGACGAAAGAACGAGACATGCGGTACGTGGAAGATATCATCGGTCTGTAGCGACGGGGGGCTTGAACCGATACACTACAACGATCGACCGCTCAGCGCGGGCGAATCAATTATCCTCGGTATTTTGAGGGATTCTTCCATGGTTGAGACGCGCGCCGGCGATCTGGTTGTCAAAGCGGATCACAAGTTTGCGATCATCGTCGCCGAGTTCAATAGCTTGATCACGCAGAAGCTCGTCGAAGGTGCCATCGAATGTCTGACGCGGCATGGCGGCAAAGAAAGCCAGATCACCGTGCTCAAGGTGCCGGGCTGCTTTGAGATCCCGACGCTGGCGATGGCCGCGGCGAAATCGGGCAAGTATCAGGCCGTGATTTGTCTGGGGTGCGTTATTCGGGGCCAGACGGATCATTACGATCACGTCGCCGGTCAGGTTTCGCGCGGTGTAGGACAGGTGGGCCCTGAAACGGGTATTCCAACACTGTTTGGCGTAATC